>JAVCDK010000133.1 GCA_030765865.1 Candidatus Celaenobacter antarcticus | reverse complement strand
CGGAATTTCCAATTTGTAATCCCACTTCAGTTACATCACCAATTACCCTTCATGATATTGATAATGACGGAGACTACGAGATCATCGCAGGAACAACTTCCGGTATATCTATTTGGGATTATAAAGGATTTCACGGCTCGTTCCATCCCTGGACGATCTACCGGGGCAATATACAGAGAACCGGTAATTATGCAGATAATCTAACATACGCGGTTGAATCCGAAATACCATCAAACGATTTTGCTCTTTATCAAAATTTCCCGAATCCTTTCAAAAATTCTACAGTGATCTCCTTCAATCCGGGAGCATTCCATTTTGAGCAGGCAAAGTTAGCAGTATTCAATATTAAGGGACAGATGGTTCGTGAAATTCCATTTATAACTGGCTTATATTCCGTTCAATGGGATGGCAAGGACAACAGAGGCAGAACGCTGGCAAATGGCGTTTATCTCTACAAATTATTGACAGAGAATTACGAGTCCGGCGTAAAAAGACTCCTATTGATAAAATAGATAAATTTTAGGTGCACCCATAGCTCAGTTGGTAGAGCAGCTGACTCTTAATCAGCGGGTCCTGGGTTCGAGCCCCGGTGGGTGTACCATTTTTTTATACAATTAAACCACACTTCATAAATAGATTCATTAAATTTCTTGCATGAAATTTTTCATATAGAATATGTTACAATATGAATAAGAGGTTTTGTATTATGAACGGTAAATCATTAGATACGAAAGAAGACCTGATAAAAAAACTACGATCAATAGCACCACAAGTCTTTAATGAAGATAAAATTGATTGGGAAAAACTTAAATCCACTTTTGGAGATGAGATTAATTTTTCTGATGAAAGATATGTTCTTAATTGGGCAGGTAAATCCGATGCTTTCCGAGCAATTCAAACTCAAACAACTGCAACCTTGATTCCAGATAAAGATGAATCTGTTAATTTTGGTGAAACCGGAAATATTTTTATTGAAGGTGAAAACCTGGAAGTGTTGAAAGTTCTTCAGAAAGCATATTACGGCAAAATTAAAATAATCTATATCGATCCACCCTATAATACCGGAAATGATTTTATTTATAATGACAAATTTGCCGAAAAGAAAAATGAATATTTGCTCCGCTCCGGTGAAAAAGATGAAGAAGGACTTTTAACCAACGAAAACCTTTATCGTAAAAACTCTAAAGAAAGCGGACATTATCATTCCAACTGGCTGACAATGATGTATCCTCGTTTGTTCCTTGCCCGAAATCTACTGCGGGATGACGGAGTTATTTTTATTTCTATCGATGATAATGAAGTTCACAATCTAAGAATGATTATGAATGAGATTTTCGGGGAAGAGAATTTTGTGGGTATATTAGTTTGGGAAAAAAAGAGAAAAGGTTCTTTCCTTGCTGGTTCTTTAACAAATATAAAAGAATACATTTTAGTTTATTCAAAAAATGATTCCGTATTCAATGGATTAATTGGAGAAATAAAAAATGATAAAGAAACTTACCCTTGTATAAATCCATCTAATAAAAGAGAAAAACGAATTATTAAATCTGGTATTATAAGTAATTACAAAGAAAAAAATTTTGTATTAACGAAAGGTTCGAAAATAACATCAGGTTCAATGGATATGATTTTACATTCGGATTTAATAATAAAAAATGGAAAAGTTAAGCAGGATTTTATTATAGAAGGAAATTGGAGATATAATCAAAAAAGTATAGATGAATACATTTCAAAAAATGAATTATACTTAACTGAGGAATTATATTTAAGAAGAATTGTGACCGAAACAAGATACAAAACTCTTAAAGATATTTTACCAAGAATTGGAACTTCTGGGGAAGTTGATAATTTTCATATTAATAATCTTTTTTTTGATGGTTGGGGTACAAATGAAGATGGAAATATTGAAATAACAGAACTATTAGGGCACAAAGGAATTTATGATTATTCCAAACCATCAAAATTAATTAAAAAATTCATTGCTTCAGTCAGAGATGAAAATTGTATTATTTTAGATTTTTTCTCTGGTTCCAGCACCACTGCACACGCAGTTCTCGATTTAAACAAAAAAGTTAGCGGGAACAGAAAATTTATTATGGTTCAACTTCACGAAAAAACAGATGAAAAATCTGAAGCACATAAAGCGGGATTTGATACGATTGCGGAAATTGGAAAAGAACGAATCCGCAGAGTAATAAAGAAAATTGAACACGAACAAAAAGAAAAATTGAATTTTGAGGAAAATAAACAGGATTTGGGGTTCAAAGTTTTCAAGCTGCAGGAATCCAATTTCAAGATCTGGCGCGGCGATAAATTTAAAACCAATGAAGAATTAGAAAAACAACTTCATGCATTCGTAAATCCAGTGAAAGAAGAATCAACCGAAGAAAATATGCTTTATGAATTACTTCTAAAATCCGGGATAGATATGAATTGTAAAATAGAGAAAATTCCCCTCTCGTTTGTCGCGCCGGAGCGTCGCAAAGACGGAAGAGGGGTGAATTCCGACTTGTCGGGAGACGGGGTGTGTTATTATCTCATTAATGAAAACGAATTGGTGATTGCATTATCAAAAATTAATGAAGAAATTGTAAAAGCAATCATTAATACAAAACCGCAGAAAGTTATTACTCTTGACAAACTTTTTGAAGGTAGCGATCAATTAAAAACCAATACAACCTTGCAGATGAAAGATGCGGGGATTGAGTTTAAGGTGGTGTGAAAAGAATGAGAGCGGAAATAACGATCATTGATAAAACATATTCGATAATCAGAAATATTCTGGAAAATGCTCGTTCCAAGGTTTATCGAACTGTCAATTTTGTAATGGTTCAAGCGTATTGGAATATCGGAAAGATCATTGTGGAGGAAGAACAAAATGGAAAAGATAAGGCGAAATATGGTTCATATTTAATAAAAGAATTATCAGAGAAACTAACAACAGAATTCGGAAAGGGTTTTTCCGAACAAAGTTTAAGAAATATGCGACAGTTTTACAACTGCTTTTCAATTCGCTCCGCAGTGCGGAGCGAATTACAGGATTCATCACAGAATTCAAAGAAAGAACTTACAACTTCTTCTAATTCGGTAAACTACACAATATCTGCAAAACACTCCGCACTGCGGAGCGAATTATCATGGACTCATTATAAATTATTGATAAGAGTGGAAAACCCCCAAGCGCGTGAATGGTATATGAAAGAAGCAGCAGATTGTGAATGGAGCACAAGAGCGCTGGAGCGTCAAATTAACAGTTTTTATTATGAAAGGATTTTATCCAGCAAAGATAAGGAACCTGTTATCAAAGAGGCTGAAGAAAAAACAGCAAAATTCAAACCGGAAAATATTTTGAAGGATCCTGTTGTTTTGGAATTTCTGGATTTGAAGGATCGAGCTTCTTATCGTGAATCTGAATTAGAGCAATCGCTTATCGATAAGCTGCAGGAATTTCTTTTGGAACTTGGTAAAGGTTTTGGCTTTGTTGATCGACAGAAGAGAATAACTGCCGAAAATGAATATTTCTACATAGATATGGTTTTCTATAATTATATACTGAAATGTTTTGTTTTGATAGACTTGAAAATCGGTAAACTTACTCATCAAGATATTGGGCAAATGGATATGTATGTTCGGATGTTTGAAGATAAATATAAAATGAAAGATGACAACCCGACAATCGGTATAATACTCTGTTCCGAAAAAAACGAAGCAGTTGTAAAATATTCTGTTTTGAAAAATAATAAACAGTTGTTTTCTTCCAAATATCTGCTTTATTTACCGACGGAAGATGAACTGATTAAAGAGCTTAAATATGAGCGAGAACTTATTGAAGAGCAGAGAAATCAGTAAAATATGAAATTAAAATTTGACCCCAACCAATCCTTCCAACTCAATGCCATAAAATCAATCGTAGATTTATTTGAAGGGCAACCGTTAAATCAAAGCGAACTGGATTTTACATTTTCCGATACAAGTCTGCAATTTTCAGGAACCGGTGTAGGTAATAGAATCGTTTTGAATGATGAGCAAATCCTGAAAAACCTACAATCCGTTCAAAAGCAAAATGAGATAAAACCTTTTTCTGAAAAATTAGATGGAATGCACTTTTCAGTAGAGATGGAAACAGGAACAGGTAAAACTTATGTTTACTTGCGAACTATTTATGAACTTAATAAAAATTATGGCTTTAAAAAATTTGTAATAGTTGTTCCGAGTGTTGCAATTCGTGAAGGCGTGATAAAAAATCTGCAAATTACAAATGAGCATTTCCAAAATCTTTATGACAAAACTCCGGTAAATTTTGAAGTTTATGATTCCAGAAAAGTTTCTAATTTGCGTTCATTTGCTACAAATAATAATATTCAGATATTGGTAATAAATATCGATTCATTTGCCAAAGATGAAAACATTATCAATAAACCGAATGATAAACTAACCGGCAAAAAACCGATTGAATTCATTCAATACACAAACCCGATCGTAATTGTGGATGAACCGCAAAATATGGAAACCTCGATTCGTAAAAAAGCTATTGAAAATTTGAATTATTGCTGCACTCTTCGATATTCTGCTACTCACACAAACTATTATAATCTGGTTTACAGCTTGAATCCTGTACAAGCTTATGATCTTGGTTTAGTGAAACATATCGAGGTTGATTCAGTAGTTTCTGAAAATGATTTTAATGACGCTTTTATAAGTATGGAAAGAGTGAGTTCAACTGCAACCCGAACTTCTGCCAGAATCAGAATTATTCAAAATACAGATAAGGGAGTTATCAAAAAGTCGGTATCTGTAAAAATCGGAGATGACCTGTATAAATTGTCCAATTATCGGGAAATTTACAAAAACGGATACATCATCAATGAAATAGATGTTTCCAACGAGTGTATTTCATTATCGAGTGGGGATGATATTTTTGTGGGTGAATCTCGTGGCGGTATAACAGATGAAATAATGAAATTCCAAATTGAAAAAACAATCGAGGAACATTTCAGAAAAGCGAGAATCTTACAAAAGAAGGGAATAAAAGTACTTTCACTTTTCTTTGTCGATAGAGTTGCAAATTACAGAAAATATGATGAATCGGGAAATTTATTTAAAGGTAAATTTTCAGTTTGGTTCGAGGAGATATTTAAGAAGTTTTCGGAAAAAATTGCCTATAAAGATTTGATGCCTTTCCCAATAAATGAAGTTCACAACGGTTATTTTGCACAGGATAAGAAAGGTCATTTTAAGGATTCTCAAAAAGCAGCAAAATCTCAAGCAGATGTCGATACTTTCAAATTGATAATGAAAGAAAAAGAGAAATTATTGGACTCGAAAGAACCTTTGAGATTTATATTCAGTCATTCGGCTTTAAGGGAAGGTTGGGACAATCCGAATGTTTTTCAAATCTGCACTTTGAATGAAACCAAATCCGAACTCAAGAAAAGACAAGAAATCGGGAGAGGATTGAGACTTTCCGTAAATCGAAACGGTGAAAGAATATTTGATAATAATATCAATCGCTTAACTGTGATCGCCAATGAAAGTTATGAAGATTTTGCCAAACAACTTCAAAAAGAGATTGAAGATGATTGCGGTGTTTCTTTCAAAGGTAGAATTAAGAGTAAAAGAGATAGAATAAAAGTAGAGTACAGGAAAGGCTTTGAACTTGACGAGAATTTCAAAGAAATCTGGGAAAAGATTAAATATAAAACCACCTATCGTGTAAATTATAGAAGTTCTGATTTGATTAATAAAGCTTCTAATGAAATTAATGAAATACCACCAATAACAAAGACTTTTTTAAAATCTACCAAAACCGCCATAAAATATGATGATGAAGGTGTTGGTTTTGAGATAAAAGGTTCAAAAAAGATTTATCTTGAAAATGAATTCCTTATTCCCGATATGTTAAATTATATTCAAAACAAAACAGGTTTGACGCGCTCTACAATTTTGCAAATATTGAAAAATTCCAATCGTTTGAACGAAGTGCTTATCAATCCGCACCTTTTTATGGATTCAGTTGTACAAGAGATTAAAGAAGTTTTGAATGAATTGATCATCGATGGGATCAAATATGAAAAAATTGGAAATAAAGAATACGAAATGCATCTTTTCGAGGATAAAGAAATTGAAATTTATTTAGATAATCTTGCCTATAAAGTGAACAATTCAAAAAAAACAATTTATGAAGAACTGATCCCACTCGATTCAAATGTAGAATATGAATTTGCGAGAGAATGTGAATCGAGAGATGATATCGAGTTTTATTTCAAACTTCCGTTTTGGTTTAATATTAAAACACCCATTGGCAAATATAACCCGGATTGGGCTTTAATCAAGAAGAATGAGACGAAAATATATTTTGTAGCAGAAACAAAATCGGAAAATCAACAATTACGAAAAAGTGAAACACAAAAGATCAAATGTGGCAAAGCTCATTTCAGAGAATTTTCTGATGTTACTTTCAAAGGTCCCGTTTCGAGGGTTTCTGATTTGGATTAACAAAGATGCGGGGACGAATAACATACCGCACCGATGGTGCTCGTTATCATTTTCTTTCAAATACCAGATGCTCACGCATCCGGTTATAAACATGAAACACCTATGGTGTTTGTCGAGAATGTTCATTAATTAAATTGAAATATATATTATCTGTAATAAATTTTCCACGCACTAAGGCATCAAATTATAAAAATTCAACACTGATGGTGTTTACTAATAACGTTTATGAACTCAATGATATGTCTGATATTAAATGAGTTCCGTCAGGAACGATATATTTGTAAAAGAGAGTGTAAATTTCTCGAAACCAAGAAAACGTGACCTTAGCACCATAGGTGCGGCATGTAAAGGAGCACAATGGCAAATGCATACACACAAATCTATGTAATGCTGGTTTTTGGAGTGAAAGGGAGAAGAAACCTGATAACAGATGATCACGAAGATGAGATTTATAAATATATCTCAGGAATCATCAGGAACAAAGCACAAAAATTATTACAGATTAATAGAATGCCCGATCATATCCACATTCTGGCCAGTTTAAAACCTGATAAATCGATATCAGATTTAGTAAGAGATATAAAATCAAATTCATCGAAATTCATTAATGAAAGTAAGTGGCTTGCAGATAAATTTCATTGGCAGATGGGATTTGGAGCATTTTCATATTCCCGTTCCCAAATCGATGATGTAGTTCATTATATTAAAGACCAGAAGGAGCATCATAAGAAAATATCGTTCAAAGATGAATATATAAAACTACTGGATTTATTCGGAATAGAATACGATGAAAGGTATCTTTTCCAATAAGATACCGCACCGTTGGTGTTTGCATAATATGTTAATAAATAAAGATGGAATGTTCATTGTTTAAAAAGTTCCTTTAGGAACGATATATTTGTAAGGACGAGCGTAAGCTCGTGAGATAACAATGATGAATAACAAAGCGCCATAGGTGCGGAATATGTAGGATGTTAAAACCTTAAACGCACTTAACAAGGAGGTAGAAATGGCACAGGATAGAAAATTGACGTTTAAACGTCTGACTGAGTTATGGAATGATAAGAGCATTCGTATTCTCGAAACCAATAATAACAAATTCGTTATTCTCAGCGATCTCCATTTCGGAGATGGAGGACCAGCAGATGATTTTCGGCATAATACAAAAGCAATAAGGCGGTTGCTTTCCCACTATCTCGAGAATAATTATCGCATCATCCTGCTTGGTGACATCGAAGAGCTATGGCAATTCGATCTGGATATGATCAAAAAAAGATATGATACGGAAATCTACAGCTTGTTCAGAAAATTTGGAGTAGATCGGATAATAAGAGTATTTGGCAATCATGACAGAGAGTGGGAATCACCACGTGACCCGGTTATGAAAAATCCCGACATAACAAAAGGTGCTCCCGAAGCCCTGAAAATGAAAATTGGAGATAATCCTTTTATTCTCCTCGTACATGGACACCAGGGAAATATTGAATCCGATAAAAATAGCTGGATAAGCAAATTTCTCGTCAGGGGTGCATTCAAACCTCTTGAACCATTAGCAAAATTCTTTAAATTATATGGACATCCCTCGGCTACAAAATCACAGGTCACAACAGATTACGAGCAGGTCATGTATGCATGGGCAAAAAAGAACGAGGTGATCCTTATCTGCGGTCACTCCCATCGGGCTATATTTGCTTCTACCTCCTATGCGAGAAGATTACAAAACCAGATCGAGGCACTGCGACAAAAAAACCAAACTCATACTAACGATCCTGATCTGTTAAAAGAAAATAAGAAGAAAATTAAAGAACTAAATAAGAAGCTGAAAGATGAGAAAAAGAAGAACAGGGATATTGATCCAACAGATCCGAGCCAAGCACCTTTGCCATGCTATTTCAATACAGGATGCGGGCTTTTCACTACTGGAATAACCTGTCTCGAAATAGAAAATGATGAGATCAGATTGGTAAAATGGCATAAGGAAAAGAAAGAAGAACCTTTCTTTGAGATTTATGAGAGAGGTAAATTGAGTGAATTCTTGAAACAAATTAAAGGTGTATGATATAATTTATTAAAATCCGACATACGATCTCAGATAGTAAACAGGGATACCCCCAAAATTTCAACGTAAATTCTCTGAATAGTCCATGAATAAAGGGTTTGCTGGTATATTATTATGGAAATTTACTTATAGAGAATCTATTGTTTCTTATACATCTTTGTAGTTGTCACCCTGAGCTTGCTTGTCAAGGCGGAGCGTAGCGTAGACTGGTCGAAGGGTCTATCGAATGGGGTGTCGCACTTCGAGAGCCTCAGTGTGACAGTGCTTTTAACTATTATGGTTAATCTTTCTCTTGCTATTTATACGAGCGATATTCACTAAGTTTTCCTGCAAGTGTCATAGATCTGAAAAATATTGGTGGTATGCATGCTCAGACAGTTAATTATTGACACAATGTTGATAAAATTCATCTGCATGATAAACACAAAATTTGATAAAACCTGAAAGGAAATTCATGAAAAATAAACCGATCAGAATCATTGGGATCACACTTATTTTAATTATTTTATTTGCTGCGTTTCTATATGCAGAAGAGAATCGGGCTGGGGAAGAAAATATTTGTCTTTGGAAGATAGAATCGGACAGCAATACGGTGTATCTTATGGGTTCGATACATTTTTTGAAAGAAGCGGATTATCCGCTTGATGGCAGGTATGACCGATGCTTCGAAGACGCAGAGAATGTTGTGTTCGAGCTGAATTTTGACAGCACACAAACACCCGCTTTTCAGCAATATACAGTAATGAAAGCGTTTTATCCGCAGGGAGAAACCTTTCAGAGTTCGGTGAGCGATTCTACCTACACATTGGTAAAGAACAAGCTTCTTGAGCTGGGATTGCCAATAGAGAAACTCAATGCGTTCCAGCCATGGTTCATTGCAATAACTATGCTGAGTCTCAACTTGCAGGAGCTCGGATTTGATCCCAAACTGGGAGTTGATCAGCATTTCTTTGAGCAGGCAAAGGAAGAACAAAAAAATATTATCGGATTGGAAACACCTGAATTTCAACTCGACCTGCTTTCAACTTTGGGCGGGGAAGATCAGGAAGATTTTATCATTCAAACTATAGATCAGTTCGATGATATGGAATCTACTTTAATTGATCTTGTTGATGCGTGGAGCAATGGAGATCTTGAGAAACTTGATGAACTTCTTAATAAGGGATTTGAAGAATATCCTGAGCTTAAACAAACATTGCTGATTGATAGAAATTATAATTGGCTGGATGATGTGATCGAATATACAAAGGACAATGAAGATTATCTAATAATAGTTGGATCGGGACATCTTGCCGGTGAAGAAGGATTGATCGAGCTCCTCGAAGCACAAGGATATTGCGTAGAACGGTTTTAAATTAGAAAAGTAGGAAAAAAGTGTAAGAAGGTAAAAAATGAGTAGATACACAGAATATTATGACGAAGAAGCCGAAGCAACAGCATGGTATGGTCCTGAAATACTTTTCGGGCTCGTGTACACATTCATTCAAGCGGGACAGAAAATGCTGGATATAGGCATCGGCACGGGATTGAGTTCACAATTATTTTATGACTTCGGCATGAAGGTATATGGTATGGATATCTCGGAAGAAATGCTCGATGCAGTCCGCATAAAAAAGATTTCTCAAAATCTCACACGGCATGATCTGACTAAATTACCCTACCCCTATGAGAAGGACTTTTTCGATCTTGTGATAAATGCAGGTGTCTTTCAATTCTTTGGGGATTTGCAGCCAATTTTCATGGAAACGGGCAGGATCATGAAAAAGAAAGGATACTTCGCTTTTGTGGTTGGGCATCGAAGTCCGGAAGAGGATTCTGCCGTGATCGTTGGATCAGAGCACACCGGTTCGGATAGAACAGTGACAATGTATCTTCATTCCGATGAGCAGATAAACCGATGGCTTACCGGAGCATCATTAAAAGAAATTCGCAGTGTGGAATTTACTGTGTTCATGGATAAGGAGAAAAAGCATCGACTTCCTGCAAAGGCGTATGTGGCAAAAAAATGAATAGATATTTGTACATTATCATTTATCAAATAATAAATAATGAGGGGGGGTAAAATTAATAGTATAGAATGCAAAGAACAATCAGGCATTAAGCATTATTTCATTATAAATAATTTAAAGAAATTAAAATCTTTAATGGAAAAAGAGGTTTTGGCTGAAGAGATTTTCGATAAAATGGTTATTGAAATTTTTAAAGCAGCAGACATCAAATTTGATGATTTTATAAAAAATAATAAAATAGTTGGGACAGGTTTTTTTCAGGAAGAGAAATCAAAATATTATTTCATTTTTACAAGTATTAATCTATATAAGGATTATCAAAATTATCTACATTATTTAAATGAAATTGTAGAATTAATAATACATGCAGATGTGCAAATTATTGCCAACAGGAATGGATCAACCTCAATTGATTTACAAGACTTATTTTGGAAAGGTATTCATCATCTAGATAACATAGATTTCCGCCTTGAAGAAAAAAATCTGATAAAATTTATTTTTAGAACAATAAATCTTTCTGATCCAAAACAATTTATTAATGAATCTCTTAATAATTTACAATCATTTATCAATACCTATTCGTATATATCAAAATTGGGATTAAAATTAATAAGATATGGTTTGAGTAAAAAACCTAGAAAAAATATTTATACATCATTTGGAGCAACGGTTCAAATGTATCATGGTGTCAGATGGAATGATTTTAAAAATCTTATTGAAAAATCACATTCTGTAGAATTTTTGTTAGATAATTATAATAAATCAATTTGTGAAATAAATCCAAAATCAAAATTATTAATACTTTGGGGCATAATTGAGGATGTTTTTTTTGAAGGTGATTTCATTTCGAATAATGAATTCACAAAATCTCAATGCTTATTAGATGATGAAGAAAAATCAAAATTTCAAAAATTACTAAATGATTCCAACTTATCTTGTAATAAGCAAAAAATTATATATGATCGGATATGTGAATTGAAAGAATGTAACAGAAACAGTATAATTGCAAAAAATATTTCTCACTTCCTAAATATAGATTGTAGCCTTGTTGATAAAAAGATAAAGAAAATATCGAAAATTAGAGGAATACAAGCTCACACAACAAAAAAATATTCAGTTGATTTGATAAAGAGCAATGAGTATTTATTAGACATATTAGAAAGAACAATTGATAAAATATTTATTAAGCCAGTTTGATAATATCATTTTATATTCCATAAAAAATTATTCTTCTCTCTCTTACTTTTCAAAATAAATATCTTCTTTTCAGAATTCTTCAGCAATCGTGTGTAGGTTTTCTTATAGTCCCAATGAGAGACACAAATCCAGTATAAAATAGAATTCTTAGAAAAGAAAGTCTGTCTGAACGTTTCGACATTATCCCCGAATAATTTCTCCTTGGTTACAATCCTCTTTATTGAACGAGTAAGTGCCTGCAGAAAAATCACAACAAAGGGATAATCCAGCCAAATGATCGTGTCTGCACGAGCCCAGACGAGATCGCGCCACAATACTGAAATTTCCATCTATCACCCAGTTGCCCTGCTCTACTACTCGGGCAACACTTTTTCTGAACTGCTCTCTATCAGCGATCTGCCAGTTTTTTTTCCAGAAAATAGTGTCCAGTTCGATATGGGGAATGTGAAGGAGTTTGGAAAGCTGTCGAGCTAAGGTTGTTTTACCGGAGCAGCTTGTGCCAATGATTGCAATTCGCTTCATTGGTGGAATTTAATCCCATACTCGGATAAACCGAAACAAAAAAAGAATGCACCACAGAGAACACAGAGAGCACCGAGAAAGATCAAAAAAGAAAATATATCAGAAAAGGTAGAAAAAAAGTTAAATGGTATAAATGCACAATAATAAACGATTTCAGATAATAAGAAAATCAGAGAACCTGTCAAAATCATAATGTTTCTAATTAATCTACAGAATATATTATATGATGATCAGTGTACGTTTTTCTGTTTAATTACATCTGCAACAGTACGCAGCATGATCTTGAGGTCAAACATCAACGACCAGTTCTCAATGTAGTAAAGATCGTAAGCGAGTTTTTCAAGGGGTTCTGTAGTAAGTTCAGCCCTTCCATTGATCTGAGCCCATCCTGTTATGCCGCCGCGTACGATGAGTCGGTCATCCCAATTCTGGATTTCTTTAGATAGCTCATCATGAAAGAAGGGGCGCTCCGGGCGGGGTCCCACCAATGACATATCCCCTCTTACCACATTGAAAAATTGAGGGAGTTCATCCAATGAAGATTTTCGTAGGAAATTGCCAATTTTGGTAGTCCTTTCTTGCTGGTCGGAAGTGGAATAAGTAGGACCGGTCTCATCTTCAGCATCGACATACATGGATCTGAATTTAATGAACCAGAATTCTTTGCCGTGCAGTGTGACTCTTTTTTGTTTATAAAGGATATGTCCTTTGGAGCTTAATTTTACAAGAAGCAACAGAGCGAGCATAATAGGGGATGTGATGATAATAAGTGGAATGGTAATTAAAAGATCAAAACATCTTTTCACAAAACATTGCCATTTAGTGAAGCAGATGTAAGTCACACCGATCAGGGGTATGCCGTCCATGTCATCAAAATCTGTTGAGCCGGTTTTAAATTGATAGCGAGTTGGAGTAAATCTCAGGAAAATGTCATTATCTTTGCAATAGAGAATAATATTATTGAGCGTTTTTTGGTCAATGTTGTCAACAGCAATGAAAAGCGCTTCAGCATTGACCGATTTTACGATCTTTTTAAATTCTCTAATAATTCCTAAGTGAACATAGTGGTTTTTCAGATGATAGCGAAGTTTGTCCGGAGTAACGTTTGATATGCTTCCAATATAATTAAATCCAAGATCAGGATAGAGGAGCATTTTTTCTGCGATTTCCTGCCCCATTGAATTTACTCCAATAATGACCGCTTTCTTATTGCCAATATTATGACTGAGGACGATTTTTTTTATTTTATTAATAAACCAATGAGAGATGACCAATATCAAAAATGCTACAGGCAGTGAATAGATTATCACGTAGCGAGATTGCGGCAAACCTTGAAAAGCGTAGGTGAACGCAAATGTAAGCATTGTCGCAAATATTGCACCTTTGCCAATGGCTGTTATCTCATTCATCCACTGAAGAGGTCCACCGTATTGTTTGTATAAACCGGAAACAATAAACGAAAAAATCCAGATGAATACGAGCAGCCACAATATCTTAAGATACATATCAATGTACACATCGGGATAAGCACTTATATCGCTGACATGAAGCATCCAGCGAAATTTCATCCTATAAGCCAAATAGAAACTCAATGCAACTGCGAAAATATCATTCGTAATTTTGAGTGCGGTAAAAAAGAGATTAATTTTTTTCTTCGTCATGGGCATTACTTAAGTGGAAATTTTTAAATATTTCTATGAAATAAAAAAGGATAATGCACATTCCCTTGTCAATTTTCTTGAAATTATGCTGCATACAAGATTGAAAAAATTGACGTGTTGTACGCGTTAAAAATTTTCGTAAATGAAATAAAAAAGAATTAATAGAAAGAGTTATTAATATGGATAATAAGCATTTTGAAGCTGTAGACAAGAAAGTTTTGGAGAATACTGTACAACGTTGCCGGGAGAGGAATGTCATTATTCCTACTTATGAAGAGATGATCCATCCAGGAAAAGTGCCCGGAAAAATAAAACACGAACTCTCCAATATAGGATTATGGGATTTGCATCCAAGAAATTTATTTAGAATTACCTGGAAGAATGAACCAAAAGAAAAGGGTGGCGGTTATGATGGCGTGAATTTCATGGAAGTACCATCAGAACTGACTGGTGTGAAGGCACGTATATTTATCTTAATTGGAAAGTATTTCCCGACCGGTTCACATAAAGTTGGTGCGACCTTTGGACCGCTTGTCGAGAAATTGATTCGTGGTGTCTTTGACCCCACAAAGCAGAAAGCCCTCTGGCCCTCAACCGGTAATTATTGCAGAGGCGGAGCGTATGATTCATATCTGCTTGCATGCCCCTCGATCGCAGTATTGCCGGAAGGAATGTCTCGTGAACGTTTTGAATGGCTCGAAAAAGTAGGAGCTGAGATCTATGCAACACCCGGATGCGAGAGCAATGTGAAAGAAGTGTATGATAAAACCAAGGAACTGAAAGAAGCCCGTGGAGATGAGATCGTAGTGCTTAATCAGTTCAGCGAATTTGGTAATGCTGTCTGGCATTATGCGGTGACAGGTCGTGCGATGCAGGAAGTGTTTGAAAATAATAAACTTTCAGGCCAGCGAATGAGCGGATTATTCCTTACGCAAGGATCTGCAGGAACACTCGGAAGCGGAGAATATCTTAGAGAAAAATACCCGACTATAAAAGTCTGTGCCGGCGAAGCTTTGCAGTGCCCGACACTTCTGTTCAATGGCTATGGTGGACATCGTATTGAAGGAATTGGTGATAAGCATGTGCCATGGATACACAATATGAGAAATATGGATATGGTGGCTGATATTGATGATGATGCGTGCATGAATCTGGTGAGGTTGTTCAACGAACCAGCAGGAAAGGAATATTTGATTTCCCTCGGAATTGCCCGAGAATTTGTTGATGAACTCCACCTGCTTGGCATTTCATCTATTGCGAATCTTCTTGGGACCATTAAGATGGCAAAATATTATGAAATGGACGAAAATGATGTATTATTCACAGTAGCAACCGATTCGATGGAACTCTATCAATCAAGAATGAAGGAGCTGCATGAGCAGTTCGGTGAATATACACCTTGCAATGCTGTTGGAGATTTCGAGCGCTACATTATGGGAACGACTATTGATTATATGCTTGAGCTTTCATACTGGGACAAGAAGCGCATGCATAACCTTAAATATTTCACATGGATCGAGCAGCAGGGCAAAACTTTGGAAGAACTCAATGCTCAATGGTATGATGAAAATTACTGGAAAGAAAAAATGCATTCATATGAG
The DNA here is from genome assembly GCA_030765865.1 of Candidatus Celaenobacter antarcticus. Lineage (GTDB taxonomy): Bacteria > Cloacimonadota > Cloacimonadia > JGIOTU-2 > JGIOTU-2 > Celaenobacter > Celaenobacter antarcticus. The sequence goes on along the minus strand of JAVCDK010000133.1, from coordinate 11,300 downwards.
CGGTGGGATGATTTAATAAGAGAATTCAACGATAGAACTGGATTGCTGAAACAATAAATATAAAAAATGTCTCGAAAGATCATCAATGCAATTCTCTCTCGTAGTAACAGGACTATTCTTTGCGATATTCTTTACAACTCTCAGATTACTGATGTAATAGAGAAAGAAGAAGTTCCCGACAAACCTGCTGGATTAGCTGATTACATTTGTTCAAAAAGAAAAACACCGATCGGTTTAACTAATTCTATAAATGCGAATTATTGTGTTGTGTTACCCGGATCTGTAGATCCACATGTGCACTATGATGATCCTGGTTTTGAGTGGCGGGAGGATTTTTATACAGGCACTCTTGCAGCAGCATTTGGCGGGGTTAGCACGGTTGCAGACATGCCCTGCACATCAATCCCTGCTGTCATTAATGCAGCAAATTTGCAGCATAAACTGAAGGTAATCAGCAAAAAGGCAGTTGTTGATTTCGCATTGTGGGGAGGGGTTTCCGGAACAGAATTTAAGGATGACACAGTAAGAAATAATATGCTTGAACTCAAAGATCAGGGAGTGATCGGATTTAAAACTTACCTGATCTCCGGAATGAAAGATTTTACCTCATTAACTCCTTCACAGCTTGCAGAAGTGGCTCTTATTGCAAAAGAATTAGATATGCCAGTTGCAGTTCATGCTGAGGATAAAGTATTTGTTGAGAGCACGCGAGCAAAATTTCAAAAAGAAAATAAAAATGAGATACATCACTATTGCCAGACTCGAGGGGTCGAAGCAGAGGTCCTGGCAATCAAAAAAGTGATTGGAATAGCTCAAAGAACAGGTGCTCACTTTCACATTGTGCACCTGAGCAGTAAAAGGGGATTGGTGCTCATCGAAGAAGCGCAAGCCCGCGGAGTTCAAATTACGACCGAGACCTGCCCTCATTTTCTGGCTTTTACACATGAGGATTTTGTAAAAAAGGGAGGCATCCTGAAAACGGCACCAGCGGTAAAATTTCAAGAAGATAAAAAAGCACTCTGGGAGGGTTTAAAAAGCGGAGCGATCAGCTTTGTTGCCACAGACCATGCGAGCTGCGACTATCCGCGGGAGAAAAACACGGGCAATATTTGGACTGATTATGCCGGTGTACCCGGAAGTGAACTTATGGTTCCCTATATTTTTTCTGATGGATTTATGAGCGGTAAGCTCAGTCTTCAAACTATTCAAAAAATTCTTTCTGAAAATGCCGCAAAGAACTATAAATTAGATTCTTATAAAGGAAGTATCAGTATCGGCAAAGATGCAGATTTTGTACTGATCGATCCACTTGAAAAGACGAAGGTTGATCAGAAAAAATTGCACTCAAAAGGAAAATATTCTCCTTTTCATGATCGAATTTTTAAATGCAGGGTTGAGAAAACAATTATACGGGGAAATATCATTATCGACCATGCCACGCTTTTCGTTGATCCTGGATTTGGCTCCTATTACAAAAGCAATATCAAGACAAAATGAACAAATGATATTAAACTTTTATCTTCTCTAATCATCCTATGAGTAAAGTTTGAATAGAAAGAATTGACTTGTTGATTTATATAAATAAAAAAATCCTCATCGGGATGTTTACTATTATTCAATACTATCTCCAGAAATATCCTATGCTAACACCGCATATCTTAAAAATATAACTTTCATAATAATGAATTCAAAACGTATACTCTGGCTTGCCCTTATTCTGTCCGTTGTATTGCATATACTAGTTTTGTTTATTCTTCCCCATCTTTCCGATATTAGGTTGATAGATCTTAAACCAGACCAACAAGATATCGAAGAAAAGCGTATCGTTTTTGAATTTATTGAGACGCCGGATGTTCCTGAAGATAATAATGTTGAAAAGCAAAATCTTGTGTCTGATAAAAATATAACTGCTGCTGATGAGTTGGACGGCGAACTTCCGCTCGATGCGAATCCTTTTAGTGAAGGTGATATGGAGATCAAGGAATTTCCCGAAACAGAGTCAGTGGAGATACAACCGGAAAACAAGCCGACGGGTACAGTTCAAGAAACAGCAATAGAAGAATCTTCGGAACAATCTGATGAAATAGTAATTAAGGGAGATAAGGAAAAACAAATATCTCATGTGCAACCTGAAGGCGTTTACCTTCCGCCGCAGCCGGATTATAATAATGTGATTTCAGAAGTTGAGAAAGCCGGAGGAGTGAGTTTCAATACCTACAAGTGGAATTTTGCCCCATATATGTTGTATTTGAAGAAGAAGATTCAAGGAAATTTGAATCCTCCACCCGGATTTACGTATCTTGGTCTTATACACGGAGATGTACTTGTCAGGTTCATTATTTTGCCAAACGGCACGTTAAAAGATGTGAAGGTTCTGCATTCAGAAGCTCATAATTCTCTTGTACAGACAAGCACAGGATCGATCACAATTTCTGCTCCATTCCTGCCCTTACCAAAAGATTTCCCGGAGGATTATCTGGTGGTTACATCATTGTTCTCATATATAGTAGAAAAAAAATATAAATAAATTTAATAGAGGAGTTCTATGTTTTCTGATATTTTAGTGTTCTTATCTAAAGGTGGTGTCTTAATGATACCTCTGTTTATTTGCAGCATTTTGTCGCTTGCAGTTATAATAGAAAAACTCATTACACTCCGCTCAAGAAAAGTGCTTCCGCCTGAAATTGAAAAAGTCGTACAGAACTATAGTTCCGAGGATGATATAAGTTTGGTGACTTCGGTTTGCACGCAGAATAAAAGTCTGTTGGCGCGTATCACTCTCATCGTGCTTAATCACAGGAATTTGCCTTATTTCCGCATGAAGGAAGAGATCGTGAACAATGTCCGGCAGGAACTGCGCTCTCTCGAAAAAAGACTCGGCGTACTCGAAACCATTGCCTCTGTTTCTCCAATACTTGGACTGCTCGGTACTGTTGTGGGCATGATCAAAGTCTTTAGTGTGATCACTTCTCAAGGTGTGGGGAATGCCTCAGCACTTTCGGGGGGAATTTCAGAAGCACTTCTCACAACTGCTTTTGGACTAACTGTGGCGATCCCTGCTCTGATCTGCTATAATTATTTCACCAGGAAATCCGAGGATCTGATCCTTGATATTGAGAATATTACAAACAATCTTGTAAAGAATATCAATCATACAAAGAAGGAAGACGACTATGCAGTTCCTGAATAAGAAAAGGCGTCGGGTCACAATCAACATTACCTCACTCATCGATGTGGTGCTGCTCCTTCTGATTTTTTTCATGGTATCGACAAATTTTATTGAGCAGCCAGGCATGAAACTCGAACTCCCTGATTCAGAGACGGCATCATCATCAACCAGAAACGAGCTGGAAGTCATCATACAATCTGACGGCAGCATATTTCTCAATGGCGAAGCGATCAGTATTGATAAGCTCCGAATCCAATTTGAAGAGTACGTGGCAGAATCTTCTGATCGTAGTTTGTTCTTGAAGGCGGATAAGAACGTTACTCACGGCGTAGTTGTGGAGGTTATGGACATTGCTCGGCTAAATGGAATTCAAAAAATTATTATCGCATCAACAAAAAAAGCTGAATAATTGTTTGATGTTTATTCAATAAATTTGACACAAATATCAACTCATTCTTTATAGAAAAGAAGTTAGGAAATAAATATGAATAATAATATACTTATCAAAAATGCATTTATATGCCAGTTTGTTGATGGTGCTTTTATTCCTATATTCGGCGATATTATTATCGAAGATGAACTTATTCGTGAGATCAAGGAGACTTCCTATTCTGATTTTTTAAAGAAGCCGGTTAAGCGGAAAGTGCCTGCAAGCGACTATGATGCGATGGAGTATGACGCTCAAGGGCGGATGGTTTTACCACCTTTGACGAATTTCCATGAACATATCTATTCACGACTAAGTAAGGGATTGCCGGTCACTGGAAGAATGGATAATTTTGTAGAGATCCTGGAAAATCTCTGGTGGAAACTCGATAGAGCGCTGAATGAAAAAGCTGTTGAAGTAAGTGCAGAACTCACAGCAATAGAAGCGATCAAAAATGGTGTGCTTACATTATTTGATCATCACTCATCCCCCGATTTCATTTACGATAGCGAAAATATTATAAAGAAGGTTTTAAAAAATCGCGAACTGAATGCAGCTCTTTCCTACGAGGTGTCTGACAGGAATGGTGAAGAGAATATGAAACATGCTGTAGGGGAGAATCTCTCTTTCATCAAATATCGTACTACTGCGGACTTTAAAGGACAATTCGGACTGCATGCGTTATTTACTCTTTCTGATGAAACACTGAAATATATACAGGGAAAAACTCAAGATCTAGGATGCGGTTATCATATCCATGCTGCTGAAGATATTTTTGATGCTCGGTTCTCGGAAGAGAAGTATGGACTCACTATTTGTGAAAGATTAGAGAAATTCAACATGCTGAATGAACTTACCTTTCTCGCTCATGGAAATCATTTAGTGGACAAAGATTTTGAAATAATTTCAAAATATAATGCATCGCTTATTCATAACCCGGATTCAAACTTCAACAATGCAGTCGGAACATTAAATCTTGCAAACGTGCCCGAGGAAATTCCATTATTGCTTGGCACAGATGGTATGCATTGTAATATGCTCAAAACAATAAAAATGGCATTTCTCACCTGTCGCCATATTAATAAAAGTTCAGTGATCGGATTTGATATTGTGGCGCGTATTTTGAAAAACAGTTTTGAAATTCATGACAGATTTTTTGGAAATACTCCAAAGCTTCGAAAAGGCGATCCGGCAGATTTTATTGTACTCGATTATTGTCCATATACACCCATTGATAAAGACAATTTCCTTGGTCATTTTCTTTATGGGGCATGTGAGACTCAAGTTAAAACCGTCTTCAAAAAAGGGCACTATCTCATGAAGGATTTTGTTGTTGATCCGGAAGAAGAAGTTTATAAGAAAGCTTATAGCATATCCAAAGAAATTCGTGAGAAATTTCAGTTTTTACAAGATGAAGAACGATAAATTTAATATAATCGGCAGGGAGCTGCCTCGTATTGATGCTTATGAGAAAGTTACAGGCAGAGCTCAATATGCAGCAGATGTTTCTTTTCCCGATCTGTGCTTTACTGCTCAGAAATATACCTCTATTTCTCATGGAATAATTAAAAAAGTTGAGATTTCAGAAGCTGAAAAAGTTCCTGGTATTGAAGCTATTATTACTTTCAAGGACATACCCGGACCCAATCTGTCGGGTGTAATACATTTTGATCAGCCGATATTTTCGTTCGACAAAATTTACTGTCCCGCTGATGTAGTTGCTCTTGTAGTGGGTATGAATAACGACGCAGTTCAGGAAGCTCTCTCGCTCATTAAAATCAAAACTGAGGGGCTTCCAATATTAACAGATTATACAAAAGCATTGGACAAAGATGCTCCTCTAATACATCCCGAAAACAAAACGAATCTTATAAATCATTACCCACTTCGCAAGGGTGATATTGAAAAGGGTTTCAGAGAATCTGATATCATTTTTGAAAGGATATATACTACTCCTGCAATCGAACATGCATATATAGAACCAGAGTGCATAACTGCGGTTCCCGATTTTCGCAGAGATGTGTACAAAATATATGGGTCTGTACAGAATCCATTTACCTGCAGAAGGCTTGTCGCCAGAGTAATGGGTGTGCCCTTAACCAATATTCATATAATTCAAAATGAGCTTGGAGGTTCATTTGGCGGTAAAGACGACACGATGGACATTTTGGCAATGCGTGCCTGTGTTGCATGTAAAAAAGTGGGCAAACCGGTTCGGATACAACTTACGCGAGAAGAATCCATAATAGAAAGCTACAAACGACATCCTTACACTATGCATTACAAAGTTGGTGTTTCGAATAAAGGCATTCTAAAGGCAATGAAGGTCGATATCACTGCTGATGGAGGAGCTTATGCATCAATGAGTCCTTTTGTGACATGGCGTTCGGTAGTTCAAGCAACAGGTCCTTATGAAATTGAAAATGTTCAGACAGATATAAGTGCTGTATATACAAACAATCCTTACACAGGAGCGATGAGGGGTTTCGGATCACCGCAAATAATTTTTGCTCAGGAATCTCTTATGGACGAGATCGCTGAAAAATTGAATATGTCGCCACTGGAAATTCGCAGGATCAATGGATATAAACAAAATTCTGAGACCGCAAGCGGTCAAATTTTATCGAGCCATATTGTAAGCTTGAATCAGGTTATGGACAAAGCGATAAAGGAATCGAATTATAATATAAAGTATGATTTATATAAATCTGAAAGTTCTAATAATAATATTCCAAATGCTGAAGATCTAATATTACGGGATGAACAGTATCATTCTGGCTCAATTATAAAAAAGGGAATCGGGCTTGCATGCAGTTTTCGTGGGTGTTCCCTTGGCGCAGAGGGTGTCGATGCTACAGGGGCTCTAATAAGTATTCAGAAGGATGGAAGCGTATATCTTATATCAGGATTGGCAGAAAATGGGCAGGGTTTGCGCATGACATTTTCTATGGTTGCTGCAGAAGTTTTAGGAGTATCCCCGGATGATATTTACTATCTTGAGCAGGACACCAGCAGAATTGCTGATGGTGGACCAACTGTCGCTTCACGTTCAACCCTGGTGGGTGGAGAAGCCGTGAATGCTGCTGCTGATACCGTTCGAAAAAGAATCGAAAAAATGCTTATATCTGAATGGAATCTAAACGATAAAGCGACATTTGATTTTGACGATCATTGTATCTCTAATGTTGAAACAGGAAACAAAATAATTTTTTCTGAAGCATGTAATAAAGCATATATGAGTGGAGTAAATCTGAATGCATATGGATGGTTCAGGGCACCTGATGTTAACTGGAATGAAGAGGTTGGTCAGGGACCGGCCTATTTTACTTATGTCTATGGCTGCCAGGTTGCAGAAGTAGAAGTGAACACTGCATCCGGTAAAATATTTGTAAAAACAGTTACGGCAGTACATGATGCCGGAAGAATAATAAACAAGCTCGGAGCGCTCGGTCAAATTTATGGTGGAGTTTCTCAGGGTGCGGGTTATGGAATAATGGAAGAAGTGATCGTTAAAAATGCAGAAATTCAAAATATTAACTTCGATGAATATCTCATTCCTACCAGCGTTGATATAGGCGAGATTAAAGCATTTTTTGTAGAAAACCCCGATACTTTCGGTCCATTCGGCGGAAAAAGTCTTGGCGAACCAACACTTGAACTTACTGCTGCAGCGACAAACAATGCAGTTGCAAATGCCCTTGGAAAAAGATTCTATCATCTTCCACTTGACCTTGAACAGATCAAGACCGGAAAAACACTACATCAAATTAAAAAATGAAAAACAAACAATCCTTTCATAAATTTACAGAACTGAAACAAGCCCTCAAATTTATGAACAAAACCGGTACGCAGAGCAAGATCATTGCTGGCGGAACCGACGTGCTTATCGAGCTTCGCAAAGAGGAAGGCAAACTCGATACTGTAAAGCATATTATAGACATTCATGATATTCAAGAACTAAAAAATATTGAAGTTGGAAACGAAATTTGCAGTATCGGTGCATGCTGCACTTTTAAAGAAATCAGCAGCAATGAGCATATCAGATCACATTTCCCGTTGCTGAAAATGGCTGTTGAAAAGATCGGCTCTCCACAAATTAGAAATGTCGCTACTATTGGTGGGAACATCTGCAATCTTGCTGCTTGTGCGGACAGCATTGCACCACTCCTCGTGTATGATGCACAAGTCAGACTCTGTTCAGAAGGAAGCGAAAGAACTGTGCATTTAGAAAAAATTTTAATCAAACCATACAAGGCAGCTGTTCGTCCTGATGAAATTCTGACACAGATCATATTGCCTTTGCCTGATAATGACTGGAAATACTGTTTTTACAAACTCGGACGAAGAACAGGAGTTTCTATAAGCAGATTGAGTTATGCGATTTTATTGAAAATCAGCGAAGATAAGGTTGAGAGTATTCGTTTTGCCTTTGGGGCATTATTCTCAGTTCCAAAAAGATTACATGATCTTGAGCAGGAACTTAAGCAGCAAACAATTTCTGTTGAATTATGGAAAGATGTGAGCAGAAAGGTCGCGCAACAAATTCTTGATGAGACAGGAGTTCGCTGGTCAACCTCGTATAAGATTCCAGTGCTTCAACAGCTTTTCTTCACAAGCTTAATGGATTTGACTTAAATAAATATATTTATACATTGTATTTAATTAAATATTCGGGAGAAATAGATGAATAATACAAAAACAGTCATACTAAAACTCAGTTTTGTTATTGTTATCATAGGTTTAATCGTTGCATTCGGTTGCTCAGCTAAAACGAGCTCATTAATAGAGATGACAAGTGAAAATTTCGATGAACTTATCATGAATGAGCTTCTTGTCGTAGAATTTATCCCGGCAGATTGCGATAGCTGTGATGACGTGCTCACCGCCCTTGAAGAAATTCAGGATGAAATGCAGGATATCATAATTGCAAAAATGGATGTTGAAAAGAACAGGGAATTTTTAAATAAAATAAGATTTCGTGTGAAAGACGGAGTGCCAACTGTCGTGATGTTCAGCAACGGTGGCATTCAGGATTATTTCATAGGAGCAAAGAATAAGGAGACAATTGTTGAGAAAATAGATGAGGTCAAATCTAACCTGCATATCTGGGAAGATGTGGAAGCGGGAAGAGTATCTTTTATGGATGCCTTCGATTTCACTCTGAAAGATCTAAAGGGCAACGATGTTACCTTAAGCAAAGTCGGCGGACTCATAATACTTGATTTCTGGGCAACCTGGTGCCATCCATGCAAAGTAGAGATCCCATATCTTGTAGAATTTTATAACAATTACAAAAACAGGGGGCTTACCGTTATAGGGGTGAGTGCAGAAGACCATGAAACCTTGATTAAGTTTAAAAATGAACTTGCGGCCACAGGAACAGACATGAACTATATCATGCTTACAGATAGTGCAAGAGAGGTCTCAACAATGTTCGGGATCAAGAGCATACCGACTTCTTTTTTCATCTCTCCTGAAGGTACAATGCTAAAAAAAGAAATTGGATTCTCTGAGGAATCAGTCCCTGAATTTCAAAAACTTATCGAAGAGAATTTACCTAAATAAATTCAACAAGGAACAGTCATGGTAAAAAAAATATATAAAGCACTCGTAATATCTCTCCTCGTAATTTTCAGTTTCTCTACCTTGTATGCTCAGGAAGCAGAAGTACCTGTTGAAGCAATTACATGGTATAATTTTGAGGAAGGTATTTACGCAGCTCTCGCAGAAAGCAAAGATATTATTATTGATTTCTATACAGATTGGTGTCATTGGTGCCATGAGATGGATAAAACCACCTTTGCCGATACTTCAGTTATTTCCTATATGAGTGATAATTTCATTGCTATCCGGGTCAACGCTGAATCGGTAACGACTAATGTCACATTTAAGGGCACAACACTTAATTTAAGGCAACTAACTACTGCATTTGGCATTAAAGGATTTCCCTCTTATGCCTTTTTGACAGAGGATGCAGAGATAATCACTGTAGTGCCGGGATATTTACCAAAGGAACTCTTTTTGAATATCCTCAAATATATCGATCAACAGTGTTATGACAGGCAGATCAGCTTTGAACAATTCGTGGAAAAACAGGGTGAATGCAAGGATTAGCAAAACAATTTTAGCAATAATGATGATGAATCCCATACATCGCCATCGTTTTCTGTACACTTGAGAATATTAGAAAAGTGAGAGACCAGCAAGCAATGTGAGAGCAAATATACTACTTTTCATAGCCGCTGCAATTTGGGGATTCGGCTTTGTTGCGCTTTTCGCATTTTAAAAGTTGCAAGATATATTCTAAAGTGAGCTTCGTGCTCCCTTTTTTTGTTATGTGTTGATACTAAGTCGACCCAATAGGATTTCGATACCACATTTTCGATTATTTGTGGAAATTAATATTTTACTTGTAAGAAATCATCGCGCTGTTTACACTTTTTATTGATTTTTATATGTAGAGCCTGTAACGATTTAATTGTCTTAATATCAATATGTTACAGTCTCTTTTCCATCCCAAAAAACAATCACTTTCAGCCCTTAATTTTTGTAAACAACGCGTGAAAATCTCACATTTTACTTGACATACTAAAACCACAAATAAAATTTACCACCATAGGTAGTAAATTAAATTGCGAATTTGTAAAATGCAAAATATAATTAATAAATTGATTAAGATTGGACTTGCCGCTTCTGAAGCAAGGGTGTATTATTATCTTCTGAAAAAAGAATATTTTACTGCAGGAGAAATTTCAAAACTAGCAGAAGTTTCTCCATCAAAAATTTATAGCATACTCAGTAAATTAGAAAAAAAAGGTTTATGTACAGAGACCTTAGGAAGAGTAAAAAAATACTCACCTGTAAATCCAAAAGCCGGCTTTGAATTTTTGCATGATGAATTAAAAAAGATGGAAGAAAACATTTCTGAGTTGCCAGAATTACTCTCTCCGATTTACCATTCCGAAAAAGGAGATACCAATCCCTTAGATTACATAAAAGTGCTAAGAGACAAAAATAGTATCACTAGAAAGTTTGAGTCGTTAGAAAAAGAATCGATTCGTGAAGTGTTATCTTTGGTTAAAGGTCCTTTAGTTATAGATATTAGTAAACCATATAACCAAGAACAATTTAGTTCTTTAGAGAGAGGAGTCAATTTTAAAACAATTTATGATGCGGAATGTTTAGACACTCCATTTTTGATGGAAAGTATTGAGAAATTTAATGTTGCTGGTGAAGAGGTAAGAATTGCAGTTAAGATATCAATTCCATTTAAAATGTATATTTACGATAAAAGAAAAGTGATGTTCACATTAGAAGACAAAACTATTTCAGAAACCAAATTAACGGGTTTGATCATTGAACATATTGATTTGGTAAAAGGCTTAAAACAAATTTTTGATTTGTATTGGCAGAGTTCAATAACTTTGGAAGAGTTTAAGATGAAAGAAAATATCACATAAAAGATAGAGGGCTGTTAACTTCTTACTTTGGCGAGTACGTTAACAGCCCATTGAAAAAGACATTTAGAAAGGAACCGTAAAATGAATCCTTCAGGTATGCCTTCTTTCTTAAGAAGGCGATGTTATAATATCTTGTCAAGAAAGGTGGAATTAAACTTCAATGCTAATGTCGCAAATTAAAGTACCCTCAATTCGCTTTGAGATCAAAACGTTAATAACTTTGATAGGCCTATCAACCCGAAGT
>JAVCDK010000091.1 GCA_030765865.1 Candidatus Celaenobacter antarcticus | reverse complement strand
GGTGGAACTCGAACCGAATCCTGGTTTATCATTGTTCTGTTCGTTGTATTTTCAGCCATAATTTATCTCGATTCAGCGTATTCTCGTTTGAGCATTTTCATGTCTTCCCAGGCAGGACGTTTCCAATCCGGATTATGCAGGAGTGCTGACGGATGGTAGGTCACCATCAATTTTGAAGATGAAAAAGGAAAGAATTTCTGTCTCATTTTTGTTAATGTGTCATCGCACTGCAGAAGCACATTTCCTGCTACTTTGCCGAGTGCACAAATTATTTTTGGTTGAATGATCGACAATTGGAACTCCAGATACGGCATACAAGCCCTGATTTCATCTTCCTGGGGATTTCTATTTCCGGGAGGTCTGCATTTCACGATATTTGTGATATATACATCTTCTCTGGACAGATCAATAGCAGTAAGCATTTTGGTAAGGAGCTGCCCTGCATTTCCTACAAAGGGCACTCCCTGAAGGTCTTCCTGCTGGCCAGGTCCTTCTCCGATAAAGACAATATCGGCATCGGCATTTCCTCCACCCCAGACTAACTTATTACGCGTTTGGGCTAATTTGCAGTTCGCACAATCCTGGTACTCAGTTTCAAATTTCTGAAGGTAATCCTCCTTGGAAAAAGGTTCTGTTTCCTGCGTGAAAATTTCATTAATTCCCGAGAGTTTTAGTAATTCAATTTTTCTGAGTTGGGCTTCCGAGATCGTGTTCAATGCATAGATCCTATTCGTCTATAATGTCCTGCATTTTGCCTTCGGTTTTTTCTTCTTCCGGCACAAAATAATCCGGAATTTCAGCATCTGCAACATGATCTAAAGCAATGGTTGTAAACTTTTTGTCAAAATTCTTTTGTATTTGAAATGGGAGTTTGGAAATTCGCTCCAATTCCTCATTTGCAAGAATTAAATAAAGAAATGTGCAGTTGTTTTCTTCTATGAACTTTTGCATTAATTTGCTATCCATATATATCTTTTCCTTTGCTTTTTTTATATATCAATTTTATTATTTCATCGCTCACACGGTCAATATCATCGTTTATAACGAATCGATCATAATATACAGAGTCGGCGATTTCATGTTTTGCATTATCCAATCTTGTTTCGATAACATTGGGTGTATCTGTTTTTCTATTTCTCAGACGCCTTTCAAGCTCTTTCATGCTTGGAGGAAAAATAAAAATCGAGAGCGCATCCGGTCTCTTCTTCATGAATTTAAGCGCACCCTTCGTCTCTATGGCAAGAATTATAAACATATTTCTATTTATTGTATCTTCCACGATTTTCCTGCTGGTGCCGTAATAATGACCGAGATATTGAGCCCACTCAAGAAACGCATCTTCCCGGATCATTTTTTTAAAATAATCTTCTGATACAAAGAAATAATCTACTCCATCTTCTTCAGTTCTGCGGATTGCTCGAGTAGTATATGATACAGAATATTCAACATCTGAGCGTTTCTCAACTATCGCGTCGCAAATGCTGTTTTTACCAGCTCCTGAGGGAGATGATACGATTATCGGAAAGCATTTTTTGGGCGTCATTATTTTTAATACCAAGATTTTAATTAGGAATTTGTTGTCAATTTTTCTGACTAAGATTTCTGAATTAATAGATTATACTACACTCGCACCAATACCACGAGTGTAAATGAAGGGAAAGAAACTGACGAACCAATAAGGACTTTAGGAACGAAGTTGCTCACTCCTTTCTTAATTTGTTAAATAATTAATTTTAGTTTCATTTATTTGATAATAACCAGTAAATACTATTTTATCTTCAGAGGGCGAAAAAACTGGATAAGAATGAGCTAAATTGAAAAATAATAATTTATTTTCACTTCCATCTGAGTTGATTTTATAAATGCTACTATAAGATATACTATACTTACTATAAGCAATTTCAGTACCATCAGAAGATAACGAATAACCATTACATTTTACAAGTGCTAGATTCCCTGTATGATCACTATTTACTATATGAAGTGAATCAGATTTATATAATATTTTATCTCCATTTGTTGTTATGTATAATGGAGAGTTCCAGCTCACATAATCATCATCAAATTCTTGTATATTTGTTCCATCTTTATTAATTCCATACAATCTAGAAAAATGATAATAAGTATTATATTCATGAATATAATATATTTTTTCCCCATCAGGTGAGAATATTGGATGGGTTAACATACAATTCACGCTTGTTATTAATGTGTCAACTTCATTTTTATTGATATTTAAAGTACATATTGTATAGTTTTTAGTTTTATCTTCAGTTTTAGCTACATATACAATCTTCTCCGCATCATAGGAAAAGGACTGATAGTTCTCTATTGTTTGAGGAGAATTTGTAAGTTGTTGGACATTTGTTCCATCTATGTTGCAAATATACAGATCGCCGTATCCATTATTTCCCCTATAGAATAATATTTTTTCTCCGTTTGCTGAAACCCGAGTACTACCAACTTGTAATGTATCATTAATAATATTAATTTCATTATTATTGTAGTTGATAATGTATAGATATGAATTCCATGTATAAAGTATTTTGGTAGTATTAGGAATAAATTGAATATTATAAACCCATTTATCTTTTATCAGTATTTTGAGATCACTTCCATCTGCATTCATAATATATATACATGGTTTGTAAAATTGGATATGCTCATTATCATTCATGCAGCTTCGAATGCAACCACTCATTAATAATATGCAAAGAAAAACAAAAAAAAGTTTTAAGCTAATTATGAGTGATCTAATTTCTTTTTTTCTTTTTTCCCGAATCTTTTTCATTAAATCTCCATAACTTTTTTAAAAGATTAATGAAAATTAAGTCAATATTTTCAGTAGGAGCTTTCAATTAGTTTAACAAATCCCTGCCTGGTAACGCCTTCGGAGTAGTGCGTTCCCAAAGAGGGCTTTAGGAACGAGTATTGATGTTTGAGCTTTGTGAACAAGTATTGGTGTTCGGACTTTGAACGATGGGAAAAGGAAATTATCTGAACAACCTTCCATTTGCTTCAGGAAAGGTATCTTTCCCACATATTAAAACCGATGTGAGGGGTGCTGCCAGTTTGACTTTTTCAATTATATTTTGAGCAAGTTCCCGAATATCCCACTGCGCATGTGCATCCCGGCGCAAGCGCGCAAAATGGCAAAGCTCCCGCATGTTGCATTTGAACAACACTACTTTGTGGTGCGCATTTATCAGAATATAGTTCTTTACTTCCGGATAGTCTTCCGAAAGAATTTCATACATTTTTTCCGACTTTTCCATAACATCTCGGAAAACATCCCTCTGCTTGATTCCATCGATACTTTTTGGAACCGTATATCCAAATTTCGGATTATAATCAGTCGAGATTATTGTTGCAATTCTATGCCTTTTGAGCTGTGCAAAACATGATGAGCTAATATTTATCTGGAAAATCAGATCGACCAATTCAAACTCGCGAGGCAGGGAATCATGGCAGGTAATACCCGTCAAATATCGTTGTAGTATTTGTTCTTTATCCTGCTTGCTCATTAGTTTCACATCTTCGAAAGCAGTGTGGTAATCAGATCCCGTTGCACGGAAAAGTAATCCTGCAATAATTCTCTCATCTGCCTGTGTTGGATAGGATAGAAGAATGCACTTTTCTACTGGTTTTTTGGACTCGCCGATAATATCAGTTATATATTTTTGCGCATCATATTCCGAGGGCTCGATATAACGAATAAGTGACGGTGCAATATTCCTGACCTGCTCGTACAAACTGTCAGCAAGATTTTTTGCTTCGACAAGATGAAGCGCATACAATCGTTTGAGTAAATGCTCCATGCTTCGGGCATTGATGGTCATTCCCATCTGGGTTTGAGTTGCCAAGGAAAGTACATAGCGCGCATCCTCTTTTGCCCGACCTTCAATATCTTTTTGGGATAGCGAGGTAGTTTGTTGAAAATAGATTTTCAGCTTTTCAAAGAGTGATAGGTACGTCTCATTTTGTAATCTGATCGTGTCCTGAAATTGTTTTAAAACTTGGGCATCATTCTGAAGTTCTTCAGGTATGACATAATCTCCATCGAGTGTAACGTAGCGCTGGGATTTTTCCGTAAAAGAAGCCAATCTGGTACGCTGCACAAATTCTGTAAGATAACGGGAAATGCCGATGATATCAAAATTGAAAACTGCGTGCTCGGCAACAGAACTATGCCCCATCTCAAACACAATATTTTTGTTTGATCTTCGTGCTTTCTCAACATCGTGGGCTGCATCCTTCCTTAATTCATCTACGGATTTTTTTGAACGGCTTATGCGTGCATAGGCAGCGGAAATAGTTTCAGGAGTACATAGAGCTTCTTGTGAAGGAAGCTGGGAAACATCAAAGTTGTAACCTGCGAGTATGACTCTCAATTACGCTCCGACAATGGATAAACTGCTGCTTGCTCCGATACGATTTGCTCCGGCTGCGATCATCCTAAGCGCTGTCTCAGTATCACGAATTCCACCGGATGCTTTCACTCCCATATAATCTCCAACAATAGTCCGCATCAACATAATATCTTCTACGGTTGCCCCTGATTTTGAGAATCCGGTCGATGTTTTTACAAAGTCAGCTCCTGCTTTTTTTGCGATCAGGCATGCAATGATCTTATCTCTTTCATTGAGCAGACATGTTTCAAGGATGACCTTCAGTATCGCTCCGTTTTCATGGCAGAGCTCTGCGATCTTCTCGATCTCGGTGAGTATATAATTGTAACCCTGTTCTTTGAGTTCCGCGATGTTCAAGACCATATCACATTCGGTTGCGCCCTGTTGAAGAGCGAGCTTTGTTTCTTCTAATTTTGTATGAGTGAGATTTGCTCCAAGCGGAAATCCAATCACCGAACAAACGACACGCCTGTCCATTTCTCTCTTTGCTAGCTTCACATTATAGGGATTCACACAAACAGATGCAAAATCATAGGTTCGCGCTTCCTGGCACAATCTGACTATCTCCACATTTGTAGCGTCCGGCTTGAGATTCGTATGATCGATATACTGCGCAAGCTCATGCTGTGATGGCACTTTATCAATCAAAGAATAGTTATTATTTTTATATCTGCAGACTGCACATTGAAGACACACTTGATGAGCTCCATTACATTTGCTGGATGATTCCTCGTCCAGAGACCAAAGCTCTAATGCGATTGATTTAATATTGTTCATCTTTTTTTCTCTTGTTCTTTTTTATTGGAAATTTTGCTCTTTTCTTTTTATTTTTTTGCTCAAGATAATCATCAAAACTAATAGTTGTCAACAAGTTATTCTCATCTCTAAGTTCTATCCTGCAGGAAAGATAATTGTTTTTCCCAACCGTCATTTTCTTATCATTATAGAATATCTCTTCGTCAATCTTGGGATATTTTTCTGCTTCTTCCTTATAAAATTCTTCTTCATACGCAAGGCAGCATAAGAGTTTGCCGCAAAGTCCGCGCATTTTGGAAGAGGTTACACTCACATTCTGATCCTTAGCCATTTGGATGGTGACACGATCAAAATTGAGATCGAGATTTTTGCAACACAACTCTCTACCACAAGGTCCCACACCTCCGAGTCTTTTAATTTCCTGACGCTCGTTGATCTGACGGAGTTCAATACGGGTTCGAAAGATACGTGCGAGTACTTTCAGAAAATCCCGGAAATCCACCCTCGTTTCTGCTATGAAAAAAAATGAAAGTTTATTGCCGTCAAACTGATATTCTACATCCACCAGGTCCATTTCAAATGGTTGATCTTTAAGTGCATCGAGAAATTTATTTCTTGCATCTGCTTCTTTTTCACGAATGCGATTCATCTTATCGATATCATCCTCTCTCGCAACACGGACAATTTTTCTTATCGCATAGCTTTCGGGAAGATTGAGCTTCTTTTTTCCAAGTGGATAATTACCTACACAACCCATGTCTGCACCTTTTTCCGCTTCGACAATTACGTACAGACCTTTTCTAATCTCAATATCATTAGTATTCTCGTAATACCGTTTTTCGTCTTGTTTGAATTTAACTTCTACTAATCCGTTCATTATGTAATAAACCTTTAAAATATTTTTCTCAGATTTGCTGATCTATCAAAACACATATCCATTATTCTTTTGGAATTTCTCAATATGAAAGTAAAATTGTCAGAGGGTCAGATTTATTGTCAAATACATCATCAATCAGATCCTCAATTCCCTGGTCGGAGACAACATTTTTTTTGATATGAGCTAGTATTGATTGTTCAATTTTTCTATTAAGATCCATCTAATATGAGAATAAAATTAATTCTTATTTTCCTTAAGTGATTGTAAAATCCGGGCAACATCTTCTTTGAAATCAAGGGTGTAAACCACCTTAAGCAGGGTTTCTTCTTTATCTATAGTTGTATAATGGCACATCCCTTCAACTGTCTCAAGGATATAGCCAAGGTGTTGTAGATTGTTTTTCTCGGTTTTCAAGACGAGTTCCTCAGAATTTCCTTCAATCTTTGTTCTTGAGACTATTTCAAAATCCATTTATTCAGCTCCTGTATTCTTATGTAATGCATGAGCAAGCACCTCATCCATTGTTTCAACTGATATAATATTTGAGCCCTTTGTAATCTGTTTTGGAATTTCCGTCAATTCTCTAAAGTTCTTTTTTGGAATAATTATATTTTTTATCTTAGCGCGCTGCGCAGCAACAAGTTTCTCTTCCAATCCGCCAATGGGCAGCACATCACCCATAAGAGTTATCTCGCCCGTCATAGCATAATCTACATGCACCTTTCTCTTGGAAAGCGCTGATATGATTGCTGTTGCGATAGTTATCCCTGCTGAAGGACCATCTTTCGGGATCGCACCTTCCGGAACATGGATGTGAATGTCTTTAGTTTTATAAAAGTCCTTTTTTATTCCGAAATCAGCATAATGAGCCCTGGCATAACTCAGCGCTGCACTGGCTGATTCTTTCATTACATCACCGAGATTCCCGGTGAGAGAAAGATTGCCCTTTCCTTCCAGAACTACGGCTTCTACCTGCAAAAGAACACCACCAACAGAAGTCCAAGCGAGACCATTTGCCACGCCAATATTATCTTCTTTCTTTACATCTGAGTAGAGATATTTCTCTATACCAAGATACTTTCTGATGCTGGATTCAGCCACTTTATAGGAATTCTTACTCTTATCTTTAAGATACTCGCGCACTATTTTTCGAAGAATTGATGAAATATTTCTTTCAAGATTACGTACTCCGGCTTCACGTGTATAATTTCTTATTATTTTGAGAAAGGCATTGTCGGAAAATTCTACTCTGATCTTATGGTTAAAGCCGTGTTTTACAAGCTGTTTTGGAAGAAGAAATCCCTCAGCGATCCGACATTTCTCTAATTCGGTATATCCCGGCAGTGTAATAACTTCCATTCTATCCTGTAGTGCTGGAGGAATCGAGAAAAGATTGTTTGCAGTAGTAATAAATAGTACTTGTGAGAGATCGTATCCAATCTCAATATAATGATCATGGAATTCATAGTTCTGTTCAGGATCGAGCACTTCGAGCAATGCTGATGATGGATCTCCACGAAAGTCCATACTCATTTTATCGACTTCATCGAGCATTATTACTGGATTTTTTGCACCAACGCGTTTCATTGCCTGGATGATTATTCCCGGCATCGCACCGATATATGTTTTTCTGTGCCCTCGAATTTCAGCTTCATCACGCACACCACCAAGGGAAAGACGCACGAATTTTCTATTCAATGCCCGTGCAATTGATTGTCCCAGCGATGTTTTTCCGACACCTGGAGGACCGACAAAGCATAGTATCTGCCCTTTAACTTTTTTGACCATTTTGAGCACCGCAAGATACTCAATAATACGTTCTTTGATCTTTTTCAAGCCGTAGTGATCGTCATCAAGAATTTTTTCTGTTTTTGTGAGATCAAATCGTCCCTTTTTTGGATTATTCCACGGTAGGTCTGTGAGCCAGTTAAGATAGTTTAAAGAAACTGAGTATTCTGGTGAAATGGGATTGGTTCTTCGAAGTTTGTTCAGTTCATATTCAGCTTTCTCTTTTGCTTCCTCTGTTAGTTGAAGCTTACTTATCTTTTTTTCAAGCTCTCTCACTTCGACATTCTGATCTTCAGAAAATCCAAGCTCCTTCTGAATCGCTTTCAGTTCCTGATTGAGAAAATATTCCTTCTGGGACTTTGTCAGTTTACTTCTCACCTCACCTGCGATTTTCTTACGAATTTTCAATATCTCAAGTTCCTTGGAAATATATTCTATCAAATCGAAAATCCTCTCCATTAAATTTAATTCAAGGATTTTCTGCTTTACTTCCAGATCAAGATCGATATTCGATGCAATAAAATCTACTTTATCGTCTATTGATTTGAGATTTTCATAGGTAATAAGAACATCGTCAGAGAAGTTTCTGCTCAGTTTCCCATATTCTTTAAAATCATGTTCCAGTGTTTGAAGGAGTGCAATATTCTCAGAGGTTTCTTTCAAGGTTTCCTTAGGAATGAGATCCAGTTTTGCGCTCATATAATCTTCCGACGAATAGAGCTTCTCGATCTTTGCGCGCTGTAATCCCTCAACAAGAATTCGAATAGTTGCATCCGGCATTTTCAAAATCTGCAAAATTTGGCATATAACTCCCATATCATACATATCTTCCTGCTGAGGTTTTTGAGTATCTGGTGATCTTTGTGCAACACAAAAGATTATCTTGTTCTTTCCGTATGCTTCTTCTGTTGCTTTGATAGAATGCGTTCTTCCAATAACCAAAGGTACGATCATCTGAGGAAAGATAACAATATTTCTGGTGGGAATTATTGGTAATATATTTTCCTGCTCTTTTAAAATTTTTTTTGTCATATATACTTAAAACCTAAATTATTTACAATAAATTTTATACTGATGGTTATATTTGTCAATGAAAAGCTCAAACACTTATTTCTTATTCCATGTGCTGATGACATAGCACGCTTTTTCTTGACAGATGATTATCATACTAAGGTTTTGATTCCCCGTCGGGATGTAGCGCAGCCCGGTAGCGCGCTTCGTTCGGGACGAAGAAGTCGCCGGTTCAAATCCGGCCATCCCGACCATTTTATTATGAGTGAATGTGATTTTACGAAATTTTATACTATTCTTTTTTCCGAGACTTTATATAAGACGCAATGAGGAAGAAAATTCCAAACAAAATGAATGGATTTGCCGCAATGAAATAGTTTTCATGCTGCAACAGAATATTGCTGTGAGGAAAGAATATCTTATCGATTATTCCGAGAAGTATTAATATAGCTGCAACAATAGCACTTAGTTTCGCTAGTATTTTGTACATATACCGTACTCCATTTTTAGATGCGTGTGCTATTCAGAACAGCAAAGCATCATTATTTCTTTTTATGACGGTTCTTTTTAAGTCTCTTTTTACGTTTATGCTTATTGATTTTTGCTTTTTTTCTTTTTTTCCCGCAGGGCATTGAATCTCCAAAATGATTAGTTGTTATCCATTACTTCATCAATAAAGAATTTTGAAAACTTAAAGGTGGGAACAACTCGCTTAGGAAGATGAACAAGTTCCTTTGTATTGGGATTACGTGCGATGCGCGATTTACGTACCTTGTTTTTAAAAGTACCAAATCCTCTAAGTTCAATGTGCTCTCCATTGATCATACTGATCTTTATATTATCCAAGAGTGCATCAACGATAATTTTTGTATCTTTCAATATTATTCCAGTTTCCTGAGAAATTGCCTGAATTAAATCGGCTTTGGTCATGCGGCCTCCATGGATGGATTTTTTTCTGTAATTATCGACTAATTTGTACATTACAAATCTTGTGTCAAATTTTTATGAAAAAAATATAATCATTATAGGAAAATTGACAAAAAATTATTACTTTTTTTCATACATTTATGATTAAGAGGAACAAATGAAAAAATATATCGCTGAAAATTTTTTATATCATATCTGGGATGAACAGCATATTAAAGATACTATACGAACTGTTGCTGGAACTAAGATAGAAATTCTTTTCCAGGGTAAATGGAATACAGATGCTGGACCCGATTTTGTGAACAGCATCATTCTTTTTGATGGTAAAAAGCTGCGGGGAGATGTTGAGATACACAAGCATGAGTACGATTGGAAAGCCCACAATCATCATGAGGATAAAAATTATAATAATGTAATCCTTCATGTAGTCTTCACAAATAGCCAGAATGCTGAATTTACAATCTCTGAAAGCAGCAACAAAATACCCATACTGGAACTCCAGCTCAATCTTGACCAGCAGATAGACAAATTATGGAAAAGATACGGACAAAAACCCTTTGATACATCACAGCAGAAAACAATAGAATGCCTTCTGGTAAAGGATTTACGCAATTCAGAAAAATTATGTAACTTGCTTCTTAATCTGGGAAATGAACGTTTTCTGAAAAAGAGCAAACGCTTTTCCGCTGAATTATACAACTCGGATTTTAATCAAATCCTCTATGAAGGAATAATCGAAGCTCTTGGATATGGCAAGAATAAAATGCCGTTTTTCCGGCTGGCAAAGCTGCTTCCATTTCAGAAATTGAAAACTTTCATGAACGAATATAAGGATTTCAAAGATATCTTTTGCATATTACTTTTCACATGCGGACTTGATCTGCATGATTATAAATATACTTTCATTGACGACAAACTCCTGCAGCGATTTGATAAAGTTCGTTCTCATCTTCATACGAAATCTCACCAATCATTACAAAAAGATGATTGGAACTTCTTCCGGTGCCGTCCACAAAATCATCCCGTGTACAGACTCTGGCAAATTGCACCTTTTCTCTACACCGCTCTTCATCAAGGAAATTTGATCAACTCGATTGTTGCGCTTTTTAGTTTTGGCGATACACAAAAAATTGATGCTCGGAAAATTGAAGAAGAATTTTCAAGCTTATTAACTAAAGCTGGTCATCCTTCGATCGGTTCATCACGATGCAGGGATATTTTCTCAAATATTATTCTGCCGATATGTTATGTATATGCGGAGACGCTGCATTATGATACATTGCAGAAAGTGATTTCCAAAGTGTATGGCGATCTACCAAAATTATCCGAAAATTATATTACAAATTATATGCACACTCTGTTGAGTGATGGCATACATTTCCGTATTAACTTACAAATGCAACAGGGAATGATACAACTCTATTACCAGTTCTGTTCTCACCATGAATGTGATAATTGCGTTGCTAATTTGAAATAAGGAAATTGTACAAATATACAACCACAGAGACACAGAGACCACAGAGACCATCATACTTAATCCTGAAAATTCAGGACTATACTTTTTCAAACCAGTCTTTGTTCCACTTCGCTCTGGTAAGCATAGAATACAGAGGAAATTTTTGTATAATTTCAGATTTTAATCTGTGTTTATCAACATCATCAGCGTTGATCTGCGTCCTATTTTCTTCCTTTCTCCTTCCCATTCATCAGAATTTCCTGTATGATGTAAGCTCATTCCACAAATTATTTGACAACCTTTTCCCCGAAAATCCCACTGTGTTTTAATAAATTATGGCTATACCGATTGTTGCAATAGTAGGACGCCCAAATGTGGGCAAATCAACCATTTTTAACAAGATGGTGAAAAGGAAACTTGCGATCGTTGATAAGGAATCCGGAGTTACCAGGGATAGAAAATATTACCAAACCGAGTGGAACGGTTATCCTTTTATCATTGTGGATACGGGCGGGATCGTACCCAGTACAAATGATACAATGACGCAATCCATCAAAGGACAGGCCGAACTTGCCATTGAAGAAGCTGATTTGATCGTGTTTGCGACAGATTGTAAAATCGGTGTCACAGATTATGACCAGCAAATCGCAAAAATGCTCTTCCCTGTACAGGATAAAGTCATCTTCACTGTAAACAAAGTCGATAATGATAAAGAGGAATTGGAAGTTTATGAATTCATGAACCTCGGATTCGGTGAACCTATTGGAATTTCTGCGCTTAGTGGAAGAAATTTTTCGGAACTTCAAGATCAGATCGTAAATAAGCTCCCATCCAATGATGAAATGAGAGAACAGTTTAAAGAGGATACCATCAAGATTGCAGTTGTAGGCAAACCGAATGTCGGAAAATCCTCATTAGTAAATAAGATCATGGGTCAGAATGCTGTTATTGTGAATGATATTCCGGGCACCACTCGTGATTCTGTACATCTGAATTTTGAATACAAGGATTTCGATTTAACCATTATAGATACAGCCGGACTCCGCAGGAAGAGCAGGGTAAAATTTGGCATTGAGTATTTCAGCAACCTGAGAAGTATTCGTAGCATCGACGATGCTGATATAGTCCTTGTCCTTCTGGATGCCCAGGAAGAAATATCAGTTCAGGACAAACGGATCATTGAATATGCTCAATCCCAGTTCAAAGCGCTCATTCTGGTTGTCAATAAATGGGATGTGATCGAAAAAGATCACAAGACTGCAAAAAAATACGAAGAAGAAATTCGCTATAGTGTGAATTATGCCAGCTATGCTCCTCTCATTTTTATTTCTGCGACAACCGGTCAGCGTGTCACGAAACTTCTTGACCTGATCCTTTATGTGAACCAGCAGAGAATGAAGCGGATCTCCACACATGATATGAATACCTTTCTTCAAAAAATCGTTGCGCAAAATCCACCAAACCATCCTTCACACAAACGAGTTAAATTCTATTATGCATCCCAGGTCGATACTAATCCCCCGCTTTTCCTGTTTGCCATGAATAATGCAAAGCTCATTACAGAAAATTATAAAAGATACATACATAATCAGATTCGTGACGAATTCGGCTTTGACGGCATCACGGTCAAATTTAAATTTAAGGATAAATCATGATTTTACTTATTGCTTTGCTCATCTCCTATTTTCTTGGTGCGATTCCCAGTGGATTTATTTTGGGTAAGATCCTCAAAAAAATTGATATCCGGGAGCATGGAAGTAAGAGCATCGGGGCAACAAATGTTTTGAGAACTCTCGGAGTAGTACCCGGGATTATCTCACTTATTTTTGATTTCTTCAAAGGATTTTTCGCAGTTGAAATCGGCCGGCTTCTACTTGCGCAATCCAGCGAACACACAATTCTTGGATTTAATCCTTGCTTTGATTATACGAATCCGCAAACTTATCAGATCGCGATCGTTGTAATTGGATTAGCTGCAATCATTGGACATATTTATCCGGTTTTCCTGAGATTTAAAGGTGGAAAAGGTATGGCAACAGGCGCGGGTGTATATATCAATTTACTGCCAATTCCCTCTTTGATCGCAGTAGGAGCGTTTTTGATCATTGTTGCTCTTTTCCGTTACGTGTCTCTTGCTTCTGTCGTTGCAGTACTTGTTTTCTGGGTAGTTGAGATCATCCACAATATTCCCAATTTTGATGAAATTCCTCTTTTTGTTTTGACAACTTTTACAGCATTATTGATAATATATCATCATAAAGAAAATATCGGTCGTCTGCGAAAAGGCGAAGAATCGAAAATATCTTTTAGAAGGAAAAAGTAACTCAGAACTATGTGCGGAATAATTGGAATATATCAGAAAGACAAAAAATCTGAAACTGCTTCTCGCCTCGCAGTTCTTGGACTTTTTGCTGCGCAGCATCGTGGACAGGAAAGCTGTGGAATCGCGTATTTCGACGGTGAAAAATTACAACTTATAAAACAAATGGGGCTCGTCAAAGAAGTTTTTCATGAAGAGGTGCTCAAGCAGATACCTTCACATGTTGCGATAGGTCATGTCCGCTATCCAACCAAGGGTTCTTCAGATATCAGAAATGCACAACCCCATATATTGTACAATCTTTCCGGACCGATGTTTGCTCTCGCAAGCAACGGCGATATAGTTAATTATAAAGAATTGCGCGAAGAACTCGAAGCTAAGGACGTCTTTTTCGAATCGCAGAATGACGGTGAACTCATCCTGAAATATATTGCTTATTTTCATGAAAAACAAGGGCTCTCAATTGTTGATTCTATCAAAAATGTCATGCAGCATTTTAATGGTTCTTACTCAACATTGCTGCTTGTCAAAGATCAACTCTATGCATTTCGCGACCCACACGGAAACCGACCTTTTATCTTTGGCGAGCTTGATGATGGCACTTATGTTTTCGCATCAGAATCCTGCTGCCTGGACATCATTCGAGCTCAATTCAAAAAAGAAGTGTCACCTTGCGAGATCATTCATGTAAATGAAAAGGGAATGGAATCAATCCAGCTA
The DNA here is from genome assembly GCA_030765865.1 of Candidatus Celaenobacter antarcticus. Taxonomy (GTDB): domain Bacteria; phylum Cloacimonadota; class Cloacimonadia; order JGIOTU-2; family JGIOTU-2; genus Celaenobacter; species Celaenobacter antarcticus. The sequence continues at coordinate 13,124 of JAVCDK010000091.1, read as the reverse complement.
AATCCTGACGAGTTCAGAAGCAGAAAACATACTGCACACTGTATTTTTGAACTCATATATTTTTCACGTCCAGACAGTATTGTATATGATAATGCAGTCTATGCATTTCGTGAAAAACTCGGTGAAAAACTCGCCAAAAAAGAGGATATCATCTCTGATGTTGTCATGCCAGTGCCTGACTCGAGCAATTTTATAGCGCTCGGATATGCAAAAGAACTTGGTATGGATTTCAGTCTTGGTCTCATCCGAAATCACTACGTCGGACGCACATTTATTGCACCGGAACAGACAATTCGGGACGAGAATGTAAGCCAGAAATTCAACGCACTCCCCGGTTACCTGGAAGGAAAAAAAGTCACGCTGATCGATGACTCGATCGTCAGGGGAACCACATTAAGAAAGATCGTCAAAATGGTAAGAAGGCATGGTGCAAAAGAGATTCATGTGCGCATCGGCTCCCCTATGGTAAAATATTCCTGCTATTATGGAATAGACACCCCCACAATGGAAGAACTTATTGCAAATCAAAAAACAGTCGAAGACATTGCTACTTTTCTACATGCTGATTCGCTTCGTTATCTTACTGTGCCTGAGCTGAAAAGTCTCATTAATGATGAGAAAGATTTTTGTTTTGCGTGTTTTGATGGGAATTACCCCATCCATTTGAAAGAGTAATATGAACCACAAAAAACACGAAAAGATAATTTATAGAAATGAAAGCTATAAAATTCAGGACTCAATGTTTGAAGTGTATAAAATTTTAGGACATGGATTTCCGGAAGCAGTATCTGAAATTTCTAATATTCATAAAGCTCAACTCTTAAATTATCTTAAAGCTGCTGGATTAAAACTAGGTTTATTAGTAAACTTTTCATCTTATCCTAAAGTAGAGATTGAAAGGATTGTATTATGAAATTAAGAAAAAATATTAAATCTAATCTTCAGCAATTTTTCGTGAACTTCGTGCCTTTCGTCTGTCACGGCGAAGCACAGCGTAGTCGGATGGTTAAATTCTTTGCTTGAAGGAGTAAAATGAATATTGAAGAATTTACTCTCAATAAAATATTTGAATCGATAGCTTCCAAGAAAATACTTGTTGTCGGTGACCTTATGCTGGACCACTACATCATCGGAGATGTTGATCGAATTTCACCTGAAGCACCGGTACAGGTTGTAAAGGTCGAGAAAGAAAAATTTGGTCCCGGCGGTGCTGCAAATGTTGCCCAAAATATTAAAGCACTTGGTGCTGAACCTCTTATAATTGGAACAGTTGGAAATGATCAGAGTGGAAATCAATTGCGGCAGATATTCCGCGATAACAACATTTCTGATGAGGGTATATTTTATAGCTCACTTCGTCCGACAACCCAAAAAACACGGGTGATCGCACGTAACCAGCAGCTCGTACGCATCGATTTCGAGAAGGATGATGAGATCGATAGTGAAATGTATAAAGAAATCAAAAACTTTGCCGAGAAAATTATTCCTGAAATCGACGGCATCATTCTTCAGGACTACAATAAAGGACTGCTGACAAAAGAGCTTATTCATCTTTTCACATCTCTTGCACAAAAGCACAACAAATTCATCGGAGTTGACCCAAAAGCCAGAAATTTCTTTGAATACAAAAATGTGACTTTTTTCAAACCGAACAAACATGAAGCAGAGAAAAATCTACAATTTGAGATCAAATCTGATGAAGATCTAAAGGTCATTGCACAGAAGCTCATGGACAAACTAAGCTGTAGATATGTTGTTATCACTCTCGGTTCAAAGGGTATGTTCATTTGTGATGATCAAAACAACAGCTGGCAGATACCCACCTTTTCTCAGGAAGTGTATGATGTCTCGGGTGCAGGTGATACAGTCATCAGTACTCTCATGCTTGCGATTACCGCAAACTGCGACATCAAGACCGCATCTATAATCGCAAACCATGCAGCAGGTGTCGTGTGCGGAAAAGTTGGCGCTGCAACAGCTTCTCCTGAAGAAATTTTATACTCATTAAAGAAATGGAATAACAAATGATCCTTACAAGAGAAGAGATAGTCGGAATTGCACAGAACCTTCATGACGCAGATAGGAAAATAGTATTCACCAATGGCTGCTTCGATCTCATTCACAGAGGGCATATTGAATACTTGAATAATGCCAAGAAACTTGGAGATATCCTGATAATTGGATTGAACAGTGATGAGTCTGTGCGAAGACTCAAGGGTATTGATCGTCCTCTTAATTATCAGCAGGACAGAGCTGTAGTGCTCGATAACCTCAAATCTGTGGATTATGTGTGTATTTTTGATGAAGACACTCCTTACGAGCTTATTAAAATAATACAACCGGATATCCTTGTCAAAGGCGGTGATTGGGCTGTGCAGGATATTATTGGAAGCGATATTGTGCTTGCACTCGGCGGAAAAGTAAAAAGCTTGAAATTTGTGGAAGGCAAATCAACGACAGATATTATTGAGAAGATCAAGAATCTCTGATATTTGATCATGTCACACTGAGCTTGTCGAAGTGCGACAAGTAGTATTAACAATATGAATATAATTTATAATCAAGTATTTAAAACAAATTATCAGAACTGCACTCTCTGTCCCCGAGAATGTAAAGTAGATCGAACTGTAGGACAGACTGGATATTGCGGGGAAACAGATAAACTTAAAATTGCAAGCATTGGAGCACATTTTGGCGAAGAACCTCCAATTTCAGGAACAAATGGCTCAGGAACAGTCTTCTTAACCGGATGTTCTCTTAAGTGCTGCTACTGCCAGAATTATCAAATATCCTTTGAAGGACTCGGTAACAGTTACACTTCTGAACAGGTTGTTCTCGAATTTAAAAAACTTGTTCGATCTTATAATATCCATAATGTAAATTTTGTTACTCCCGATCACTTTTTCCCGCATACAATCGAAATTGTGGAGCTACTAAGAGAACAAAATATCTCTCTTCCCATTTTATACAACATGTCCGGATATCAGAAAGTTGAAAGTGTTAAATCTCTTGTAGAATATGCGGATATCTACATGCCTGATTTCAAATATGCCGACAAACAATTAGCAAAAGAACTTTCCAATGCTGAAGATTATCCTGAAAGAGCTCTTGAATCACTCATCGAAATGGTTCGGCAAAAGGGATTTCTGGATTCTTTTACGGAAGAAAAACTGATCGCAACAAAAGGAGTTCTAGTTCGACATCTCATTTTGCCGGATCACATGCAGAACTCGAAAGATATACTCTCGACTCTTTTTATCGAATTTGGGAAAGACATTCCAATAAGTTTGATGTCACAGTACTATCCTTCAGCAATTATTTTGCATAATGAAAAATTTTCAAAGAAATCTTTTTTACATAGACGCATTACATTAGAGGAGTTTGAGGAAGTGCATGAACATGCCTTGAGTTTGGGATTTCGGAATATGTTAGTGCAATTTCCTCAAGATTTCAAATTGAGGAAAGACATAGATGATTTCGTACCTGATTTTGAGAGGAAGAAACCTTTTAAGGGTAATAGATAGGATCAATTATTATTCTAGAAATAGGACGCAGATGAACACAGATTAAGCAGATTTCCGCAGATCAAGAATTTTTAACCACTAATTAACACAAATTTTCACAAATGAACACAGATAAAGAATTAAAATTAATTTTCAAATTTCAAATTTCAAATTTCAAATTATTAACTCACTGAATCACACAGATTGAACTGATCCTCACAGATTAAGAATTCATTATATTATTTTCTTTATTATATTTTCTGGATCTGTGTTCCATTCTTTACTCTCATAGCACTCACCCGATTCTGATAAACCTTAAACAAGGTTTGTCATTCTTGAGCGGAATGAAATGGAGCGAAGAATCTATTTTCTCAGAACACGCTGAAAATTACATAAAAATAGTCACTTCTGAAATCTCAAAACAGTGTTCTTCAATCTTCAATCAAAATTATTGTAATGAATAAGGATGATTCAGCAAGGTTGCCGTCATACAGTGGTCAGTGACGTCTCAGTAATTGGTATAGGAGGAAATAAGTAATGGTAACTCAACATTCCGATGTTGAGTACGCAAGATCAGTCTTCGTTTCACTACGCCTTGACAGGTTGGAATCTTGTGTTACAGTACTCAACCAATCCTACCTGCCATACATTACATTTTTATAAGAATAGATCCTTCGTTCCTATCAGATAACGATCGTTTTTTTACAGGAATTTTGTTTTCTGCGTTTTCGTGATAAAAAAAAGGGGCTGAATATATTCAGCCCCGATAGTTGCGTTCCCAACGAGGGAACAGTTAAATATGCTTCGCATTTAACGTCCTAAAGCTTTGGGAACGAGTGTTAAAGGGAATAAATAAAATACTATTTTCTTAATCTCAATGATTTCATCTTATTTAAAAATCGATTTATATTGTTATTTTCAGATGGTTCTGCAGTAGAAGGTGAAAAGAAGTAGGGGCTGAATATATTCAGCCCCTAAAGTTGCGTTCCCAACGAAGGCGTTGGGAACGAGTAATATTAGGAAATTTATTTCATCAATATCAACTGCTTGGTAGCATAGTCTTTTCCATTGACTTTTACTGAATATAAATACACTCCATTGGAAAGCGCTTTGCCTGCATTATCCTTTCCATTCCAATGGAAGCTAACTTCTTCATCTACATTGGTCATAACCGAACCAAAGGATTTTACCCGCTGACCCTTTACATTATAAATAGCTACATCAACCATACTGATTTGATCAATAGCAAAAGTGATTTCTGTAGAATAGGAGAAAGGATTGGGATCTGCGGTAATATCGTAAGCAACAGGAGGAGTAACATTTTGCCCGGGATCATCGGAATGAGGAATAGTTACTTGAGCAACCATATTGAAATGATGGAGTGTGCCACTGTAATCCACACTCTCGAGCCAGTAATAATAGGTCTGCTCAACTTGGAGCTGTTCTGCGTCTTCATAAATATAGGATTGGGGCTGTGTTGTGGTGCCGTGCCCATCGATCATACCAGTGATTTTTTCTGCAGATGTGAAATCTTCTGTTGTATTCCTGTAAATGAACCAGCCCATATTGTCTTCCTCGGATTGAGTTTGCCAATAAAGAGTTGGTTTGCTGTTGAGATATTGTGCAGTGAAGGATGAGAGAGCGACGGGGAGGGTGGCTTCAGCCCATGTTGTACCAACTCTAATACCGTCAATAATACTATTTTGAGAAGAAATAAATTGTCGCAAACATATCGTACCAAGATTATAAGGTTCAGTTGTATCACTAAACGGTCCTAACGCGGGTGAAACTGGTTCTGTACTAGGTACTCCAGAACTAAAAATAAATAAGTTAACTTCATCATTACCATCTCCATCAACAAACTCATATTTCACAACTAGCAGGTAAGTAACATTAAAATCATAAGCTGCAGAAGAATACCCAGTAGCAGTATTATTTTTCATACTTAATCCAAATTTAAATCCCTCTCCGTCTGCTTGGACAAATACTTTTGCCCTAAAGTATGTTGTACTAAGGGGATTTGTACTCAAATGAAGAAAATAACCTGTAGGTGCCGAATCAGTCGATACATTTACTAGAAAAGAAGTATAAATAACTCCAGAAGATACACCATCATCAAATGATCTATTATCATCTTCTCCAAAATTATCTACTAAAGCAGCATTGCCAATACCTGAGGAAGCGTATCCTGAATATGATAATCCACCAGAAGATATTGTAATAGGCTCTGTACCTGCTCCGCTATGTGCAGTCCAACCATTATCTGTTAAATTCTGACCTGCAGTATAGTCAAAGTTTTCATTTAATAATAATGCACCCCATAATGTAAAACTTATTAACAGGGTGAATATTACAAATGCACAAATAAATACAATTTTTTTCATCTTTCTCCTTTCTAGCTGTAGGACTATTTAGTCATTCCAGCTAGATCTGTATTTTTTTATTTTTTCCTTATATTTTTCATCATGCAAACTCAATATCGAAACTGCAAGGTAAGCAGCATTCTTTGCGCCGGAATTGCCAATGCCAACTCCTGCAACAGGAATACCTGTGGGCATCTGCACAATGGAATAGAGCGAATCAATGCCATTGAGCGCAGAGCCGGGAAGAGGAACACCAATAACAGGAATAGTAACCATTGCAGCAATAATACCAGGGAGCGCAGCAGCCATACCTGCAAGAGCAATAATAACCTGAACGCCATTATTTTCTGCATCTTTGGCGAGTTTTTCCGTTCTTTCCGGATTTCTATGTGCAGAAGAAATGTGCATGTCGTAAGGTACACCAAAATCGTCGAGCACCTTTTTGGTTTGTTCAACATATTCCATATCGGATTTGCTGCCTGCAATTATTCGTACTAATATTTTTTTATCCATACTAACTTTGTAAATTCTAAAAAAATTGATAAATTCCTGTCAATTTTTTAGAATTGATTTTACCAAACAGAGGAATAGTTTTACGAGGAATAGAATATTTGGAACCACGAAAAGCACCCCGATACAGTTTACCCCGTTGAATTTTTTTACTCAACTGGGGTCATTCTTCCTTACGGGGCAAGCGAAAGACATGAAAAAAAAGAATCCAACTTCATTTCATTCCGTTGTGACATGTAAAACGCTGATTACGCGGATTAGACTGATTAACCCCGTGAAATCCTGAAAAGCAGGAACAGTCCCGATACGATCCCGGTGAAATCCAAGTTAAATACATAAAGATGAAATTTCACGGGACAAATATATCGGGATTATTTCACAGGGTGAACACTGATTCAGAAAATATAATTATTATTGTTCTTCAATATTTTCTCTGCCTGCCAAGGCGTAGCGTAGCGAAGATGGGTGGTTTAAAGTATTTTGTGGTTAAGTTTATTTATACTTAGGAGAATACCAATTAAATTTTTGACAAAACATAGGGCTGACCTACATTTTAGATAAAATTAGCACTCCGGCAAACGAAGTGCTAAAATTGAATAAATAATCATGCAAAATAATATAGATAAGCTTAAAATTTCTTTAACTGAACGTCAGAAAAAACTGCTTAGAGCTATAATCCTTGAATACCTCAAGAATGCCCAGGCAGTGGGCTCAAAAGTGCTTTCGGACTGCTATGAATTCGACCTAAGTTCAGCAACAATCCGAAATGAGATGGCAGTACTTGCAGAAAAAGGATATATTGAGCAGCTCCATACATCAGCAGGTAGGACGCCTACTGAAAAAGGATATAAATTTTATATAAATGATATTATTGATTTTGATAAGAGTATTCCTGATAAAAAAATAAAACTGATGCAACAGCTCTTGTCTGAAAATTATCAGAGTCTTGATCGAATGCTCAGAGCAGTGCATAGATTCCTTGCTCAAATTTCTGGCCAATTGAGCATCATTGCAGAGCCCGATTATTCACTTGGTATTTTGCAGTCTCTTCAGATATTCAAGATCGAAGGCAACAAACTCCTCATCGTAGTGAACCTTGAAGGCGGTATTGAAAAGACTTTTACGCTTCATAACACCTATTCCCTCTCGGATGCACAAATCAACGCCTTGAACCGCTATATCAATACAAAAATTTCAGGGAAGCCCATCCATAAGATCGAGAAAGTCAATTTTGATGATCTCGCTCTCGATGCTCAAAAGGAATCATTTCTGTTTGATATCCTGTCAGAAATAAAGAAAATAATTCAACAGGTAAAACAGTATAATATTCGCTTTGAAGGAGAGGTTGGTTTTATAAATCAACCGGAATTCAATTCTCAGGAAAAGATCGTGCAATTGCTCAAGATCATTGATAATAAGAAAGATTTCCTTAATATTTTTCAGCAATATGCAACAGAGGATTACACGATTCTCATGGGCGATGAGATCAGAGGTAACGAGTTTAAAGATCTCGTTCTTATCTTTGGAAGATATCGTGTGATGGATCTGCCCGGTTTTATAGGAATTCTCGGCACAAAACGAATGGATTATCGCGAGAATATCCCTATAATATGCTTTGCCACACGCATGATCACAGAAATGACAACAAAAGGAACGGTCATGCCATGCAGAGCAGTGTAATATTATGATCCACAAAAAACACGAAAATCACAAAAAAATAGTTTATAAAGAAGAAAGTTATGCGCTTCAGGGTGCAATTTTTGAAGTTTATAAAAACATAGGGGCAGGGTTTTTGGAAGCAGTATATCAAGAGTGTTTGGAAAAAGAGTTAGATTTAAGAAAAATCCCTTTTCAAAGCCAAAAAGAAATTAAATTAAGTTATAAAAATACTACTTTAAATCAAACTTACAGAGCAAACTTTTTATGCTTCGATTCGATTCTTATTGAAATAAAAGCAGTAACTGAAATTTCTGATATTCATAGATCGCAAATCTTAAATTATCTAAGAGCAACTAATTTGAAGCTGGGTTTACTGGTGAACTTTTCATCTTTCCCAAAAGCAGGGATTGAAAGGATTGTGTTATGAGCCAAAAAAATCATGAAATTAACGAGATTATGTCTTGCGGAATATTTTTCTTCCAGTCCAGTTTCGCGCTTTTCGTGCCTTTCGTGGTTAAAATTATTTATATTTAGGAGTAATGAATGACCAAAAAGAAAAAGGATATTGAAACAGAAAACGACATTAATAATGAATTTGAACAGGAAAAGATAAAAATGCTTGAAGAGGAAATCGAAAAACTTCAAGAAGAAGCAAACTCCTACAAAGACCGATGGTTACGAGCAGCAGCAGAATTTGAAAACTTCCGCAGGCGCAATGAAAAAGATAGGATCGATTGGATCAAAAACGCTAATAAAGACCTCATCTTGGATCTTATCAATGTGTATGAGCATCTCGAGATGGCAATGAAATCTGCTGATTCAGATCAGGTGCCGGATAATTTCCGCAAAGGTATTGTTATGATCCATGATCAGCTCAAAGACTTACTAAAGAAATACGGACTGAAGCGTATACACGCTGTGGGAGAAGAATTTGATCCTCAATATCACCAGGCGATCATCTGCACTCCAAAAGAAGGTTTTGATGATAATATCATCTTCGATTGTATTCAAAGCGGTTATATCCTCAATGATAAAGTGCTCCGTCCTGCACGCGTTGCAGTGGCAAAAGCTCCCGAAGAAGAGATCGATGAAGAACATGAAATGCCCAAAGATGAAGATGAAGGCGAGAAGATCGAAATAAAATCTAATAAGAAGAAGAAAAAAACTAAAGATAAATAAATTTAAAAATAAAAATCAAGGAGTATAAAAATGAGTAAAATAATCGGAATTGACTTAGGAACGACCAACAGTTGTGTCGCAGTTATGGAAGGTGGAAAACCCACTGTCATCCCAAACTCAGAAGGTGGAAGAACAACACCATCTGTGGTTGGTTTTACCAAAGACGGCGAAATACTGGTTGGTCAATTAGCAAAACATCAATTAGTTACAAATCCCCATAGCACGGTTTACTCGGTAAAACGTTTCATGGGACGAAAAGTTAATGAAGTAAAAACGGAAGAATCTGAAGTGAGCTTTAAGATCAAAGGCGACAAAAAAGGTGAAGTCGTGATCGAGATTCCTAATAAGAAAAAGGATTACACTCCTCAGGAAATTTCCGGATTCATTCTGAAAAAGATGAAGGAAACAGCCGAAGAATACCTTGGCACCAAAGTTGAAAAAGCTGTTATCACAGTACCCGCATACTTCAACGATGCACAAAGACAGGCAACAAAAGATGCCGGCAAGATTGCAGGTTTGGAAGTAACCCGTATTATCAACGAACCCACTGCTGCAGCGCTCACATATGGACTCGAAAAGAAAAAAGATGAGAAGATCGCAGTATATGACTTCGGTGGCGGTACTTTTGACATCTCTATTCTTGAAATTGGCGAAGGTGTAGTTGAAGTACTCTCCACAAACGGAGATACACACCTTGGTGGCGATGATTTCGATAAAAGGATCATTGACTGGGTCGTGAGTGAATTCAAAAAGAGCGATGGCATTGATATTTCGAATGATCCTATGGCAATGCAGAGAATCCGTGAAGCTTCCGAGAAAGCAAAGGTCGAATTGAGCGGAACACAGTCCACAAACATCAATCTGCCCTATATTACGGCTGATAGCAGCGGACCGAAACATCTTTCTTTGAACCTTTCCCGCTCTGAATTTAACAGAATGATCGATGATCTTATTGAAAGAAGTATCACACCCTGTAAAGCTGCTGTAAAAGATGCAAAACTCAATGTGTCCGAGATTGATGAAGTTATCCTTGTCGGTGGTTCGACACGAGTTCCTGCAGTTCAGGAAGCTGTGAAGAACTTCTTTAAAAAAGAGCCCAACAAAAGTGTGAATCCTGATGAAGTTGTTGCGATCGGTGCATCAATTCAGGGTGGAATTCTTTCCGGTGATGAAAATTTGAAAGACATTCTTCTTCTGGATGTCACTCCCCTCTCTCTCGGCATCGAGACACTTGGTGGTGTGATGACCAAACTCATCGAAAGAAATACAACAATACCTGTGAAGAAGAGCCAGATATTCTCAACTGCTGCAGATAATCAAACTGCTGTATCAATTAATGTTCTTCAGGGTGAACGTGACATGGCTGCTCAGAATAGAACACTGGGCAGATTTGACCTTGTCGGTATACCTCCTGCACCACGCGGACTTCCACAGATCGAAGTTGCTTTTGACATCGATGCAAACGGCATTCTGCATGTTTCTGCAGTTGATAAAGGAACCGGCAAAAAGCAGCAGATCAAAATCGATAAATCCGGTGCTCTCTCCGAAGATGAGATCGAAAAAATGGTCAAAGAAGCTGAAGAGCATGCGCAGGAAGACCAAAAATTCAAGGAGCTTGTTGAACTTCGAAACCATCTTGATACTATGATATTCAGCACTGAGAAATCCCTCAAAGAATACGGTGATAAGCTGAAAGACAATGAAAAAGCGGAGATTGAAGAAGCGATCAAAGTTGCAAAAGAAAAACTTGATTCTCAAGATGTTGAGGTCCTGAAGCAGGCAAAAACCGATTTCGAGCAGAAAGCTCAAAAACTTGGTGAGATCGTGTATCAGGAAGCAATGAAACAACAGAAGGAACAGCAGCAGGAGCAAGCTGGGGATCAAGAACAAGCTCAGCAGCAGCAAACAGAAACACAGCAGGAACCTCCTAAAGATGACGATGCAGTAGATGCTGATTTCGAAGTTGTTGATGACGAAGAAAATAAATAAACTCAGATAAAACTCACGCACGGGAATTGCGCTTTTGCGGTTCCCGTGCCTATCAATAAAGAAGGTTAAAACAGAACATGGCAAAGAGAGATTACTACGAAATACTCGGTGTTGACAAAAATGCATCCCAAAGCGATATAAAAAGTTCATATAGAAAGTTGGCATTGAAATATCATCCTGACAAAAACAAAGACGATAAAGAAGCTGAAGAAAAGTTCAAGGGAGCATCTGAAGCATATGAAGTTCTGAGTGATGAAGAAAAACGCAAAAAGTATGACCAGTACGGTCATGCAGGTCTTGAAGGCGCTTTTGGGAGCGGTGGATTTACCTGGGATAACTTCACTCATGCGAATGATTTTTCAGACGTCTTTGGAGATATTGGCAGTATTTTTGAAACCTTCTTTGGAGAAGGGAGAGGAGGATTTGGCTTTGGTGGACAGCAACGCCAACGTATGGTAAACCGTGGTGGGGATTTGAAGATATCACTTTCACTCAGTTTGGAAGAGATTGTAAAGGGAGTTACCAAGCGGCTGAAAGTCAATATCAAACAAACATGTGATGCATGTAATGGAACCGGATCAGCAGATGGAAAAGTTACGACCTGTCAGCAGTGCGGCGGCTCTGGAAGAGTCAAACAGGTGCGCCAGTCCTTCTTCGGACAGATGTCAACCATCACGACCTGTCCTGCGTGTAATGGAACCGGTCAGAGCATCCGGAATAAATGCACAAGATGTAATGGCGAAAGCAGAATTTCCTCAGTAAAAACTATTAAAGTAGAAATCCCTGCCGGGGTCTCTGACGGACAATATCTTAACCTCCGTGGACAGGGTCATGCCGGAAAACAGGGCGGTCCTGCGGGTGACATCCTCGTTTATATTAAAGAAAAGAGAAACGATCTCTTTGATAGAGATGGGCAAGATCTTATCTGCACATTCCCCATCACTGTATCTGACGCAGTACTTGGTAACATCCTTGAAGTGCCAACACTGAAAGGTCACGCCAAAATGAAGATACCCTACGGCACGCAATCCGGTAAGGTTTTCAGATTGCGCGGTCAAGGTTTACCCCATCTGAACAGCACCCGTAAAGGTGATCTTTATGTGAAAATTATTGTGGTCATTCCCAATAAACTTTCCAGCGAAGAAAAGGAGTTATATAGAAAGATCGCACCATTTGATAAAAAGAGAGACCTTAAGCCCGGCAAATCATTTTTTAATAAGATCAAAGACTATTTTGTATAATTCAATTTGATATAAATGCCAATTTTCTACACACCTGATCTTACCGATAATTCGAAAGAAATCATTCTATCAAATACCGAGTTCAAACATACAAAGAATACATTGAGAAAAAAAATCGGTGATACCCTTCTTATAACAAATGGAAACGGATTACTTGCAGAATGTATTATAAAGCACCTCTCACCCCGCGAAATGATTCTGCAAATTGATCGGATTGATAAAGAAGAGAAGTCTCATCCTCATATTGCATTGGCATTTGCCCTTTTGAAGCAGCACAATGAACTGATCATCGAAAAATGCACTGAGCTTGGGGTGTTTGAATTTTTTCCGTTCTATGCAAAAAGAAATGTAAAAACCTCTCTTTCTGATAACCAGTTTGAAAGACTCCAGAAAATAGCCGTCGCTGCGGTCAAGCAATGTGATTCCGCACATCTTCCAGAAATTCATAAGCCGCTTAATTTCAACGAATTACTCAAGAAACTAACTCACGAATACATGCCGGTTCTTGCATGGGAAGAAGAAAACCAACAGGGACTTCATGAGATTCTTCAACAAACAGATAAAAATATTTGCCTGATCGTTGGTCCTGAAGGGGGTTTTGAAAAGAGTGAAGTTGATTTAGCTATTCAGAATTCAGCCCGAATTGTATCCCTGGGTAATCATATTTTACGAGCAGAAAC
>JAVCDK010000025.1 GCA_030765865.1 Candidatus Celaenobacter antarcticus | reverse complement strand
GTTGCACCTTCAGGCATTTTAGTTCCTTAGTATCTTCAAACAGGATTTTTTCGTCTCCATGTCAAGTATATGCTTTCATCTTTTTATATACCCCCAAGATTTTGAGTGTGAATCTTTCAGGGGAATTTATGAATAAAGGATTTGCTGGGTGATTTCGTTATCCGGGTATTTGATGAGGCGAGGAGATGTAGAGTTGTCATGGACCACTCCATGACAAAAAAATATGCAGGAAAAACCTGCATCTACCCAAACATTATTTGATTTTAGATTGATAGATATAGGTTTAAGATTTTATAATTGATAAAATTCAGCGATAAATTAGGGACAAGTGTAACTCAACATTCCGACCTGTCACGGCGTAATGAAATGAAGACGGATGTTGAGTACGCAAGATCAGTCTCCTTCCGATAATCGGAATACGCCTTGATAAATTGGAATCTTGCGCTACTGTAAAAATCCGGAACCAAAGGGGGAGGACAAAACATTTGACAAAAAAGATATGAATTAAGAAATAAGAACTAAGACTTGAGTGGAATTTGGATGTACCTCTGAAGTTGAGTGGAAAGAGATGGAGAAAAAGAATATGGATGTATCAATTACAGGTATTAAAGGATATGAATATCAATATAAAGTAACAGTATTGATTTCATTAATGTTAAAAGATAATAATTTTGAACTTTTTGTTGAGAAAGTTGATAGCGAAGATGCTTTATTGTTAGCAGGTGAAGAAGATCAAAATAAGAGAATTGAAATACAAGTAAAAAGGGAAGGGTGTAATTTAGATATTAGCAAACTGGTTAAATGGTTATGCCATTTTAAAAAAAGACGATCAAATAATAATTTACTTCAAAGATTAGTCGAACATAAAGATAATATTATTTTGTTTGTTACACATGCAAGATGTTCAGACGAAACAGTGTTTATTAAAACAGAAATCGGAAATTTCAAAGAACATGAATCAATATCAATTTCAAACGCTTGGCGAAATAAATTGATATCAACACTCAAAAACGAAAAATTCGGTCAAACAACTTTAATGAAAGAACGTGAATCGTTCTGTAACAGTCAATCACAACAAATAGATTCAAATGACAAATTATCAGAGATTTTTAAACAATGTATAATATGGGAGGAGTTTTCTGACGAGAAGGTCGATGATATAGTAAATTCAATTTTAAATAAAAAATATAATGTTGCGCAATCAAAAACTGAGCAAGTTTACCTAAAATTATTAGAGTGTGTAAGGTTAGGTAGAGATAGCGGTAATGATATTCTAAAAAATCTTCATAGTATAGTTCAGGATAATAAAGTAGGGAAACCATTAATTGATTCGAATTACTATTCAAGACCAGAAGAACAGATATTAATAAAATATCTTAATGAGAACAACATTTTATTATTAACAGGTATTTCACAATGTGGAAAAACTGAAATTGCAAAGAAGATTTCAATTAATTTTTTTAATGATGGTTTTGATTATAGAATTTTTGATAGAATTGATGATGTTAAAAGATTTTTAGAGACAAACATATCTGATAATAAAGTAATAATACTTGAAGATCCTTTTGGACATGTAAATCCAAAGCCTGATCACCAGTCATCCTTTCGAAAAATTCAAAATCTACTGCCAAATAAAGCAAATCATCACAAATTGATAATTACATGTAGGATTGAAATATTATTAACGATATTTAATACCACAAGTATCGATAATTGTAAAATTAATAATCATAAATGGCACGATCTTACAATAAGGGATGATTCGATAATAAATAATTACTGGAAGAAATTTGGATCTATCACATCGGTACCTAAGAGTGTAATTGATATTGTTTCAAAAGGGATAATTAGATCACCTAAGGAACATTTATTACAAATAGGTGAATTGATTTATTTATCACACGAAGAAAACTTAAAATTAATAGGAAAAAAATATGATGAGCTTATGCATATTGCCCGAAGGAGCTCTAGGGAAATTGCCATAGACATTAATCGAACAAATAGAGATGCCTCGGAGATTCTCTCAATAATCTCTATTTGCTCAACAGCGATTTGCAGTGTTAGTTTTGAAGATATTGCTTATATTTTTTCAAATAATCAACCCCCAATGTCGATGTTACCGCAAAATGCTATTTTTCCAATAATTACTGGTGAAATTCAACCAATTTTTCCAGAATATTCGAAAGAAATAGAGTTATCTAATAGTTCAATAAAAGCAATCGAATATCTGGAAGAAAGACAGTTTATTAGTGTAAACAATAATAAGATTTTGTTTAAACATCCGAATTACTATGAAGCAGGTAGATATCTCTTTTTTTCAATAAGTGAAAGTAAACAAAAAAGACACATTGAATTTTACCAAAAGAGTATTTCTTGTTTGAATACAAAAAATGCATTCTTGGCATCAAACTTGTTTTCTTTTATTTATCATCAAGTTAAAGACTCATTAAAACAGAATATTATCTCAGTAGCATTCAGAAGCCAATATTCGATTTTTCCTTCTGTCGTTGATAATACTCTAATTTTTCTTGTATCAATTATCAAAGATCTTGATGAGAGACAGAAAAAAGAAGTTACCCAGTTAATTCAGTTCGGTGAAAGAAGAAATTCACATATTTTCTGGAACAAAGACAATATCCCATTTATTTCAAACGAAAGATCATTTTCATATTTTAAGAGTGAATTAGATAGTGAATTCAATGAAGAAAATATTAAGAAAGCAGGGAAAGACATTTCCAATAAAATCCTCCCACAAGTTAAAGAAGGATGGATGTACATCTTGCACCTAAAAAATGGCAATAAAACATCTTTAGAGGAATTAAAAATTTTAATACAATATAATGAGTCTTTCATAAGAGAAAAATTAGCATATGTGATTTTTGAAAATCATGATTTGTTAAACAAAGAATTTATTAATGAATTATTTGAGGATGAACATCCAAGTGTAATTTTTAGTATAATTAGAGCGTCATTACTAAACTGGTTTAATTTACGCAATGAATTGAAGGATTTTGTGTCAAATTTAATTACGTTATCACTCCAAAAATAACAGGTTGCGATGAGAGCTTTTAATCTTATTACTACATTTTCCATTACATATAGCGATGAAGGACTTTACAATTTGGAAACACTATCACAAAAGCAGAAAGTAGAATTATGGGATTTATGGGCGAGATTATTTCCAGTTATAATAAGAAATGCGCCATTAGGTATTTTTCTTAATTCGGCACGCTTTTGTGCTTCAATGGACGAAGCAATAAAATATTTGGATGTTTATAAAGGTATTAAAGTACTTAATAGCTGGTTTGAAAGAATTGATTATCAAATAAAGAATGGCAGAATGCTTGATGAATCTGAAATGTCCATCGCTGATTATTTAATGGATCTGACAATACGTGATAATATTGTGAGGAAGGATTTGTTCAAAAAATTGATTGATTATAATGATACTAATTTTCTCTTATCAAGTTTGAAATGGATTGTTGGATATCATTGGGATAAATTAGATGATTCCGAAATAAAACAAATACTATATATAATAACTAGCGATAGAAAAGATGTGCGTTGGATTAAAGCTGTTCTTGTAACTAGACCTTTTCCTAATAATGAAATATGTTTATCTATACTCGGAGAAGAAGAAATATTCAAAAAAAATTTCGAATATATTTTATCCAAGTTTCCTAACCAATTACTAAGAGATAGTTTGAATGTTTTTTGCGGTTTTCCTCAGCCGCTTTATAGGTTAGCAGTACATCATGAAAATACAGTTTTTTGGATAGAAGTGATTAAGTATATATTGTTAGGCGATAAGCACGTTGGTTTTGATATATGTTTAGAGATATTTATTGATAATGGTGTTAATGGTTTTCGAGAATACTGGGGAGACTGGGAGGTGCTATGGGAAGAGATTTGTAGTAAAGCAAAAGATAAAAAATTCCTTGCTGATATTTTGATATTTTATACTGCGCGTTGCTCATGTGTTATCGATACTACAAAGAAATTATGGTCTATATTAATTGAGAACTATAAATCTAATGAAGAAGAGATTATTGAAATAATAGTTAATAAAATTGAAATGTTACAAAGTACTGGCAACGAAGAAGATTTATTTAAATTTTTTGATAATCAATTCATTTTTAATAAAATAATCCCCAAGTTAGAAATAGATTATACTATAATAAAACTATTGAATGTTTTTTTTAAAAGTGGCATTGCTTTAAAAGAAGAAGATAAATGTCAGGTTGTTTCAATGATACAGGAAATTATCAAAGAAAAAAATATTCGCTTCTTTTATACAAGAGACCTTATAAAAGATCGAGTGTGTAAAAAATATATGACAGATGAATTAAATAATGAACTAAAAAAACAATTAAATTTTATTAAAAAAAGAGGTAAGGAAACACTAGAAAAAGAAGAGAACAAGTATGAATATAAATTAGATGATTGGATTGGTATTAATTAACATCTTTTCTTTCAAAACTGGATATCATATTAATATTGAACTTCGCGTTTTAAGAGAATAGATTCTTCTCCACCAGCCAGCGGGTCAGAATGACAACGCTATTTTAGTGTGAGATTTTTATTATACTCTATCAAAAATAGAAGGCGGGCAAAATTCCTCAATTCTCTCGATAATTCTTTCTGCCTGCTTAACTATTTCTTCCTCAGTACAATTATTTGTATTTATTTCGAGCACCTGAGTCATTTTTCTGGCACGCGGAATCCAATTATCATACGCATCATTAAGCTGCTGGAGATAACTTTTCGGAATACTTTTCTCGCTTTCCCTCCCTCGCTGCTGTATCCGTTTCACAAGTTCGTCCACATCCGCACGGAGGTACACGATCAAGTCAGGATCCTTCAGATAATAGGTCATATTCTTGAAAAGATCCTGGTAATTTTCAAAATCTTTTTCGGTCATGGAGCCATTTTTATAAAGGGTTCTCGCAAAAATTTCCGCATCTTCATAAATAGTCCTGTCCTGGATGCACGAGATGTTGTTATCAACGATTTTCTTCTGCATCTCAAAACGCTTGGAAAGAAAGTACACCTGAAGATGAAAACTCCATCTGCCCATATCCGCATAGAAGTCATCGAGATAGGGATTTGTGATGACTGGTTCGTAGTATGCTTCCCAATCCAGCTTTTCGCTGATGAGCCGGGTCATGGTGGTTTTGCCCACACCGATATTTCCTGCGATCGCAATAAAATAATAGTCTTCCATATTGTATCCTTAAGTCTCAAAGGTTAGACATTTGGAATTTTATTAGAAATTAGATATTAGAAATTTGGAATTACATTTTTCGGGATTATTTATATCCGAATTCCTTGAGTACTCGTTCTTTTTTTCGCCAGTTCTTACGTATCTTTATCCACAGGTGGAGACGCACTTTTTTCCGGATGAGATAGTGAATATCACGCTGTGCTGCAAGGCGTATCTCTTTTATCATTTCTCCATTCTTGCCGATAATGATCTTCTTTTGCGAGTGAGTTTCTACGAAGACATTTGCCCACACTTCAGCGCTGTCATCATCTTCTTCAAACATATCGACCGTGACCGCTGTGGAGTATGGAATTTCCTGTTGGAGATGAAGAAAAATCTTCTCCCGAATGATCTCCTGTGCAAAGAAACGCATGTTGCGATCCGATATATTGTCAATAGGATAATAGGGCGGATGGACGGGGAGCAGCACAAGAATTTTTTCTAACAATTCGTGGATGCCGATGCTTTTTTTCGCTGAAATGAAAAAGATATCCTGAAAGCCCCAATCAGTCAGTGTGGCTTGTGCGTCCGTAATCGCTTTCTTATTTTTCGCAAGATCGATTTTATTGATAACTGCGAGTTTCGGGATTTTCGATTTAAGGAGAATACTGCTAACCTGCGTGTCATAATCTGTGGGAAAGGTTACTATATCGATGATAAAAAGGAGGACTTCTGCATCCTTAAGTGCCCCTAAGATAGAGGTTTGCATTTTTTCCTGCAGGAGATAACGTGGTTTGAGAAAGCCGGGTGTGTCAATAAAAACGATTTGATAGTCATCATGAGAAAGAATTCCAAGCAGGTTCTGGCGCGTGGTTTGTGGCTTGGGGGTTGTGATAGAAAGCTTCTCACCGAGAAAAGCGTTCATCAAAGTTGATTTGCCCACATTCGGTTTCCCGATTATGGATACAAATCCTGCCCTGAAATTCATCTGGTCAGACATTTTTGCATAACCTATATATCATCATTTCGAGAATAGTTTTGTTCAATTTTGCATCAACTGATTTGAGTTTTTTATCAGCTTCCAGCAAGAGTGCAAAGATCTGTTCAAAATTTTCAAGCGAATAGAATTCTGAAGAATTCATAAAAGATTTCGAGCCCCAACCACCAAGCGAACGCTCAATTTCTGACTGGGTTCTATTCTGCTGATACCGTTGAATAAGAATATCCCACAGGGTGGTATAGAACCGGGTGAGCATTATCACAATCAGCACAGGCGACATATTATTTGCAATGAGATTCTCCAGCACTTTTATTGACTGCCCCAAATTACGCTGAGCCAGAGCGTTTTGAAGCTCGTAGATCGTGTTCCCTTTTGAAATGCCGATACATGCCTGCACATCTTCAGGAGTGATGTTGGATTTAGTCGCGGAGTAAAGGGCAACTTTCTCAAGTTCGCTATGAAGTTCCTGAAAATTAAGCCCAATGTAATCGACCATGATACGCGCAGCATCATTATCAATTGTTTTATTCAGGACAGCAGATTCCTCTCTCAGGAAACGAATCGCTTCGCTCTCATTATAAGGATGATAAAAATAGTATGTTTGGGCGAGTTTTGCGATCTTTGCATACATTCCAGTTCGAGTATTTACTTTATCTGTTTCGATAACGAACACTGCATCCGGAATCGGCTTTTCAAGATATTCCACAATTTTTTTCTTATATGTAATATGCATGGACTGGAAGTTTCGGAGAATAACGAGCTTTTTATCGGAAAGCAATGGTGGGCTTTGCAGCGCTTCCATAACTTCATTTACTTTGGTCTCTTCCCCGAAAAACATTTCGAAATTGAAATCCATTACCTTGGGAGGAACGAGTGCTGTTTTGAGCTTTTGAAATGCTTTATCTTTCAGGAAACTTTCTTCGTCGTTGAAAAAATAATTATTGTGAATGATCCCCTTCTGAAGCTCGGCTTTTAAGTCCCAGTATTTGAGTTTTTTATTCATCAGGATTTTTAGCGAGCAGCTCGAGCTGGTCTTCCTTTTTCATGTTCTGCGGCTCGGCAATATCCGTCGCCATAAGCTCACGTATCTGATGAAGATTGGGCAGGTCTTCAATTGCATTGAGTCCGAAAAATTCGAGGAACTTATCTGTCGTCGTATAGAGCAGGGGACGCCCGAAAGTTTTCATCCTGCCTGCAATTTTAACGAGTTTCACTTCCAACAGATTTTTTATATGATATTGAGAATTCACTCCACGTATCGCATCTACTTTTGGTCGCGTGATCGGCTGATGGTATGCAATGATGGCTAGAACCTCGAGAGCAGAAGATGTCAAACTGATGTCTTTTTTATCTTCGTATAACTTTTTAATAAGATGATAAAACTGTCTATCTGTGGCAAACTTGTAGCCGCCGGCGACCTTTCTAATGCAGAATGTTCTCCCATGATCGACGTATTCAAGATTCAGTTTTTCGATCAACCTTTCGACCTCTGCGCTGTCTTCGATGCCAAGGTAAAGAGCGACCTGCTCTGCAGAAATTGGTTTTTCTGATGCGAAGACAACAACCTCAATAGATTTCTTAATATTAATATTATTTGTCATAATTTAGATTAAAAATATGGTGATAATTCCGATTATCCAGCAGTAAATAGCGAAGTAAAACAACTTTGCTTTCTTGATCATTTTGATGAGAATGGCAATCGCAAAGTATCCAACTATTGCCGCAAAAATACCTCCAAGAATGAAATTCAATCCCATCGAACCGGATGATACCGCAGATTGAAGATCCTTTAATTTCAGGAGAGTGGCGCCGAGAATAGCAGGAATTGAGAGAAGAAAGGAAAATCGTGTCGCCAGATCGCGTGTTCTACCGGTAAATATACCGGTCGTAATTGTCGCCCCTGAACGTGAGATTCCCGGAATAATTGCAATGCTCTGAGCAAGACCGACCAGCAGGGAAGAAGGGGCACTCATTTCTGTTTTAGTAGTATTTCTTATTTTGTCAGACGCAAAGAGAACGCCACCAGTAATGATGAGCATGAAGCCCACAAGGACAGTATTTTCAAAAAGAGATTCAAAAGTGTTCTTGAATGCAAATCCAATTATTGCAGTAACTACAGAAGCAATGAATAAATGAAGGAGAAGGTGGTGTGCATATTTTATATTTTTGGGAGCATCTTTTCTCCAGTTAAATATAGACTGGATTATTTCCCAAATATCTTTCCGGAAAAAAATGATCACGGCGACAAGTGTGCCGAGGTGCACTGCGATCTCAAAAAGAACGCCCGGGCCGTTGAATTTTAGCAGTTTCTGGAAGATCACCAGATGTCCCGAACTGCTTACCGGCAGGAATTCGGTAAGTCCCTGTATAATGCCCAGAATTATTGCTTTTATTGCGGTCATAGAACGTACTCTTTTGGAAGGACAATATCTGTGACAGGAACGAGCTTGATATTATTTCCTTCAAGATTTTTCAGTATCTGTTTCAGCTCTTCAATACTGCCTTTTTTTGCATGGGATATGACGATGATCTTGTCTTTTCGCGATGCGAGATCCAATATATTTTCTGTTTTTGCAGCAACTCTGTCGGGATACTCTCCAGAATCAAGAAAGATATCTCTCTGGCAGGTTGGAATCTCCATATCTTCTGCCAATTTATAAGCCACGGTCTTAGCTGAAGTGCGGCTGTCTATAAAGCACATATCATTCGCTTTGAGAACTTGAAGAACAGGTCTCATTACATTCTCGTGTTGTGTTGCAAGTGAGCCCATATGATTATTCGCGCCGATGCACAGAGGGAGTTGTTTGATGAACTTTTTCATTCTTTTCGTTATTTCGTTTTCAGTTAGATCGACATAGATCGCATTCTTGCCCGGGTCGTCTTTCGGGTACGTTTCCGGTTCCATGGGAACGTGTATGATGGTTTCTCTTCCTTGATTATATGCCTTTTGCATTACCTCTTTACTGTATGCAAGATCGGGAATTATGGCAAAAGTGATCGCTTTGCTCAGAGCCAGAAATTCATCAAGCAGAGCTCCGTCGAAATACCCGAAATCATCAATAATGACAGATAGTTCTGTGATCTTGTCATAGAGTCCCGTGGTATCATTTTTCAAGATAAGTATGTAATACTGCTTTGTTGAAGGATCGAATATCTCCATCTCGATCTTGCTGCCGTCATCGGATTCACTCACATTCAGTATCTGCCCACCCTTTTCTTCGACCTTATCAGTAATGAAAATATTGCTGATCGTTAAGCTGAGTTGATTGGAATTTATCGTTATTTCTTTGTATGTTTTTCCGTCAACTTCATACGTTTTGATGAATTTGTCCGGGATTTCAAGACGTGTGAGAGCATAATCAATAACGTTTCCAACACCCTGTACTTCTGTTGTCTCTTCAGTGACAATAAGCGTATCGTCTTCAGGTAATTTTTTTAGCGAGATAACCACTTGCCAGATGAAGAATACAATGATAATAAAAACAGCGATGATCAATAAACCCTTGAATTTTAAGAGAGCGTTATCTTCTTCCTTTTTTGAGGTTTTCTTCTTATACAGTTTGCGTTGATTATTTGCCATATAGACTTAAAATGGGCAATGCTTTTTCTTTGTCAAAATAATTGACAAAGTTTTGGAAGGACATGAACTTTGCATATCGAAACGTGAATGGAACTGGTTATTTTATGGCTGATATTAATGTTTGGCATAGGTTTTTTCTCGATGAAAAAAAATATAAATTATAGTCTTGTTCGCAAGAACACATTTTTATATAATATTAAAAAAACATGTAGGAGGAAGCATGATTGAAATCCGTATGCATGGTCGTGGTGGCCAGGGAGCGGTAAAAGCTTCTTTTGTGCTGGCAGAAGCTGCTTTCCAGGGTGGAAAGTATGTTCAAGCGTTTCCTCGATTCGGTGTTGAGCGGCGCGGTGCTCCCGTGGAAGCCTTCACAAGAATTGATAATAAGCCGGTACAGATCCGATCGCAGATCTATTACCCGGATGGAGTAATCGTACTTGATCCGACATTAATAGAGGTTGTTGATGTCACAAAAGGTCTAAAAAAGGGTGGCTGGATATTGATCAATTCAAACAAAAACCCTGATTTTTATGACTTTGGTGATGAGTTCAAGGTTTACACTGTTGATGCGACTGAAATTGCAGTTCAAAACAAGCTTGGTTCCCGAACGGCACCCATAGTGAACACCGCTATTGTCGGTGCATTTGCAAAGCTCACAGGTATTGTTAAGATTGATGCGGTTTTTAAAGGAATTGATAGTTCTATTCCCAGATTTCAGGAAGAAAACAAACTGGCCGCAAAGCAGGCTTATGACACAATAGAGAGCAGATAGAAAGGAAGTGAATATGGTTATTAAATTTCAAAAAAATGATAAACCGGTTATAATCACCGGAGCAAAAGATATGCCCCCGATGGCTGCTTCACTTGGCTCGATGCTTCAGAATAAGACAGGCGACTGGCGAAATGTGCGACCGATCATCGATTATGAAAAGTGCATAAAATGCTTCATCTGCTGGAAAATTTGTCCCGAACCTGCGATCGATATAGTTGATGAACTTCCTGTCATCAATTATGATTATTGCAAAGGATGTCTTATGTGTATGGAAGAATGCCCAAAAGATGCGATCCATTACGAAAAGGAGGGCAAATGAAAAAGACAATGATGGGAAACTTTGCAGCTTCATGGGGTGCGCAGCTTTCACGAGTGCAAGTGATCGCTGCATATCCAATCACACCCCAGACGCTCATTGTTGAAAAGTTATCTGAGATCGTTGCTGATGGTGAGCTTGATGCGGAATTCATAAAAGTGGAATCGGAACATTCTGCGATGGCTGCTTGTATCGGCGCTTCTGCAACTGGTGCACGAGCTTATACAGCAACCAGTGCTCAGGGTTTAGCTCTAATGCACGAAATGCTTCACTGGGCAGGGCTCGCACGAATGCCCATAGTAATGACCAATGTGAACAGAGCGATGGCTCCCGGATGGTCTATCTGGGCAGATCAGAATGACAGTCTCTCTCAAAGAGATACAGGCTGGATGCAGATCTATGCATCAAGTGCACAGGAAATTCTTGATTCAACAATCATCGGATATAAAGTAAGCGAGCAGGTTTTGCTCCCGACGCTCATATCTTTTGATGCCTTTTTCCTTTCTCACACTGTGGAAGTAGTTGATATGCCGGAAATTGAACTGGTAGACAAATATCTTCCGCCCTTTAAGCCAGATTATAAGCTGGATGTGAATGATCCCCGGTCCTTTGGTGCGCTCACAGACGAGCAATATTATTATGAATTCCGTTATAAGATGCAGGAGTCTATGAACGAAGCAGTCGATATTATCAAGGATGCTGGAAAAGAATATGAAAAACTTACCGGCAGAGCTTATAGCCTGATCCATCCATACAGATGTGAAGATGCAGATATGATACTTGTTACTTCAGGAACTATCGCAGAGACTACAAATGTTGCCGTTGATGAACTTCGTGCAGAAGGCAAGAAGGTTGGTAATCTTCGCATCCGCGTTATCCGCCCCTATCCAAAGAAGGAAATTCTGGAAGTGGTCAAAGGTGTGAAAAAACTTGCCGTGATCGACAGGAACATCTCGCCAGGTTATTCCGGCATTTTCTCACAGGAATTGAAATCAGCTTTGTATAATGAAGTGGATATTCCGACGCGTTCCTATATTGCAGGTCTTGGCGGACGTGATGTAAAAATTGAGGATATTAAAGATATGGCAAATGATGCACTTAAGAATGATACCCCAAATGATCTAATTTGGAAAGGAGTCAAGCTATGAGATTAACAATTCCGGAACGCGAAATAATGACTCCAGGTCACCTTGCATGCCAGGGTTGTGGTGGTTCTCTTGCGATGCGCTATGCACTAAAAGTGTTTGGCAAAGATACAATGCTTTCCATTCCCGCCTGCTGCTGGGCAGTGATAGATGGTCCCTTTCCTTATACATCTGTGAATGTACCTCTATTTCATACTGCATTTGAAACTGCTGCAATTATGGCATCAGGAATAAAGGCAGGTCTTATGGTACAGGGAAAGGATACTACAAATGTAGTTGCCTGGGCTGGAGATGGTGGTACTTTTGATATCGGTTTACAGGCAATATCCGGTGCAGCAGAAAGAAATGATGATATTACCTATATCGTGTATGATAATGAGGCATATATGAATACAGGTATTCAGCGCAGTTCTGCAACTCCTCATGGTGCATGGACAACAACCACTCCTGTAAAGCACTACAAGAAAGGTCCGAAGAAGAACATAGCAGAGATCATGGCAGCCCACCGCATTCCTTATACTGCAACTGCCTCGGTTGGATACCCAGAAGATTTCTGTAAAAAACTTGAGAAAGCAAAGAACACGAAGGGTTTTAAATTCATCCATGTGCTCGCACCCTGTCCAACAGGTTGGAAATCTGATCCGAGATATACTATTAAACTTGCAAAACTCGCAGTTCAAACAAATTCTTTCCCGCTCTATGAAATCATAGATGGAATTCACTATAAGCAAAATGTGAAAATAAAAGAACGAAAACCGATCAAAGAATACTTCAAGTACCAGGGAAGGTTCAAGCATTTACACGAAGATGAAGTGCAGTATATTCAAAATTTCATAGATGAAACCTATGCACTTTTTGAAATGAAGTTAGAATGATTGTGATAAATAATTATTATCCCCTCTTTTTTGTTGGAAGAGGGGATTTTTTTTTAAAAAATTAATTAAAACTTGACACATTTTTTTTACAGGATTCCAATCAGTGTCCTCATAATTCCCTCCTTTACTCTTAGTAGAGTCGAGCCGCTTCCCCGGCGGCTCGTTTTTTTTATTATATATCACAATCAATAATTTCTTTCTCAGATACTATTGTTTTGATTTTCAGAGAATTGCCGCCATATGTAAAAATCACTGCTCCATCTAAATCTGTTCGGAACAATTTATCGGTAGAATTCTCTATTCTAATAATGATTTCTTTGTCAGGGTGATTGTATCTGTTTTTTTTCCCAACAGAAATTACGGCATATTCCGGAGAAACATGTTCCAAGAATTCATGAGTAGAAGAACTATTACTGCCATGATGTCCTACTTTTAATATATCTGAGTCTAATTTGTTTCCCCAATTTTCAATAAGAATTGCTTCGACCTCTTTTTCTGCATCTCCGGTGAAAAGCACAGTAAGGTTTCCATATTCAGCTTTAATTACAACCGAGTAGTTGTTTACGTTATTCTTATTACTATATTCGTATGTGGGATGTAAAATTTTTAGTTTCACGGGCTTGAATTCTTGAAATACGAGAGAGGTGTCTGCATATATTACTTCGATATTATTATCTTCAAAGCAGGCTAACACATTATCATACAATGAAGACTCATATTCGCATCGTGGAATCAGCACTTTGTCAACCTGGATATTGTCCACTACCGCTTGAGCTCCTCCAATATGATCCGCATGAGGATGAGTGAGAACGAGAAGGTCAATATCTCTAATTCCCCGAGCTTTAAAGTATGGAACAACAACCAGTTCCCCGTAATCCTTTTGCAAAGTTTTGTCACCAGTATCAATGAGTATGGTTTTACGAGCAGGTGTACGGATAACAATTGCATCACCCTGACCTACATCGAGGATAGTGATTTCAAAATTTCGTTCCCGCAATAGTCCGGGCACGATTAGAATTACTACAGTCAAAGCTGAAAATGAAATAAATTTATATAGTTGAATCTTTAAATTGTCCGAATTTCTCCAAAGTATTATCAGAATAAGTAAAACTGCATAAAGAGAGAGGATTTGAAAATTATTCATATAAAGAAAGTCAAAAAGGAGGATCTTGTGCAGGGCAACAAAACGGGAAATTGCGAAAACGATAAAAAGTATTAACTTATTTGCTGCAGCATACACAGTACATATTGCAGAAATCGGAAACAAAATTGAAAGAATGGAAAGAGGAAGTACCAACGATATAAGAGGGATCGCTATCACATTTGCAATTATACCACCAAGCGCAAGAGTGTGGAAATAATGAATAGTAAGAGGCGCAAGTACTATTTGAACCATCAAGCTCAAAAGTATAAGATTCAACAGCCAGAAAATTTTTGGATGAATTTTCCGTAGCGAGTTTAATTTTTGAGAGAGATACTGGAAGATAACAAGAATGGCAAAGACCGATATAAAGGAAAGTTGAAATCCTATGCTGAATAACTGTGTAGGATTAATCACAAGAATGATAAAAGCTGCAGCGAAGAGAATATTTATTGTGCTGATCCTCCTCTGCAAGATTTTTGCCAACAGCATCAAGCTGATCATAATCACTGCACGCTGAACAGAAGGCACTGCATGAGCCAGCATCATATAATAAATGAGGAAAATTATTGTAAGAATTCGAGCCGCTGTGCGATTTCTGAATACTATCTGAAAGATCGTTAAAAAGATGAGTGCGATCACTCCGGTATGCAAACCGCTTACAGCAAGTATGTGTGATAATCCTGATAAAGCAAAGTCCTGTCTTAATTGAGGGGGCAGAGAACTCTTTTCACCAAGCAAGATTGCTTTTAGGAAACCCGAATATTTGGATGAATAAAATCTGTTGATTCGGCTTCTAATCCAGTTTCTGGGCACAACAATGAGATAGTAAAATAGATCTTTTGACCCGTTTGTGATCGTATAATCTGATTTATAAAGGTAAGAAAGCCCATGAATGTTGTTATTATCGAGGTATTCCTGGTAATTGAAACTGTAGGGATTATTATTTTTGAGTGGTCGAAATATCGTACCCCTGTATGATATATGATCTCCATAAGAAGGAACAGAATCACTGTATTTTTCCTTTATTGTAAGAAGAATGTTGCCTTGTACGGAAACGTCTTCGAGCTTAGTAAGTTTGACCAGACATGATACCTTATCAGATGAAATTTCGGGTTCTTTGACGATATTTCCCTCTATCTGTACCTTCTCGATGCCGAGATAATTAATAAAATGTGCAATATGACGTTCCGGCAAGAGCTTACATATCTGAAATCTGAACATCCCAAAAAGAATCAGCAAAACCACAATTAGAATAAGAGATTTCCTCTTGAAAATATTAAGAAATATTAAAATGAAGAGAAGAGCAGCCGCAACATAAAGAATTGGAAATTTTAGGTACGAACCCAGAAGTAATCCTACAATAAAGCATGTAGTGATAGGAATAAAAGGATGATTGAATATCTTCCTCATAATGCGCCCGTCATTATCTTTTTAGTAGTTTGTATAAATTTTTTCTTTTATTTCTTTGTCTTTCTCAATAATGGTTTCAAGATCGGGATTGTAAATATTCGGCACCGAAAGTTCTTTTTCTACGATGTCCGGAATGTCTATAAAATGAATTTTTTCTTGCAGAAAGAGTGTGACTGCAGCTTCATTGGCAGCGTTGAAAATAGTGGGTATGATCCCACCGTTCTTTCCGACTTCAAAAGCCATGCCAAGCAGGGGAAACTTCTCGAAGTTTGGTTTATAAAACGTGAGTTCATGGATTTTCGCCAAATCTGTGTATTGAGCTGTTGCATCGAATCTGTCGGGATAACTAAGTGCATATTGGATCGGGAGCTTCATGTCCGGGAAACTAAGCTGTGAAATGATAGAACCATCTATATACTCCACCATTGAATGGATAACGGATTGCGGATGAATTAGCACATCGATCTCATCATAATATACATTAAATAGATGATGTGCCTCGATAACTTCCAGCCCTTTATTTGCCATGGTGGCAGAATCGATGGTGATCTTATTTCCCATAGCCCATGTAGGATGCTGAAGTGCGTCTTGAAGTGTGATGTTTTTAAAAGCTTCTAACCTCAGGTTTGAAAACGGTCCACCTGAAGCGGTGAGTATTATTCTACGCACATGCGACTTATCCTTTGCGCTTTCAAGACACTGCATAATCGCACAGTGCTCGCTATCAACAGGAATAATTTTACAATGATTTTCTTTTGCAAGTTCAGTAATGATATCACCAGCCATAACGAGGGACTCTTTATTTGCCAGTGCAATATTATGACCTGTTTTCAATCCTGCAACAGTATATTTCAACCCCGCAGAGCCGACAACGGCATTAAGCATGATATCATAATCTATTTCTTCTAAAAGGGATAAAAGCGCATCCTCTCCCTTATGAATATTCCCAGGATGTCCGGATATTCCCACGCCATTTTCCCCAGTGATTACAAAATGGTCTATAGGGATTTCATTTCCATAATTCAGCAGTTCCTCAGTTCTGCTATGAGCGGAAGCAAGCACGACCTTGAACTCTTCAGGA
Source organism: Candidatus Celaenobacter antarcticus (assembly GCA_030765865.1). Lineage (GTDB taxonomy): Bacteria > Cloacimonadota > Cloacimonadia > JGIOTU-2 > JGIOTU-2 > Celaenobacter > Celaenobacter antarcticus. The sequence continues at coordinate 10,999 of JAVCDK010000025.1, read as the reverse complement.
TGTCTTTTAATAACTTCGATGGTTGACTGCCCGATCGAGCCGGTTGCGCCAAGTAATGCGATTTTTTTCATAATTTATCCTAACAAAATAAAATAGAAATACAAGAAAGGAGCACTTATCAACAAACTATCAAATCTGTCGAGTATCCCGCCGTGTCCCGGAATGAGATTGGATGAATCCTTCACTCCGAAATCGCGCTTCAAGTTGGACTCAAGAAGGTCCCCAAGCTGTCCGAGAAATCCTACAATGATCCCAAATGCCACAATGTCTTTCCATGAGTAAAGCACGAAATATCCAAAGATGAGATAGATAAGCTGATTAAGCAGATACGCACTTATAAATGCGGTAATGATTCCTGCAATGAAGCCTTCGATTGATTTGTTCTTGCTTGAACGGAAAATATTTTTATGCTTCCCAAATTTGACGCCAAGAAAGTACGCCGCCGAATCGGTCAACCAGATACATCCATAAAGTATGATGAGAAGAAATTTTCCATGCTCGAGAGACCGCACAAGAAAAAGAAAGGAGAGCAGTAAAGGAATGTATATCAGTGAAAACATACTGTATGAAATTTTCTCAACTGCATGCTGTTCGCTGTTTGAAAACACATCCCAGGCAAGAAACAAAAAAAGAAATAGGACAAATAAGGGCAAAACATATGAGAGCTGAAAGAAAAAAATCGACCAGGTAATAAGAAGCCCACAAATGATAAGAACAGGAAGAAGGAGCTTCACATCTTTATGATCACGTGCGAGGAGGTAGAACTCCCGAATGCCGAGTATGGTGACAAGAGAGAGCAAAATTTGAAGAGGATAGCCGCCAAACCATGCACATACAAGCATAAGAGGTCCGTAGATCATTGAACTTAAAATGCGAAGAACCACTGTTTTCATAAATTTTATATTCCTCCAAAACGGCGTGCGCGTCTCTGAAAATCTATAATTGTCTGAAGAAATTCTTCCTGAGAAAAGTCAGGCCAGAGCGTTTTTGTAAAATGCATTTCGGAATACGCAATCTGCCAGATGAGGTAATTGCTGATCCTCATTTCGCCGCTGGTGCGGATGAGCAGATCCGGGTCGGGAACATCTTTTGTATATAAATAATTTGGAAAATCTTCCAACGTAATTGAATCTTTCTTCTCTCTGAGCAGCGCGTTTATCCCTTCAATAATTTCAAGTCTGCCACCATAGTTTACTGCAACCAGCAAATGAAATCCAGTATTATTCTTTGTCAGCTCGAATGCATTGTCCATTTTTTGAGCAAGTGAATCTGAGATGCCCTCTAGGGAGCCGATGAATTTGATGACCACATTGTTTTCATGTAGTTCTCTTATCTCTTTCATGAGCGTATTTTCAATAAGAGTAAGCACTGCTCTCGGCTCGTTATTCGGGCGTTTCCAATTTTCTGTGGAGAAGGCGTATATCGTAAGATAGTTCAACCCGATTTCATCGCAAACTTGTACGATCCTTTTTACAGCTTTTGTGCCCTCGATATGCCCCTTTATGCGAGGTAGTTTTTTGGATTTTGCCCATCTGCCGTTGCCATCCATAATGATAGCGATATGCCGTGGCATGGGATTTTTTTTAAGTTCAAGAATAAGTTCGGATTTTGATTTCATAACAGAGATGATTGTTGTAAATGGACTTTATCTCTGTCAATAAATGTGTTTGTGAATGTAAATTAAAAAGGGGACACCTTTGCGATGCCCCCTTTACAAGTTAAAGAGAGAGTGTTTACTTATGCCACTCCGGATGCTTTTCAGAAAAATCCTTATGTTTAATTTTGTTTATAAGTAATGATTCTAGCTTATCCTTCTGGTCTTCAGTAAGAATAGAGCTTATTTTTTCTTTTAAGGTAATTTGTTCTTTCGCAAGAGTCGCTTTTTTCAGGTAGATCTGGTCAATGATCTTGCGTGTTTCTTTGTAATTTTCATCTTCAAGTGTATTTTTCTTATCAATTTCCAGCTTGCCGATATCAGCTTTTACATCGATTGATGCTTTGCGGGAATCATCCTGATATTCGTCGATCTTATCGATCTGGACTTCAGTGAGTCCAAGCTCTTCTGCCATCCAGAAAGGAAATCCCATTTGTTGACCTTTTCCCCCTGGTCTCTGTTTCATCATAAAATGCCCTTCCTGAGATTTCATCTGAGACATCATAGGCATTTGTCCTTTTGAGGGATGATGGTCAGCGTCTTGAGCCAGCAACGGAGTTGCAAGCAGGATTAAGAGTACTGTGAGTACAAGATATTTTTTCATGTGTACCTCCATGATTTATTTTTTCACATATTTGCCTATTAAGATACTTAGGGATGAAAAAGGTTTAAAATATTGTGAATAATAATTTGACAAGTATATAATGATTCTTGCTAATTCAACTAAAAGGAAAAATATGAAGGCAAAGATATATAGTTGGAATAGTTTGACCGGAGGACTTACCCCTCATCCGGTATTATGTAACTAATGACTATTATGAGGATTATAAAATATCAATTTAATTTTTTACAACAATTGAAAAAACTGAAAATCATTCTATTCTCAAGAGAAAAAATGAGAATGATTTTTTTATCAGCATTCCTTATATTAGTTGTTCTTTCCACAATATTTGCAGATGATAACTATATCACCTACACGGAAACATTTCCATGGATTGGACCCGAAGGAGAAGACCCGGAAATCGTTTTTGAAGATTTGATCAAAACCAACCAATTGTATACCGTCAAGGGACAAAACGAAATGTTTTACTCTGATGGTATTACTTGGATAAATGAAATTGGTAAAATCAGAAACGATTGTGAGTATACCATTAAAATCTTTCGAAATGTTCCAAATCATTATCAAGAAAACAACATTCAATCTCAACTGAATAGAGATCCAACAACGATCATTGTCGATATAAACGGATCAGGAGATTATACCTCCATCCAGGAAGGGATCAATAACTCGGTAAATGGAGATACAGTATTAGTCTATCCTGGAACCTATTATGAAAATATTAATTACAATGGGATAAATATTACCGTTGCCAGTTTATACTTTACAACACTAGCAGATTCGTTTATCCATCAAACCATAATTGATGGAAATCAGAATGGGAGTGTGGTTACCTTTGAAAGCGGAGAGGATACTACTGCTATATTGTGTGGATTTACTATACAAAACGGGAGCGGAACATACAATGATTTTTTAATAATGGGTGGAGGAATTCTAATTGTTAATTCACAAGCTTCAATCAATAATTGTATTATTACAAATAATATAAGTCAGGTGGGGGCAGGTATATGTTTGTATAATTCTACCGTAAATATTGCAGGTAGCAATATAATAAATAACCATTGTACATTTTGGGGAGGGGGTATTGGATTATACAATTCAGAAATCAATTTCAATCAAATAAATAGATGTAATATATATCTTAATTATGCAGGAATAGGATCTGATTTAATGGCAATCAATTGTGGTGAAATAGACGTAATGATTGATACATTTACAGTTGAATTACCAGATGATGATTTTGCTTCTCCGATTGATATATTTGTTTTTGATATTAATAATAATAAAATTGAACAAACCGATAACGATCTTTTTGTTAGTCCTTATGGCGATAATAACAATTCAGGATTGAATATAAATGAACCTCTTAAAACGATAAGTTATGCATTAGTAAAAATTAAATCTAATAAAAACAAGCGTAACTCAATTTATTTATCCCCAGGATCATATTCTCCTATTACAAATAATGAGAAACTCCCTTTAAATTGTAAATCTTATATAACAATTCATGGTAGCAATAAAGCATCAACAAAACTTGATGGTTCAGAACAATCTTTTATCTTTTTTTCAAGATATGATTCAAGTTATACAATAGAAAACCTAACTGTAGAAAACGGTTTTTCCTATGACTACAATGGTGGAGGTATGCTTAGTGATTATAGTATAGATATTATTATTAAAAGTGTTAATTTTATATATAATAAAGCTACGGATGGAGGTGGAGCAATATTCATGAATAACTCAACGATTATTTTTGAGAATTGCCTAATAAAAGATAATTGTGCTGAATTTGGCGGTGGGTTAGAAATCACACAAAATTCAAATTCAGTTTTTATAAATTGCATAATAGATAGCAATTATACCATTACTCCAGATTGGGGATTTGGTGGGGCAATTAGTAATAATGTTGAGTCTAATTCTATTTTTATAAATACACAAATAACTCATAATATCTCTGATAATTGTAGTGGTATCACTGTATCAGGTGGTGCTGGCAATTATTGTGATCCTACATTCATTAATTGTACAATTTGTGATAATTCAGAGAATCCCGGGGGTACTATTAGACAGGGAGATCATTCTCATGTTTCATTAATAAATACCATTTTAAGAAATCCTTCTCAAGAGGAAATAATATTCTGGGAGGGCTATCCACTAAAAACTGTGTCGCTTTCCTACTGTAATATTGATGGAGGTATCGACGCAATAAATACTAACAATAGTGGTACTATTATCTGGGGGGAAGGCAACATAGACGAAGACCCAAAGTTTGTCGGCGGAAATCCTTTTAGTTACGAGTTAACGAAATATTCACCCTGCATCGATGCCGGCACACCGGACACAACAGGGCTGCATCTTCCTGCAACGGACTTAGCAGGAAATCCGAGAATATTCAATGGCAGAATAGATATTGGTGCATATGAGTGCCAGGATACGATCAGCATAGATGAGCCGGATACTTCTTTTATTCATAATTTGTACCTCTTTCAAAACACCCCGAATCCTTTCACAAATGAGACAGAAATATTATTTATCACTGCGGATTACGAGAGGGTGGAAGATTATTCCCTATCCATATACAACACAAAAGGTCAGCTTGTTCGCAGGTTCGACGGAACAACCCATGACTTTTGGGTTAAGACAAAAATTATGTGGGACGGCACGGATGAACATGGTAGGCAGGTAGCGCCGGGGACGTATTTATATAAATTGGAGTACAATGGAAATGCGGTAGTGAGGAAGATGACTTTACTCCGCTGATGCTGCGCAATGAAAAATGAATAATGTAAAATGAAAAATGTAGAGGACAAAGCGACAAAGTCCGTCTCCGTTCCTGAAGGGAGCACCGCCGTGGCAAGCGATAAGGCGTGCTATAAAGTAAAAAACTTTGTCATTCTTGAGCGGAATGAAATGGAGTGAAGAATCTATTTATCGAAAACGAGCTCATAAAGAATAGACTCTTCGCGAGCTCAGAGTGACAATAATTATAGTTGGGAGGTGTGTTATTTATTAACGTCTTTATCCCTGTCCTTCAGCTTCTTCCACCACTCAAGACGTTTCTTTATTTCCTTCTCAAAACCAAATTGTGATGGTAGGTAATAGGTTTTCTCATTCATTTTATCCGGGAAATATTTCTGATAAGAATAACCATCCTCAAATTCGGGGGAATATTTATAATCTTTTCCATAACCGAGTTCTTTCATCAAACCTGTCGGTGCATTTCGGATATGATAGGGCACGCCGAGATGACTTGTTTTCGTTGCATCTCCCGCTGCAGACTTATAAGCAGTATAGATTTTATTACTTTTTGGCGCTGTTGCCAGATACACGACCAGTTGAGCCAGCGCAGTATTACATTCCGGCATTCCCAGAAAATGTACTGCATCCTTTACTGCAACTGCTTGAACCAATGCTTGAGGATCGGCAAGTCCCACATCTTCCGATGCAAAACGCACCAGTCTTCGTGCAATATACATGGGATTTTCACCTGCTTCCAGCATACGCGCCAGCCAGTAAAGCCCTGCCTGCGGATCGCTTCCCCTCAAAGATTTATGCAAAGCTGAGATAATGTTGTAGTGCTCTTCCCTGTCCTTATCATAAAATAGATTGTTCCTCTCCAGCAGCTTTTTAATTGATTCGACAGAAAGTTTTTCCTTCTGCTTGCCGTATGCTTTTATAATGAGTTCAATAGAATTAAGTGCAACCCGCGCATCACCGCACGCATAATCAGCAAGGAAATGAAGCATTTTGCCATCGAACATTTTCTCAAATTGTTGAATATCACCATGTGGATGGGAGAAACTTCTTTTAATGATAGTGTAAATATCCTCTTCGTTGAGCATTTGTAGCACGATAACTTTGCAGCGTGAGAGCAGTGGAGCAATCACTTCAAAAGATGGATTTTCGGTCGTTGCTCCTATAAGGACAATAACTCCCTTTTCCACGAAAGGAAGAAATGCATCCTGCTGCGCTTTATTGAAACGGTGTATCTCGTCGACAAAGAGAATGGTCTTTTTATGAAAATTACGCAGATCGTATTCCGCTTCCTTCATGGCGTTGCGTACTTCTGTGATCTTGGCAAACACTGCGCTGAAAAAGATGAATCGGGCATTTGTCTTGTTGGCAATGATCCTTGCAAGAGTAGTTTTACCTGTTCCGGGAGGTCCCCAGAATATGAGCGAAGTTAGTTCGTTATTCTCAATGATATTTCTGAGTATTGTGTCTTTTTCCAGTATCTGATGCTGGCCTACAAACTCATCCAGGGTTTGCGGACGCACACGCTCAGCCAGGGGCATGTCTTTGTAATCGATCTCTTTATCGGCATGAAATAGCTCTTTATTCATTTTATAAATACTCTGTTTTATATAGATAGTAGTTGCCTTGAGCTATGCTTGTGAGTTTTTCACTATTCATAAAAGCATCGAGATCATTTTTTTTGATAAGAGCAACTTCTTCATGCTCATATCCGTCAAGAGCAGTGTCAATCTTCTCAGCAACCTCGTTGGCAGATAATAATGTTTTCGTATAAAATAACAGCTCCGGCTTGAAGTGAACTGTATCACGTATTAAACCAAGGCAAACGCAACTTTTGATATCGTCTTTTACAAGAGATCCTTCTTCAAATAATTCTTTATATAAGACTTCGAAGACTGAAAGCGTGCGAGTTTCTCTCTTTTCAATTGAAAATTGCCCTGCAATAAGATGCCACAGTCCTTCCCCGAAATAAACGCTTGCGCTCCGTTTTACAAAGACAAAATTTTCATCGTTGGTTTCCAATAATGTACACAAGGCAATTGCATTTGACAGGTAGGATTTCCCGTATTCTTCTGCAAGTTCAGGATGATAAAAGTTTGTTCCCATCAGCTCTTTGAAATTAGTTTCGGACACGGATACTATTAACTGATCGCCCATTGTTTTGTAATTTTCGAGACGGTAAATGGGACCGTTGAAAAGGAGTTTGTTTTTCTCTTGAGCTTTTTGCAGTTCTTGCTTCCAATGCATGTCTATAAGCGCTGTTGTCTTTTTATTATAGGAAAGAGTTCGTTTGGAGTGTATGATTTTCAGCTTATTTTTGGGGAATACCCCGGACGCTAATATTTCAAAGGGTTTCATATACTGATTGAGAAATGAAAAAGGGTGCTGCGCGTCAATTTATAAATGTTCTTTACGCAGTCTGCTGGCAGGAATGCTGAGTTGATTTCTGTATTTTGTGACTGCGCGCAGTGACACTTCGATTTCCTGTCCATTCAAAATATTCACAATTTTCTGATCGCTGAGGGGCTTTTTTTTGTCTTCGGCATCGACGATTTTCTTAATCTCTTTTTTGATAAGCTGGGATGAGAGATTTCCCACCTTGCTGGTGAAGAACCATTTCATAAGATAAACACCGAGCGGCGTTTCTATATAATAATTATTCACAACTCTGCAGATCGTTGATACATCCCGCTTGATCTTTTTAGCGACATCCTCATAGGTCATTGGCTGAAGCTCCTTTTTCCCTTCCCGAAAAAAAGCTGATTGCTGATGAATAAGCTCATCAGTTATCCTGAGAAGTGTCTCCCGCCTCATCCATAATGCTTTCACAAAGTTATCGGCAGCAAGGAGTTTTGATTTTATATACTTCACTGCACTTTTTTTATCTATGCTTTGCGCAAGTATCTGCTGTGCGTACTCTTTATTTACCGTTATCTCCGGGATATACGTGTCGTTTACAATAATCTCGAGATCGCCATCGATTTCTTTTATGATGATATCCGGCTTAATATATGATAGTGTTCCATTAGTCAAGCGGCTGCCGGGTTTCGGGTCAAGGTGGCTGATGATATTTTTGATGGCAACCAGTTCTTCAAGAGTAATATTGTATTTTTTTAATAGTATATCCAGCTTGTGATTGCGCAAAATATCAAGATCATTTTCAACGATGGAAGTAATGATCGGGTGGTTCGCAGTTTCCTCATCGAGCTGTGCAAGCAGGCATTCCGAAAGATTCCGGGCGCCTATTCCGCGTGGATAGATACTCATGATCATGCGATGAATCTGCTCTGCTCGTGCTTCCGCTAGCCCATATGATTCATACAATTCCCCAAAAGGTGTGTCGAGGTAGCCATTCGCATCGAGGGTGTTGAGAATAGTGTCTGCAAATTCATGTTCGATCGAGTTAAGTGGCAACTCTCTTACCTGTAGGATGATGTGATCCCAGATATTTTCTTTTGAGGTTTCGTATTCCTCATTTTCCCGAGAAGATCTGGATCTGTCCTGACGCTCATACACAAACTGCGCATTGGTTTCTTCGTCTATATCATTGATGATCTTGTTGAGCTGTAGTATTTGATCAGCAAGGTCTCCATCATCATCGGATTGTTGTAAATCCTCCATCTCATCCGTAACTTCCTGAGTGTCGTATTGCTCCTCTTCTGAACTGAGATCCTGTAAGAACGGATTAATACGGAGTTCCTTTTTCAGCACCATTTCCAGTTCCTGGATTGGCTTCTGGATGAGTTCAGCAGTGATTAGCATCTGCGGTGAGAGCTTCAGCTTCTGCTGCATGAGCTGTGAGGTTTTTACTCCGACTTTCATCCTGTTCATAACTCTTATTTCTGATTTTTTTTAATGAACTGTCAATAATTATTTTTTAGGAGTTTTTATTACACGGAAGATGGAGGAGGGAAAACGGAAGAAGTTCGACTTGAGTCTAAACTGCTGATTACCATTAATTAACGCTATAGGCAAATTTTACTAAAGTAGAATCTGTCCCAAGACTGGCAGAAATTTTCGAAAGGTGTATTAAATCCTTTCTACGATAAAAAGAAAATCAATTTTACGAGTAATTCCATAAATCTGAAATAAACTTATCTTTTTATTATTGGGAATAATTGAAACAACCTCTCCTTCTAAATTATTCAGGAATTGCTCCAACTTGCTCTGATCTTTATCCATGTTGATCTCAAATTTGTGAAGTCTGTATTTCATTTGTATCCCTTTCTGCTTTAATTTTTATTCTGTATCTGCATCTAATCAATTTTGCCTCTTTTATATGTCAATAGATACAATTATGAGAGTGCTTACTTCCGGAACCTCAGCACGTCAAATGAAAGGCTGCAATGATGTGTTTCCCGGAATCCTGCATATCATTAAAGACATCTACAGCATGGGATGAATCCTTGAAAATTAGCTCGATGCAGTTTTGTTCACAATACGCGAATATTTCTTTATTAACTTTCATCAAACCGAATTTGCCTGTACCGACAATGAGCACATCCGGTTTTTCCTTTTGAAGGCAGGGAATATCTGCAAGGGTCAAATGGTGGGAGTGTTTTCTCCACCAATCTGCCTGCACTTCATTTTCATGAATTATCACGTCGTGTGTGTGCAGGATACCATCTATGACCATCTTTCCGAACTGATAGCTTTCGATTCTCATAAATTATTTCTAAAAAAATTGAGTGTGAATGTCAAAAAAATGCATACAAAATTTGACAAACATATGTTAAAAAAATCTTTATTCTAACTATGCTGTCACAAAGAATAAATAGGGAGCCACAATGGAATTAAAAACGGTGAAATTGGTGTTTCCAGAGGGTTGCAATATTATACTTGGGCAATCCCACTTTATTAAGACCGTTGAGGATATTTATGAGATCATGGTGAATTCCGTGCCGGGCATCAAGTTCGGGCTGGCATTCTCAGAAGCATCAGGACCGTGCCTTATCAGAAAAGACGGCACCGATGAAGAGCTTATTAATATTGCTGTAGAAAACCTGGAGAATATTGCTTCCGGGCATAGCTTTTTCCTGGTCATGCGGGATTCCTTTCCCATAAATGTGCTGACCAGTCTGAAGCAGTGCTTTGAGGTTGTGAATATTTTCTGTGCTTCTGCAAATCCGGTTGAAGTTATCGTTGCAGAATCCGAACAAGGTAGAGGTGTTCTCGGTGTTATTGACGGTTTATCACCAAAAGGAGTTGAGTCAGGCAAGGATATTAAAAAACGAAAAGAATTTCTTAGAATGATAGGATATAAACGCTGATGAGAATCTTTCTGGCAATAGATTTTTCCGACGAGCTTAAAGCATGCATTGCGCGCAATATTGAGATTTTAGAGGGTTACATTCCAAAAGGGATCAAATGGGTGAATAAGAAAAATCTGCATGTGACTTTCAAATTTCTGGGCGATGTGAACGAGCGGATTCTAGAGGAAATCTATGCATCTGTGGAAGGAGTTACTGGCAGACATGCCCCCTTCGCAATTTCTTTTAAAGACGCAGAAATGATCCCCAATCCCGAGCGGCCACGCCTGATTTGGTATGACATGAAAGATGAGACAGATTCTGCATCGAGACTTTTCAAAGACGTTGATCTGGCATTGTATGATCTCGGTTTCAGTAAAGAGAAACGCCCCCTGGCTCTGCATACCACACTTGGAAGGGTAAAATTTGCACGAAATATCGAATGGGAAAAAATTTCCCCCAATTTGATACCTATCGATGACATTGTGCAATGTAAGGAACTCACATTATTCAAAAGCCAGCTTACACCCTCAGGTCCAATATATTCAATTTTAAAAACTTTTAATTTATATAAGACAAACAATTACGGAGGTAAAATATAATGAAAAAGGAAGATTACAAAGAATCCTTAGATACTGCAATGGGACAAATTCGCAAAAAATACGGTGAGGGCTCGATCATGCGGCTTGGTGAAGGTGCTCGAATTGACATTGAGACCATCCC
>JAVCDK010000016.1 GCA_030765865.1 Candidatus Celaenobacter antarcticus | reverse complement strand
TATTTCTGGAGAATAAGGGGAAGAAATCCTGACAATGATATCTCAATCCTGGCTTTTTTTCATTATCTTTGGAGCGAGTGGTCGGAATATTGGTGTTTTTTTGTGAGATAGATGGTATGATACATTTGCTTAAGAAGTGTATATAATGAAAAAAGCTATTCTCATTGTTATTTTGGTTTTTATTTTACATATCTATATTGCTGCTAATGAAAAGGGAGATGGAATCACTGAAAGTGTAGAGGAGACAACCGGCACGATGGCTGGAGTTTCATTAGATATTGGTCCTGAGCTAGATGGTTGTTTTACGCTGTCTTTAGGAGTAGCCCAAAAGCTAAAATATTCTGATAAAAGTGTTATTTTTTTGGGAAGTTATACCGAACATCACCAGTTTGGATATCTCGTGTGGGAAAGAAAAATATATGGCAGCAGGAGTCCATTTTTCTATGGGTATAGACTTGGCTTTGGGTATGTGAAATGGGGAGATTATAAGTGGACTTTTACCATTGAAGGCGCGAAACACTCAAGTCATGGAATTAATCCATATATATCATTCATAGTTGGATTCCGAATTAGATTATGGGATAAAACGCACTTGCAGGTTTCAAGTGAAGTCCTTGGAATTAGAATACCTGCAAATCTCATAACTATTTCAATCCAATAGAATTATTTAAAATACGAAATCGGGTTTTTTTTCAGCGGGAATCAGTTTGATCTGTGTTAATCAGCGAGCTATTCTTTTATTACTACTTACCATACTCTAGCGGATATGGTTTCTGCAAATTTTTACACAACCACAGATTATACGTCATCTCATACTTCCCATTTCGATAGATCATCACGCCTTTTAGGGGAACTATCTCTTCGAAATATTCCGAATATCTTTGTTCCGGGCTTGTCGTGTAGCGCGGATGCATCACAAAAATTCCATCCTTTCCCATTAGGGAATCCATAGGTGCCCAATATGCAAAATGATGTGCACTTCTTTTATCAAAAACAGCAACTGGATATTTCTTCCGGACAGCATACCCGAGTTCACCGCCTGTAATATATTTATGGGTAAAAAGAAATGTATTCTCGTTCAATAAATCTCGATGTTCCAGTTCACCAATAACTTTATCCCAGCCATAGCCCTCCAGTGTGAGATCGAGCTGAACCCCGAGGTTCAGGAATCCTGTGATGGAATGTATCACGATCATAACCAGCAGAACGGCAGTAACAATTCCTGTGCTCCAGAATGTCCATTTTACTTCCGGCTTCTTCCAATGTACCATCCATCCGCAGGTGAGAATTATCGCAGCAAGGTATCCTGGCATGGGCCAGTGAGGTAGTATTTGCTGAGTGGCACCGATAAGTGTAAAAATGCCAATCGGCAGAAGTGCAAAAGGCAATAGCCAGCGCGTTTTTTTATCATTCTTATCAATCGTTTTGATTATTCCCATTATCAGTATGATCATTATCCAAGGAAGCAGATATGCTGCCTGAACCAGTACGCCCTGATAGAAGTTCGTGAATGAAAGACTATGCCTCGAAACTCCTTTCCCAAACTGATAGGCGTAGGAAACCCAGTTATGCTGGGCATTCCAAAGAATATTGGGAAGAAATATCAGTCCTGCTAAAATGAGTCCGATATATAAAAAAGGGCTTTTCCAATACCGCCGCCACTCCTCGAAGGCGATCAGGCAGAATCCGATACTTCCAAGCAGGAGGATCGCATGATATTTCGAAAGCATCGCAAAGCCGAGACTCACTCCGGAAAGGAGAAACCACATCCCTTTTTGCGTTTGATGCACTTTTAAAAGAGTCACAATAAAAAGCAGCCAAAATACGCCCAAGGCATTGTCCGGAATTACAAAGGCGCCCATTCCCACAAAGAAATAGGGGATCGTATGAAGAAAAAGAAGCGAAAATATCGCAGCTTTCCGATTGAATAAACTTCGCACAATATAGTACATCAGGATTGCAGAGATTATGAAGAGAAGTATCGCACCAAAGCGTAAGCTCAAGGTTGAGAACGAACCACTCACCAACCTGCCAAACCCTGCAGTAACTGCAACGATCGGAGGATGATCAAAAAATCCCCATGCGGGATAGAATGAGCACACACCGTAATATGCTTCGTCGATACTAGGCGTAACAAAAATGCTGGCAATAATGCGTACAATAAAACCAATTCCAAGAATTAAAAGTGCTACCCTATCTTTGAAAATTTCAAAGAATGAGAGAACAACGCGATCTAATTTATTCATAGAAACCTACTTTTTCTTCAAAAATCTGCTTAAAGTTTGTGCATTTGATTGTCAATTTTCTCAAGAAAACGTTGCCAAAAATTTATCAAAAAATCAAATCCAGCTATGAAAAAATGTGCTCCTTCTTTTAAAGATACATGGGTGTGGTCACCTATTCTCATTTTTGCGATCCTCATTTGTGTGATCCATCTGACAGGATTGAATGCGCAGCTCTTTTTATTTTTCAATAAAGCTCATGATCTTACAGGTGACCGATTATGGGCTATTGTGACACTTTTTGGTGATGGTCTAGTCGCAGCAGTACTTTTATTTCCGTTTCTTAAAAAGAGACCTGACATCATCTGGAGTGTGCTCATCGCATCGTTCTCGTATATGATCATTCTACACAGTTTGAAGAGAATTATGGATGTGCCGCGTCCTTTAGGTGTGCTTTCCCCGGATTCATTTCATATAATCGGATGGCGGTTGACGAAGCATGCATTTCCATCTGGGCATACCACAACGATTTTTACGTTAATGGGAGTTATTGCCTTTTCATTTCGGGAAAAGTCTATTTATATTTGGAGTTTCATTTTTGCACTTTTAGTAGGGATATCCCGCATTGCAGTGGGAGCACATTGGCCTATCGACGTGCTGGGAGGTGCAATTCTTGGATGGCTTTGCGCATGGATTGGTGTATCTCTTGCGGACAGATCACAGTGGGGATTTTCACGAGTTGCTCAAATAATCTATGGAATCATTTTGCTAATTTGTGCAATCGATCTGCTTTTCTTCTATAACACTCATTATGCTCTCGCGGATCCTGCAAAATGGGTTGTCGGCGGAGTTTGTTTGGTGTGGGGAATGATCGAGTTCTATAAGGTGATATTCAGGAAATAAGTTTTTCTACTGCTTCATTTTTCCGATGGGCATTTTGGGAGAGGTTTTTGTTTTTCATTTTACTTTACGGTGTCTTAAAAACAATGAAGCTCTTCCTACAAAATATCGTAATTATTTGGCAAAATATCGGTTTGGATTTACAATTTTAGTATTGTATATCTTCATAAATGAATCTTAAGAATTTAACTTGACAGCAAATAAAAAATGTAAGTTGAAGAACAAAAAACAAATATGGAGTTTAATATGTTATTAAACTTTGATGAGTTCTTTTCAATAAATTCGAAGAGAATGAAAAAATCAGTTATTCGCGAACTTCTGAAACTAACTGCAAAACCGGAAATCATATCTTTTGCTGGCGGTCTTCCATCACCGGAATCATTTCCCGTAAAAAAAGTGAAGGAGATTGTGGACGAAGTTTTAGATAATGAGGGGAAAATTGCGCTCCAGTATAGTGCAACTGAAGGGGATCCTGTTCTTAGAGAACAATTATTAAAGCATGCAAGCAGAAATGGGATGGATGTTAAAGAAGAAAATCTGCTTGTGACAACTTCATCCCAACAGGGATTAGATCTTACTGCAAAAATTTTTATAGATCCAGGTGACCCAATAATCGTTGAGCTCCCATCGTACGTGGGTGGTCTTGGTGCATTCAATGCCTATGGTGCCGAGATGATAGGGGTTCCACTTGATGAAGAAGGGAAGAGTGCAATATTACTTCGGGAAGAATTGAAAGTGCTCGATGAGAGTGGTAATAAACCAAAATTTATCTATATTGTTCCCGATTTTCAGAACCCCGCAGGTGTGACAATGAGTCTTAAACGTCGTCATGAGATTCTTGAGCTTGCGAGTGAATTTAATCTTATTATCCTGGAAGACAGTCCATATCGAGAGCTGCGTTTTGAAGGTGATCATGTTCCGACAATTTATAGTCTGGATACTGAAGGACGTGTTATATTGCTCGGGACTTTCTCAAAAATATTTGCTCCCGGATTCCGACTTGGATGGATCTTGGCACCAGCAGAAGTAATCACGAAACTCGTTATTGCGAAACAATCAACCGATCTGTGTCCGCCAACTTTCTCGCAGCGTATTGTTGGAAGATTCATGGAAAAAGGATATCTTGAACAGAATATAGAAAAGATCAAGCATATGTATCGTAGAAAGCGTGATATTATGCTGGATGCATTTGAAAAATATATGCCCGAGGGTGTTACTTGGACGAAGCCCGAAGGTGGTCTCTTCCTCTTTTTGCGTGTCCCTGCGCATATGGGTATTGATACGGACGAGCTGTTCTATAAAGCTGTAGACAGAAAGGTCGCATATGTGGTCGGTTCTGCATTTCATTGCGATGACTCCGGACATGATGCAATGAGAATTAACTTCTCTTACCCTACTGAAGATCAAATAGTCGAAGGTGCGAAGCGCCTTGCAACAGTTATAAAAGAACATATTAAATAAATTGTGTAAAACTTTAAATAAGAGCCCACATTCATCTGTGGGCTTTCTTTATAGGATGAGAACAATGGATAGAATTCTTTCATTGCGAAGAACCGATGATTGCATTGCTGAGCTAAAAAGCATTGGTGTAACCTCTCAGGGAATTGAATCAATGTATGAGAAATCCCACTGTCTTGCAATAAAATTAAAGGACATAAAATTGGGAGCGGCAAATATCATCAAACAGGATATGCTCAGTATCGGCGGAGATGCAGCAGTATCACGTGGGGTTGTAAACGGTGCAGTGGAACGTTCGGATGTTATTGTCCTTGGCAATCTGAAAGTGATACATAATCTTGTTAAGAAGCTCTCTTTTCAGGATATTTTTGAGATCCCTCAAATAATCACACGCTTACAAAAACTTGTCGAAATTGAAGAAAGAAAAATGCCTTACACTCTAAAAGCAGGAGATCACACCCTAACTCTGAACAGAACACATATCATGGGAGTTCTCAATGTCACCCCGGATTCTTTCTATGATGGAGGGAAATATAATTCTCTTGATGCAGCACTTTTCCAGATCGAGAAAATGGTTAACGAAGGCGCAGATATTATTGATATTGGTGGAGAATCCACACGTCCATTTTCTGAAAAAGTAAGTGTTCAGGAAGAACTTAAAAGAGTTTTGCCGATCATTTCAAAAGCAATTCAAAGATTTGATGTTCCGCTTTCTATCGATACCTACAAATCTGAAGTGGCACGAGCAGCACTTGATGAAGGTGTACGGATGGTGAACGACATCAGCGGATTGCAGTTTGATCCTCACATGGCTAAGACGGTTGCGGGGTATAATGATGTTGCAGTTGTTGTTATGCACATAAAAGGTGCTCCCAGGGACATGCAGAAAGATCCTACCTACGATGATGTAATCGAGGAAATACTTCAATATTTATCGGATTCGATATCGATTGCAGAAAAAGCAAATATTCCTGCCGGTCAAATCATAATCGATCCTGGCATTGGATTTGGAAAACGAATTGAAGATAATCTTAAGATTATCCGCAAACTCTCTGAATTCAAATGCCTTGATAAACCTGTGCTTATCGGATGTTCGAACAAAAGTTTCATCGGCTGGCTCCTGAAGACTGAAAAGGAAGATCGTCTTGAAGGAACACTTGGTGCTCATGCCTATGCAATTATGCAGGGAGCGCATATAATCAGAGTTCACGAAGTAGGACCGCATAAAAAGCTTGCTAAAATGATTGATAGTATAAGAGATATACACTGATGAATTTTCTAGTTCCTAATATCATTGACGTTTTAGATATTTTAGTTGTCGCCTATATTTTCTATAGAATAATACTTCTGGTGCACGGATCCAAGACATACCAGATCGTCTGGGGTCTCATACTGGTTGTGATCATATATTTTGTCGCCGAGCTTCTTAATCTTACGCTTCTTGGTTCCATTGTTCGTATCATACGTGATATCTGGGCAATTGCGCTGGTCGTGCTTTTCCAGCCGGAGATACGTTCCGCACTTATTAAATTCGGGCAGAAACCATTTATCAAATCCCTGTTTCCTCAGAAATCGGAGTATCGCTTTACAGAGTTGCTCAATGCGATACGAGCCATGTCATACAGCAAGATCGGTGGTATTTTCGTGCTCGTGGAAAAAGTTGGATTAGACGATTATATTGTAACAGGTGAAATAATTAATGCAGAAATATCGAAAAAACTTATACTGACTATTTTTAATAACAAGACGGTGCTCCATGATGGAGCAATGGTTATTAGGGACAATAAAATTGTCGCCGCAAAGGTTATTTTGCCGCTTACTAATCAAACAAAGTATGTGCGAAAATTTGGGACACGTCACCAGGCAGCGATAGGGATTTCCGAGCAGACCGATGCTTTCGTAATTGTCGTTTCTGAAGAAAGCGGGAAGATCTCTACAGCCAAGAACGGCACCATGAAATCAAATGTCTCTATTGATATTCTAACCCAAACTTTGATGGATGAATTCGAATAAAAAAATTATCGGCATTACCGGAGGAATCGCTTCAGGTAAATCCATTGTTGCAGAGTTTTTTCTTCATAAAAGCATACCCGTTATCGATGCTGATAAAATCGGGCATGAGATATTGCGTAACGAATCAATTAAGAATCAAATCATTTTATGTTTCGGTGATTCTATTTTGAAGGATGGAGATATAGACAGAAAGAAACTCGGTAAGATCGTTTTTCATGACATGCAGAAGCTTCATGAACTCAATGCAATTGTGCATCCTCCTCTTATTAAAGAAATTTTAAAAAGTATTGATGGCAATCCTAAACCAATGATTGTGATAGATGCAGCGCTGCTTTTACAATGGAACATGAATGAAATTTGCAGCTACGTTATTCTTGTTATGGCTTCAGAACAAACAAGAATTGAACGGCTAATGCAGCATACTAACCTTTCCTATGAAGAAGCCCAGGAACGTATTCGAGCTCAGCAGGAATTTTCTGATGAGGATGTGGATTTTATCATAAAAAATAACGATTCAATTGAAGATCTTAACACGCAAGTAGGATTCGTCTGGGAGCAAATTACGCATAAAGAATAACCTGAAATATCAATATGATCCTTAAAAATCTGCAATATTACAAATTTTGCTCGTATGGTTTTCTTAAAAATCTCAGGTTTTTCGACCCTTTCATTATTCTATTTTTCAGGGAAATGGGGTTTTCCTTTTTGCAGATAGGGACATTATTTTCTATTCGTGAAATATCGACAGGGATTCTTGAAATTCCAACCGGATTTTTTGCGGATAGTTATGGACGAAAGCTTTCAATGGTCTTTGCTTTTGTTTCGTATATTTTCTCATTCATAATTTTTTACTATTTCCCGAGCTTCGGAATGTACGCATTGGCAATGATCTTATTCGCCTTTGGAGAAGCATTCCGTTCCGGCACTCACAAAGCAATGATTCTTGATTACCTGAAGATAAACGGCATACTGGACTGCAAGGTTGATTATTATGGACATACACGCGGAGCATCCCAGCTGGGCTCTGCAATTTCTGCACTCATCGCTGGTGCCCTCGTCTTCATTGCAGAGAGTTACAGGATCGTGTTCATCGCATCGGTTGTGCCGTATATATTAGGGTTATTTCTGATGCTGACCTATCCGAATTATCTGAATGGAGACATATCCAAAATTGAGAGAACCTCTTTCTGGAAGAGCGTTGTATGCAATTTTAAAATCACGATTCATAATTTCATTTCTATGTTCAGAAATCCAATGCTGCTTCGTGCATTTTTTAATTCCGCAAGTTTCGATGGATTGTTCAAATCAGTAAAAGACTATTTGCAGCCCATTCTGAAAACATTTGCATTATCGCTTCCAATTCTTATAAGTATTGGAGGACAGAAAAGAAGCACGGTTATCATAGCAGCGACCTATTTTATTCTTTTTCTCGTCTCTGCATATTCATCACGGCAGGCACAGGCATTCTCAACAAGATTCAAATCTATTACCCATGCAATAAACCGAAGCTATTTGTTCGGGCTGGGTGCAGTTATAATTGCGGGAGTTGCCACCTATTTTAATGTTCAGCTCTTGGCAATAATTTTATTTGTACTTTTATATGCGCTTCAAAATTTAAGAAGACCTATGAATGTGGGCTTCATCAGTGAAAATATTGATTCAAAGATCATGGCAACAGGGCTGTCGGTCGAGACTCAGCTTAAGACACTTTTCATTGCGATCCTGTCTCCTATCCTGGGATTTTTTGCCGACACCTTTGGCGTTGGCGTTGCATTGATCCTCATAGGAGTTCTTGTTTCGACTGGATATTCTTTTGTGAAAGTGGCAGAGAAGAAATAAAAAAAAGAAGACCCTCCAGGGGGTCGGAGGGATCTTCTTAAGTGTAAGGGGAAAATTTATGTTTTTTTTAATCACCAATTAATTTCTTGTATTCTTCAGCATTCATTAAGCCCTCAAGTTCATCTGTGCTGGAGATTTCAAATTTCGCGATCCATCCTTCATCATAGGGACTGGAATTCACAAGATCGGAAGCATCGGCAAGCTGCTCATTCACTTCAATAATTATGCCGCTTATAGGAATGTATATTTCTTCAACAGCTTTCACTGCTTCCACAGTTGCCAGAATATCACCAGCAGAAAGTTCGGTATCAATTTCAGGAAGCTCAACATACACAATATCCCCAAGTTCTTTTTGTGCATAATCTGTAATTCCCATCGTGGCTACTTTGCCGTCAACCTTGATCCACTCATGGGTTTCTGTATATAAAAGTTCATCTATTACCATAAAAACTCCTTTTCATGAAGATTTATAAGATTTTGAGCTTGAAAAATACTATAAGGATTTTATGTCAATAATAATAAAAAATATCTTGCTTACCTTAAAAATTCTTAATGCATGGAAAGAGAGAAGAAAAATAGGACACTGATTAACACAGATAAACACAGATTCAGAAAATAAAATAAAGAAAAGTAATTCAATAAAATCTCCTGTATTAAGAGGAGTACGGCTTTATCCGGGAGGTGTGTAATATCAAATCCGACAGATGGCGGATATGCAAAAACAGGACGCCTTGGCAAGCTTGCGACAAGGTAATTCTGGAGTTTTGTCTATAATAAATAGACCCTTCGACAAGTCTACGCTCCGCTCCGCCCCGACAGGCAAGCTCAGGGTGACAAATATTTATTAATTCCGAGTAGTCTTTTTTGGAGTGCATCGAGCGTCTCGATGCAGATGATGTATTATTACAAGACGACAGAGTCGTCAACTCCAAAACTCTATCCCCAAAAACAGCATGTCATTCCCAACTTGATTGGGAATACAGTATTACAAACAAGAAATCATTTGCTTAAGATGAAATACTGAAGATCAACTTCTTCAACTTCACTTCTTGGTATTTTTACAAGCCAATTCTGAAGAGATTCCAGAGCAGTCTTATAATCTGAATTTATTGAAAAACTCAAAAGTTCCTTCGTAGCAATTATCTTTATTATCTCTGAATCTTCTTCTTTTCCCGGAAGCAAACCAACCACGAATTTGATTCCCATCTTGGTGTCATTTTCGTTGGGAAGTCTGAACTCTTCATTCGCTTTCATAAAATTATCTTTCCTGAATTCATTTGGAAAAAGCGTTGCAACATTCTCATCGGACATAATGTTTAAAACAGTTATATAACAATCCTTTGAAGGTATAACTTCAAGAAAAAGCTGCTCACCATCCTGATAATAATCTTTATCCAATGATGCATCCAAAGTAAAATAAGGATCGTCTTCACCGGGCTGTCTTCCAACTTTTACTTTTAAAGTGAGGATTTTATAGATATGATTATCTTGAGTGACATTTTCTTCTTCAATAATTTCCTTCTCAAGGATGATACCACATGAAGTTTGATTGGTAAGTTTGCTGAAATGATCCATCGTAATTGCATTATTAGATTCTGCCTGAATAAGAGATGTCCTGCCTGTAACTTTAATTCCGACGAATTCTTCTATTGCCATATTACAGGCAATTTGAATAGCTTTCTCTCTTGCTTCTTCCGGTGTGATATTCTCTATCAAGACAGGCACTTTTACAAGATACCAATCATCCGGCAATTTTTCAATTTCGGATTGGATGTCGTTTCCATAACAACAAATTGCGAATGAAAATAATATTATTGATACAAATATAATTTTTTTCATATTACCTCAAAAATTTATCAGAACTCTATAATAATCATCAGAAATTACAGAAGGCGTCTGCTCTCTGTCCAAATATCCAGCTTGCATAGATACATTACTTTGAATGTAATCTCCCAATTCCTTAATGGTAAGATCTCCATCACTGTTTTCGTCTGCATTGCCCTGCAAACCTTTCATCACGAAATAGGAGAACAAACCATGCTTCATATCTGGCCATGCAGATGAAATTTCTTTGCTACTTGCAGCAGAAAATACGGTGATACCATAAGCAATTGGGCTGTCCACCTCGATCGTTATTGGTCGTGCATCTGCAAGAAGCATTTCGCTTTCTCTATTCGCGCCGCTAAAACATGCATCGAGAAAAACCGTCACATTCTTTGCTTTCAGATTTGCGAGATTTGAATAAATTTTCTCTATTTCATAGCCGGTTTGTGAAGCATAATTCGGGTCGCCATCATAAGGAATTAAATATGCTTTGTTCTGTTTTATGTCCGGTGAGCCATGCCCTGCATAATAGAAATAAATCTCCGTTTTCCCATCCTTCACACGTTTATCAAGCCACCCACCTTTGGAGAATACTTTGTCGAATTCTGCTTTGCCCACATCTTCATTTACTTTATAATAAATATTATTTTCTTCGATTCCAAGCGTCTTATTAAAGTATTCTTTGATGAAACGAGCATCCCGATGAGCAAAGGTAACATTTGAGACATTTTTATAATCTTCGATCCCGAAGATTACTGCCAGTGCATTACTTTTCCTTTTAGATATAGGAACATTCTTTTCTATATCTATTGAAAATCCTTCTGAAAAAGCAATTCCCTTCTCTTGATCGCTTGCTGCAAAAACTACTGGTTCCAGTTTTTTTTGTGCTTTCTCAAACTCCAATGCAAGACTCTTGCTTAAAGAAAATTGTGGTCTTTTTTCGCTAATATTAATATCAATATCGACTTCATCGTTAACTCTTTTATTCGACGAGATTGTAAATATAATGTCTTTAGACATGCTGGATTCTAGATTACCAATCTCAAAATGATTATCTGAAATAACGAAAAGATTATCTATAGGATCATCAATAATTTCTACTGAAATTAGTTTTGCGGTTCCCTGTCCTATATTTTGTAATCTTAAAGTAATATCAGCAGTTTCTCCCTTTGACAATCTGCCATTTCCATCTGAATCATCCACACCAAAGTCAACTAAATATAATTGGGGCTTTAACATTTCTCTTGTTTGTGCTTTAAAGCTCACAGTAGCCGGTTCAAAACCTTGTTCTTCAAGAAAGGATACTTCAAATTCAACTACACCATTTTTAATATTTTCAGGAACTGTAATTGAAAATTCTGATGTTATAGACTGATTAGGTTGAATATCTTCGATTGTGTTTGAAACATCATAATATAATGTGGGTCCTTCTTTCTGGATTAAACTCACACGCGTCATTTTCGCAGGACCTTTACCGGTATTACTAAGTGTTACCTTTATTATTGCGGTTTCTTCTGCATCGAGATATCCTTCTCCACTTGGTTCAATAAGCATAACCGATGCTGTAAGGAGAGGAGGTATATCAACCGGCTTTTCTGCATACGTTAGCATAGTTCCTTCCCACGGAATTATTCCATCTGTTTTTGTGTCTATTAAAACATAATCATCAGACACTGTTTCCCAAGTACCATTTAATGTTGGCTTAAAAACTTTTTGAATTTTATAATCATTAATGTTTTCTTTAAAACTTTTGGCTTTAATAAATGGAACTGTAATGTTCTTTTTTAAATTTTCACGAATTAGTAAAAATTTGTATGATTGTTGATCAGCATTATATGGTGAAACAGTAAAATCGTATTCCTTTTCAAATTGAAACTTCTTAAGTTTATTAATAATATCTCGATATAGATTAATTTTTTCGATATTGTACCTGTCTTTTACTAAGGACAATTCTTGATTATATTCTGCTTCAATCTCTTCAATTATTACTTTTTCTTTTCTTTTTCTTTCATTATATTGTAATGTAGTTTCAAATTCTCCTTTATTTTGACATAACAATGATAATTTATTTTTGTAATTATTATCGATTTTTAAAAAGTTTATAGGTTTATTATATTTATTTTGAAGGTTATATAGGCTATCCCATCTTGTGAAAAATTCAGTATCATCAATTAATTCTTTAAGGTGTAAAGATGAAATATCTTGATCGTAATTTATTGTAACTTCTTTTTGTTTTATTAGCTTATTGCCGTTTAAGATTTTTATAAGAAAAATATTTTGATGAGGTACTTTATCTCTAGGCGCACTAGCATAACCAATTAATGCTCCGATCCCACCACAAATAATATTCGCAACTAGAAGTATACAAAGATTTCCTCCAAGATCGTCAGGTTTAGATGCTGTATTTATTGCAGTAAATATATCACCAATCAAAGCCCCATAACCTGCTCCACTTATAATAGCTGACTTATCCGATATCACATTCTTATATAATGTTTTCGAATTATTTATTTCAATCTGGAAAAATGAATTTACTTTTTTATCAACTTGCTTATAATTGTCTAATTCTTTGCTTAGTTTGTGATTTTCGATATAAATAGGAATTCTTGGTAGCTG
Organism: Candidatus Celaenobacter antarcticus; assembly: GCA_030765865.1. GTDB lineage: Bacteria > Cloacimonadota > Cloacimonadia > JGIOTU-2 > JGIOTU-2 > Celaenobacter > Celaenobacter antarcticus. The sequence goes on along the minus strand of JAVCDK010000016.1, from coordinate 14,910 downwards.
TATAGTATCTGGAGTATTGTTTATTGCGTTAGATATATCTGCAAATGATAAATTTAAACCTATAAATAATAAGATAATTATTAAAATTATAGAAATACTTTTATTCATTTTGTCTTCTCATTATTTGTTCTTTTATTGGGGTGTTTCATAATATTTAGATTTGCTTTCATTATATTTTATCAAGTTCTCTTTCATTGAAAACCATTTTTTAAGTTGGTCATTAGTTATGATTTTTTCTTTATTCTTTAATGTTAACAATTCAAAAACAATATCTCTAAAAAACAGATACAATTGAAATACAATTTTAGGGGAATTAATAAATTTACCTTCGTGTACAATATCAGATCTTCTTTTATATGAATCTATTATTTGCTCGATAATAAATAAATCACTATATTCCGTTTTTTCTAATAAAGAAAGACTCCTATATCTTAATAAATCTAATTTATTTCTCTCATCATCAAAAAGCAATAAAGTCTCAAAAGCAATTATCATATTTAAAAGGCATTGTGTCAGAACATACTTAGTTGGTGTCATATAAACAGATGATTCAAAAAAATCAGCTTTTTCACTTACATTTGGTGTTTTTTCTATTGAATTTATAGCCCAGTTGATACTTGCTAATATTCTGTTATCAATCTCATCTTTTAAATCTTTTTTTAATATTTCTGATAACAATTTTGATTTTTTTGTTTTCAAAAAATTCAAGTTTTTTAAATCAATATTAAATTCAACCGGAAGATAATCAATTATTCTAAAGGCATTATTGGTTTTAATTAAAGTTTCATGATATTGTATTTCGTTTTTTGGTGTATTATACTTCGGTTTATTATTTGCTATGTCATAAACTAATAATTTTAGAACATTTATATGAAGTAATGCGGTATTATAAGATTTTAATTTTGCAGCAGTATTTGTTCCTACAATATTACATTTAAACATTGATTGGTTGAGGTAAATTGATAATTCTTTTTTTAGAACTATGATCCATTCTTTTTTTTCTTTTTCTTTAATTAATTTATTTTTAATAAATAAGCTTTTTATGAATTTCATTTCTTTTTTTAATTGATATTTAGTAAAAGGATAAAACGAAATATTCCCAAAAGAAAAATTCGAATTTGTTTTTAAACCTAAAATTGGGAAAATAATTTCATGATTCTCAATTTTATCCTGCATGTATTTTTTTAACTCATTTTCAAAATTATCAATTGCATCTAACTTTTCTTTTTTAGAGGATAAAATTATTACTCTTGATATAAATTCAAGAAGAAAGTTTTCAATATCAATATTGGCAACTTCTTTAGTTAATTTATTTTGGTTATATTCAAATCTTAGAAATTTTGCAATGGCATAATACTCTTTTTTCTTTTTTACATTTAAAGCAAAAGAACCATAATTATTCATCCAAAATATACTTTTTCCTATTAGTTCTTTTACTTCAAGATTTTGTGTATTTAAACAAATAGATTTGAGCAAATTTTTCACAACAGGTAAAGTTAATGGTTTCATATTATTTATTCCATTTTTTTCGAGCAATTTTATTCATAAATTTCCGCACGTTATTTATAAAGCAGTTTCAAAAAACTTGCCACATACTTATATCTTTTATACTGATCTTGTCAATTTTTTCAATGAATTGAGAAATTTATTATTTTACAAATTGAATTTTGTGATATGCTTACTTCGACGAAGGCGAGTCGGAGGGCATGTCTTAAGTTGGAAGTTGCATACGAATTACTTATCACAAACTCTTCGATCCGTCTCCGTTACACTTCAGTCTTCGCTACACTCCGCCCAGACAAGACGCCGTGACAGGCTTGTGACAAGATAATTCTTCTTTTTTGGAGTGCATCGAGTCTCTCGATGCAGATGATGTATTATTACAAGACGACAGAGTCGTCAACTCCAAAACTCCAATTTCAAATTGGCACAGATGAAATCCAGATTTTGCTCTAAGCTAAAATTTGGGAGATAATAATTAATTCATTCTAATGTCTTAATTTATTATTTTTTTTCTGAATCAGTTTCTATCAGCTTCATCAGCGATAATCTGCGTCCCATTCTTTCTTTATTTGAATTATAAAGAAAATGAGAGTTAATAGCATGTTGACAAGTTGACAAAAATTAACACTTTTCAAAAATGGTTACCAAGGAGCTACAATGGCTGAAATAACTCATGTAATAAAACGAAGCGGTGCAAATGTAAAATTCAATCCTATCCGTATCGCAAATGCTATATACAGAGCTGCGATCGCCGTGGGTGGCAGGGACAAAAAGCAAGCAGAACTTTTAGCTGGGCAGGTTGAGGAAATTATTAAGAATAAATTTTCAAATGTCAATCCACCACACGTTGAAGAGATCCAGGATATTGTGGAGCAGGTTTTGATAAAAAACGGACACGATGAAGTGGCAAAAGAATATATCCTATACCGTAATGAGCAGAACCGCAAGCGGGATGAACGGAATCAAAAATTGTCCCATCCATCAGAAAATATTCCTTGGGCAAAGCTCTGGAAGGTGCTTGATTGGGCTACCAAAAATGATCTCAATACGATTGCAAAAATGAATGCACGCATAGAAAACGGTGAGTTTCCTCATATCGTGCATGAATCCGAAAGCGCGTATGAAAATGAAGTGAACATCGCAGCAGAGCTCATATTGGAACGAGAGGACAAGATCAAGGTTGTGATGATAAGCGGGCCTTCTTCTTCCGGGAAAACGACAACAACCATAAAGCTTGAGCAGCGTCTGAAAAAACACGGGCTAAGTTTCGTGACTCTCAATGTTGATCATTACTTTTTCAACCTGGAAATGCACCCCAAAGATGAGTTCGGGGATTATGATTTTGAAACCCCACAGGCACTCGATCTTCCATTGATAAATGAACATGTCGCTGCACTCTGCGAAGGCAAGGAAGTTGTCATTCCTTTTTATGATTTCAAAATCGGTACGCGATATCTGAACCGGACAAAAATGAGGTTGGATGATCATCAGATTTTGCTGATAGACAGTCTGCACGGTCTTTTCCCTGCAATGACAAAGGATGTTGATGATGAGATCAAATTTAAACTTTACCTCGAACCTTTGCTGCAGATGAAAAATGAAAACGGTCAGTACATCCGCTGGACAGACCTGCGCTTGATCCGCAGAATGCTCCGGGATGCCACACATCGTGCATATAATCCCCAGCAAACCCTCGAACACTGGCATTATGTGCGCAGCAGTGAACTCCGGCATATAATACCTTACATAAACACGACCGACTATATCATAAACAGCGCCATGCCTTATGAGATTGCCTTGTATGCAAGCAGGATGTTGAACCTGTTCGAAGGGTGGACAGAGAAATTCAAGGGTGATCCGTTAAAAGAAGATGCTTTTATCAGGGCGAACAGGATTCGTGAGTCTCTGCGGGAAGTTATCCCATTTGAAGACGATTCTTCGGTCCCAGCACATTCGGTCTTGCGGGAATTCATAGGGGGAAGCAGTCTGGAGTATTAAATATTTTTGGGGAGACAATAATGAAAACCTTAAGAATTTCAACAGCAATTGTATTATTTCTCATCTTCAGCATAAGCTGCGATAAAAGCAATTATAAAACCCACGAAGCAATGTTTTTCAATAACAGTTCTGTGACGATTTATGACGTAAAACTCCACATAAAAGGTCACGACAATATTGTGAAGATAGACAGTTTAATGATTGGTGAGGAAACAAATTATTATGCCTTTAGATTTGAAAAGAGCCACACTTCAGGATGCACAACCACGACTAGTCCAAGCATAGGTGATTTTGAGGGCGAATATGTACAAGACGATTCCCTGAAATCGATCAACATCATGATGCCTTATAATGATAAAACAAAAATCAAAATAACAATTTTAGACGATTCTTATATTGTGGAATAACGGAAATTGATTATTACTTGTTTATGCTTGAATTTGGGTAATAATTCAACTTCTCAAATCCGAAATCACTATCCTTGACATTCCAAAATCAACCGACAGAAAAGAACAAAAAATTATCGGAGGTCTCATGGCTCATAAACTTGAATTTGGAAATATTTCAAGCGAAAAAGCAATGGAGCTTGAAGAAACCTATGGGGCTCATAATTACCACCCACTTCCTGTTGTGATCGCAAAGGGAGAAGGTCCTTTTGTGTGGGATCCCGAAGGAAATAAATATTATGATTTCCTGTCTGCTTATTCAGCAATTAATCAGGGACACTGTCATCCAAAAATTATTGATGCTCTTATTAATCAGGCAGAAATATTAACGTTAACATCCCGAGCTTTCTTTAATAATAAACTTGGTGAATACGAGAAGTTCGTGACGGAATATTTCGGATTTGAAATGGTTCTGCCCATGAATACAGGCGTTGGAGGTGTGGAAACTGCGATGAAGCTTGCACGCAGATGGGGCTATGTCAAAAAAGGTATCGAGGATAACAAAGCAAAGATAATCTTTTGCGAAAATAATTTCCACGGACGAACCCTTGCAGCGATCTCAGCATCGACCGATCCTGACTGCCGCAAAAATTTCGGACCTTATCTGCCCGGCATCATTAAAATACCCTATAATAATACCGAGGCGCTGGAACAGGTTTTGCAGGAGCAAGGTAACGAAGTATGTGCATTTATTGTTGAACCCATTCAGGGTGAAGCGGGTGTGTTCGTTCCGGATGAGGGATATGTCAAAAAATGCTATGATCTCTGTAAGAAACACAATGTACTTTTTGTCGCTGATGAAGTACAATCAGGCATCGGAAGGACAGGTCGTTTGCTTGCATGTGATTATGAAAATGTCAAACCGGATGTATTGATCCTTGGAAAGGCGATTTCCGGCGGTGTGCTTCCTATAAGTGCAGTACTCTCCAGCAGGGAAATTCTGCTCACTATCAAACCCGGCGAGCATGGCTCGACCTTTGGCGGATTTCCTCTTGCCTGTGCTGTTGCAACCGCTGCACTCAAAGTTATCAGAGATGAAAAGCTAACTGAAAATGCAGAAAGATTGGGTAGAATATTTCGCGCTGAGCTTGAAGCAATTAACTCGCCACTTATTGAGATCGTGCGCGGTAAGGGACTTCTCAATGCAGTGGTCATCAAGCCAAAAGATGGTGTCGATGCGTGGAAAGTATGCCTGAAACTCAAAGAAAAGGGCATCCTTGCCAAGCCAACCCACGAACATATCATTCGTTTTGCACCGCCACTTGTCATCACAGAAGATCAAATCCGGGATGCTGTGGCACGAATAAAAACAGTATTTGACGAGATACAATTATGAGAATAGGAATCCGTAGAGAAGATAAAAGCAAATGGGAACGCAGGGTAGCACTCGTACCTGAACATGTGGCACTGCTAAAAGATAAATTTGGAATTCAGACTTTTGTGCAGCCATCTAAGATCCGCATTTTCCCTGATGAAGAATACAAAAAAATTGGCGCTATCATACAGAAAGACCTATCTGAATGCCCGGTAGTTTTTGGTGTAAAAGAAATGCCCTCATCCTTTTTTCTGCCCGGGAAAACCTATGTGTTTTTTTCACATGTGAACAAGGGACAGCTTTACAATATGCCGATGCTGCAGTGCTTGATGGATTTGAAATGCAATCTGATCGATTATGAAAAGATAGAGAATGAGAAAGGTCAGCGGTTAATATTTTTCGGGCGTCATGCAGGTGTTGCAGGTATGGTAGATTCGCTTTGGGCTTATGGTCAACATCTCAAATACGAGGGAGTGCACACTGCTTTTGAAAAAATCAAAAAAGCTTATGAATATGAATCCGTGGATGATATAAAGATTGTCCTAAAGAAGATCGGTAATGAAATATTTGAAAATGGATTGCCAGATAAGGTTTGTCCTCTTGTAGTTGGATTTACCGGTTATGGAAATGTATCAAAAGGTGCGCAGGAAATTCTGGATTGTTTCCCTTTTATTGAAATTACTCCGGAAGAACTTATCTCACTGAAAAAGAAAAATATTTCAAAAATACATCTTTATAAAGTTGTCTTAAAAGAAAAAAATATTGTTGTACCCAAAGATGCATCCGCGAAGTTCGAGCTACAAGACTACTTTGCTTATCCCGAAAAATATAAATCCCAATTTGCGCAGTATATACCTCATCTTACTATTCTCATGAACTGTATTTATTGGGCACTCGGCAGTCCGAGACTGGTCACAAAAGCTGATTTGAAGGAACTTTCTGAGCGTGACAAACAGCTCAAGCTTAAGGTAATTGGAGATGTGAGCTGCGATATTGAGGGTTCGATCGAGATAACAATTAAAGTCACGGAACCAGACAATCCGAGTTATATTTATGATCCCCTGACAGATACTGAGATCGATGGAAATGAAGGTGAAGGAGTCATTGTTGTAGGACGCGATAACCTGCCCTGCGAAATACCAAAGGATGCATCAACCTCTTTTAGTGAAGCGCTTGTGGGGTTCGTTCCAGACCTGCTCGCTGCTCATAGTACAGGAAAACTAAATGACATTGAGCTTCCAAAAGAACTTCAGACTGCTTTGATCCTGCACAACGGCGATATCACAAAAGACTATACTTATCTCAAGAAATTTTTATAGGTAAAGAAAGGATATTTCAATGAAAAAAGTACTTATTTTGGGGGCTGGACTTGTCTCCAGACCTTATGTGAACTATCTACTTACTCAGAAAGATTTTTCGGTAACTGTCGCAAGCCGGACGGTGAGCAAAGCAGAAAAACTGGTCGCCGGTCATCCAAATGGAAAACCCGTTGAACTTAATGTCACAGATGATGCTATGTTGGAGAAACTTGTGTCCGAGCATGACCTTTCAGTGAGTTTGCTACCCTACACATATCATGTGAAAGTTGCTAAGCTCTGTATCAAACACAGAAAACATATGGTGACTACATCCTATGTGAGTGATGCAATGCGGGAACTCGATGAAGATGCCCGTGATGCTGATGTGCTCATTCTGAACGAAGTCGGCGTGGATCCCGGTATCGACCATATGTCTGCAATGAGGATCATTGATGGTGTGAAAGAGAACAATGGACGCATTTTGAGTTTCAAATCTTATTGCGGAGGACTTCCTGCACCGGAAGCAAATACGAATCCCTGGGGATATAAATTCTCATGGAGTCCGCGCGGTGTTGTCATGGCTGGTAAGAATGCAGCTAAATGGCTTGAAGATGGGAAGATAATCGATGTTCCCGGTCCTGAACTCTTTGCTCATCACTGGGAAGTAGAAATTCCTGAATTTGGCAAACTCGAGGGCTATCCTAATAGAAATTCCGTTCCTTACGTTGACATATACGGCATAAAAAATACAAAGACAATGTTCCGCGGCACGCTTCGCTATCCCGGCTGGTGCGCTGCTATGAAGAAGATCGTTGATCTCGGATTTCTTGATGATGAAAAGGAATACGACCTTGCTGGTTTGTCTTATGCTGATTTCATGAAAAATTTTGTTGATGTCAAAACTCACAAAACTCTGAAAGAGAACCTTGCTGCACAATGGGAGCTTCCGGTTGATGCAAATCCAATTTACAGAGTTGAATGGCTAGGACTTCTTAGTCATGAAAAGATAGGGTTGGAAAAAGGAACTGCCATGGATGTGTTCTGTAATGCACTTAATGAGAAGCTGACCTACGAACCCGGCGAGAGAGATTTGCTTGTACTTCATCACGAATTTATCGCTGAATTCCAGGATAAAAAACAGCATATTACTTCAACAATGATAGATTACGGCATTCCGAATGGTGACTCTTCCATGTCACGCACGGTAGGGCTGCCTGCAGCAATTGCAGTGAAGCTGATCCTTGAAGGAAAGATACAGGAGAAAGGTGTGAAAATACCAGTTGATCCTGAAATATATTTGCCTGTACTCGATGAACTTAAAAATCAGAATATCGAGTGTGTGGAGAGGTTTGAAGATATGTAGGAATTTCATATTTAAATAATATGAGAGCCCTTGAAGGAGACCTTCGAGGGCTTTTTAGTTTGCATAACTCGCGAATAAACTTCAGCAAAAAAGAATGTACCAAACAGATTCATTTCATTACACCATTTCATGCAGAGAATAAAGAGAAAGATAGAGAAATTATAAATCATGAACATTAGATGATAGTCAAATCGGAAATGAGAATTCAAAATGGAAATATCGAGTTTTATATATTAAAATCTATGACAAATTATAAGTATAAATTTTTGTATTTCCATAAATATTGACAAAGTTACCAAGTCTATCCACCAAATAATCAACACTATCTGCGGAGCTTTGTTAATGAAGAAAATACTGGTTAATTATTTCTTGTCCATGATATTCTTATTACCCATTTTTTATGCTGACTCATGAGGATTACGTAAAATATGAAGTGTGAACTACATAGCGTCTATTCCTTAAAATTTTATCAAGCATTTCTCATTTTGCTTCTGCTGCTGATGAAAAGCATCCTTTTGCAGGCAAGAGTACATGCTGAGGAAATCCAGAATAAAAATTTCTTGGCCTGGATCATATACAATCTCGGGAAAAATTGTGTAATGAATTTCTAGGCAGAGGTCAATGAGTTATAACATGAAAACAAAAACAAAAATAATCTGCACAATCGGACCGGCAACTTCCAACGTCGAACATGTGTTAAAACTTGCACAAGCCGGAATGAATATTGCGCGTTTGAATTTCGCTCACGGTACCCACGAAGAACATCTCAAACATATCACTAATATAAGAAGTGTATCAAAGACGCTTGGATATCATATCCCGATCTTCGCAGATCTCGGTGGTCCCAAATTGCGTTTAGGGAATATTGAAAAGGAGTTCGAAGTTGAACCTGGTGACATGCTCATCATCACCACTGAGAATATTATTGGTACCCGTCAAAAGATCAGTACTTCATATTCAAGACTTCCCCAGGACGTTAAAAAAGGAGATGTTATTCTCATAGATGATGGCTATATCTCGCTGGAAGTGAAAGAGATAATCGGGAGTGAGGTCTATTGTATTGTAACGAATGGCGGTACTATCAAATCTCGGAAGGGAATGAATCTGCCGGGCATTCGGATAAATACGCCAACAATAACTGAAAAGGACAGAGATGACATTGATTTTGCACTTCAGCACGGCATTGATTTCTTTGCACTCTCTTTTGTGCGTTCTTATCATGATATAGATTTGCTTAGAGAAATTCTTTTGAAAAAGAGTGCTCACAATCCGATCATAGCTAAAATAGAAAAACCTGAAGCTATAGAAGATATTGATGAGATCATTTCCCATTCTGACGCAGTTATGATCGCTCGCGGGGACCTTGGTGTTGAGATGCCTACAGAGGAAGTACCTCTTCTTCAAAAGAGGATCATAGAGAAGTGCAAAAATGCAAGCACTCCAGTTATTACCGCAACACAGATGCTTGAATCTATGGTGAAAAATTCTCTTCCGACCCGAGCAGAAGCCAGTGATGTAGCAAATGCAGTATTTGACGGCACAGATGCAGTTATGCTGAGTGCAGAAACTTCTGTTGGAAAACATCCGGACGTCGCAGTGGCAATGATGAAGAAGATCATCTCCAGATCCGAACGTGAGTGCATTCCAAACCCGGAACTCTTCAGCTCATCCTTCCGTACAAATCAGTTCGCAATTGACCTGTCCAAAGCAGCCTGTGCAATTGCCCAGGATACAAATGCATCAGCGATCTTTGCAATTACAAAAACCGGAAGAACCGCACGGCATCTTTCAAAATTCCGTGTACACACTCCAATTTATGCATTCACAGATAATAAACGTACGATGAATTTCCTTCAACTGGTCTGGGGTGTGAGCTGCTATTATTTAGAGAATTTCGAAGAGACTGATGCCACACTTCATATGGTGAAAAAGTTTGCGCTTGAACAACATCTTATCGAGAAAGATAATATAATTGTCTTTGTTACCGGTATTCCATTACAGACCAGCACAGAGGTCAATATGATAAAGCTGGATAAAGTCTAAAAGGATGGTCGTCATTGTTAATTAGAATTTCCACAATCTTGTTCTTCATCTTATGCTTTTCTCTACACGCACAGGAAGATTCGAGAGTTGACATCTGCTACAAACGATAACCTTAGCACAGCAAAGTGAAGACGATAAGGATTTATCGGAAGCGCACAAACTGATCTCTGAATAGTATGTTGGTAAGTGTGATTATAAAAGTGCAGCATCCTATTTTCAAAAATATCTTACACTGCATAAGCTGATCTTTTCCCGGGAAAGAACTGGAGCTTCTGAGAAAGGAAAAGAAGCTTCGTGAACTCGAAATAGCGAAGTCCATGAATGAACGAAACTTCATCATCCTTGTTTCCCTGTTGATTTTCACGCTGGTAATTGTGTTTTCGAACCGCTATCGTATGTACTCCAAACTTCATAAAAAACTCGATGGGCTTAATAAAAATTGCTTGATCTCACAGAAACAGATTCGCTTACGGAGCTTTTTAACTGCAGATTTCTTGTGGATAAAATTGAATATCTGAAATGCCAATTTGAAAGAAATAAAATATCGTTTTCCACTCTCATGGGAGATATTGATAATTTCAAAGAAGTGAATGATACTTATGGTCACAATCTTGGTGACAGGGCACTCGTACAACTTGCTGAAACCATTAAAGAGACTGTTCGCAAGCAGGATTTTCTCAGACGGTGTTTGGAGATCATCGTCATAATTTTGCAATGGGCATTACTTTTGGTTTTGCATAATATAATGAAGTCCAGACGGCAGATGAGGTTATAAGAAAAGCCGATGTTTCTTTATATGTGCGGAAGGAAGAAAGAAAAGCAGAAACCAAAAGCATGAAGTGAGTATTTTGATAAATTTGACAATCTGCAATAGTATGAGATTTATAAGGAACAAATATAAATATAATATAAGGAGCAATGATGGTTAAAAAGACACCTTTTTATAATATTCATAAAGAAAAGGGGGCTAAAATATTGCCCTTTGCCGGATATGAAATGCCTATTCAGTACAAAAATGGTATTGTTCATGAGCATAAAAAAGTTCGTGATTCTGTAGGCATGTTCGATCTCAGCCATATGGGGGAATTCATTGTGAAGGGACCCAAAGCCCTTGAGTTTTTGCAAAAAACAACAATAAATGATGTTTCCGCCCTGGTTGACGGACAGGTGCAATACAGCAATATGTGCTATCCGGATGGGGGAATCGTTGACGATCTTTTGGTCTATAGAGATGAGGATTTTTACTATCTTGTTGTAAATGCTTCGAATCTTGATAAGGATTTTGAGTGGTTGAAGAGCAATCTTATTGATGGCATGGAGCTTATCAATGTGAGTGATGATACTGCCCTTATCGGGGTGCAGGGACCTCGGGCAGAAGTAGTGGTGCAGAAGCTCATTAAGGATGACCTGTCCACGCTTGTGTACTACCATTTTATTCATTCTGAGATCGATGGCGTACCAGCGTTGATCTCCCGAACTGGATATACTGGCGAGGATGGTTTTGAGATATATTTTACGGACCTCGGCAGAGCTGAGAAACTGTGGGATAAAGTCGAAAAAGCAGGTGAAGAATTTGAAATAGAGCCAATAGGACTTGGGGCACGTGATACACTTCGGCTGGAAATGAAGTATCCTCTTTATGGAAATGATATTGATAAAGATACCAATCCCCTGGAAGCTGGACTCCGTTGGGCTGTGAAGTTTGAAAAAGGTGATTTTATCGGGAAAGAAGTGTTGGAAAGAGTTAAGCTGGAAAAAATACAAAGAAAACTTATTCCTTTTGTAATGGATGGAAAAGGGATTCCGCGACCGCATTTTAAGATATTAAAAGATGGTAAAGAGATAGGGGAAGTACGCAGCGGTACAATGTCTCCGAGTTTGGGTGTGGGCATCGGAACGGGCTATGTGCATCGCGATTACATGAAATCTGGAAATAAGATCGAGATCGATATCCGCGGTAAAATGTTTCCAGCTACGGTCATTAAGCCACCATTCTACAAAGAGGGTACTATAAAGAAATAAAAAGTGATCCGTTGTTTTATGAAGTGCCAAGAGCGCGGAGCGAGGGGTGAAGAACGACCCGATTTGTTTTTAATTCTTGACAACTTAAACCCGGTTTCTTTTTTCATAACCAAAACAAGTTGCAATCGCACATACCCACGAGGAGATTGGATAAGTAATTTGTTATTTAATTGATTTCTTGTATACTATAAAACAGTTTACTCAGACAAAAATTTAATCAATCCCAAGAAGGATTATCATGGTAAATAAAATTGGTCGTTTAACAGATAGAGAAGAAAAAGAACTTCAGCAGGAAACTATTGCCGCTCTTGAGATATATAAATCTAATGAGAAAAAGGGGACGAAGAAAATCGAAGAACTTGCTGCGTGTAAGAATTATTTCGGCAGAGAAATCGTTGGCAAAACTGCTGCTAACTCAGAAGAGAAGGACAACCTCGAAGATCTGATGAGGGGACTACTGGATTCTAAGATTTATACAAAACGTGCAACCGCCCTCTTCTTCTTTATGTATTTTTATAAAAAACAGCCGGAAAAAATGATTGAAATTGTAAGCGAATATTACGATTCCATCAAATGGGAAGCAGAAAACATAATGGACCAATTCTGGAAAGATTATCCCCAGCTTATGAAACAGAATATGCTCAAATGGATAGAAAGTGAAGATGAAAGAAAGCGATCATTATCCTTTCATGGTTTGGAAAACTTTTCTGAAAAAGATCCTCATTTTGTTATGGAATTCATTACAAAGATCATTGATGATGAAAGTCTCGAAGTTCAAAAAAAGATCACTCATACTCTTATTCAAATTGCCCGTTCGCGTCCTGCAGAAGTGTATCCTTATGTTCAAGAACTTCTCAAAGATGCCGATGACCGAAGAGTGAAAACTATCTGGGTCTCTATGAAGAAGCTGGCGAACAGCCTGAAAAGTACAAATTCAAAAGAGAAAAACGGCGACTTTGTCCTTCTCACAAAAAACACAATTAAAGACTGGCGTTCTGATAAAAATAAAAAAGTTCACATTATGGGCGATAAACTTTATTACATTATAAAAAATATCTGAAAAATTTTACTATTCTTGGAGCGAATATGCAACACATCGATATCATTATTAAAAATGGTTACACCGTCACCATCAATCCTGAAATGGAAATCATAAAACACGGTGCAATAGCAATTGAGAAAGGAAAAATACTTGCGATCGGAGCCAATGAAGACATTGAGAAAAATTACAAAAGCGATAAAGTAATTGACGCTTCATCAAAAATTGTAATGCCCGGTTTTATAAATGGGCACAGCCACATTGCCATGACATTCTTTCGAGGATATGCAGACGATCTTTTGCTTCAATCATGGCTGGAAGATTACATATGGCCTGCAGAAACACGATTCGTGAAAGCTCAATTCGTTTATGATTCTTCATTCTACGCCTGTGCAGAGCTCATCAAAAACGGCATCACAATGATAAATGACATGTATTTTTATTCCAAAGAAACAGCCCGTGCCGCGACAAAAGCTGGTATGCGTGCGATTCTTGGAGAAGGTATTCTCGATTTTCCAATGGCTTTTCATAAAATTCCTGAGAGTATGATAAATTATGCATTGGAAGGACATGAAGAATTCAAGAATAATGATTTGATAGATTTTGCAATGATGCCTCATTCTATCTATACCTGTTCAAAAGAAAATCTTATCACCGCTGCAGAAAAAGCTCGTGCACATAATATGCTTATTCATACACATCTTTCAGAAACTAAAAAAGAGGTTGATGACTGCGTGAAGGAACACGGAGTCCGTCCGGTACAGTATTTGAATTCTATCGGTTTTCTTGGAAATGATGTATCCCTTGCTCATGGAGTATGGATTGACGAACAAGAGCAGAGACTGCTTGCAGAAAAAGGTGTTGGTGTAAATATCTGCACGGAATGCAACATGAAACTCTCATCCGGATTTGCTCCCATCAAGGGCTATAAAGAGAATGGGGTGACCATTTCACTAGCTACTGACGGCGTGGCAAGCAATAATAATCTCAGCATTCTTGATGAGATGGATATGACTGCAAAAGTACACAAAGCTATCAATAACGATCCCACATTCCTGCCTGCAGAAGAAGTCGTGCGCATGGTTACGATTGACGCAGCAAAAATATTCAACAAAGAAGATGAGATCGGGTCCCTCGAAGTGGGGAAGAAGGCGGATATTATTCTTCTTGAGCGTAATAAACTTGAGAATATGCCGATGTATAATGTGTATTCCCATCTTGTATATACAATGCACAGCGAGTCGGTTCAGGATGTAATTGTGAACGGCAAAGTGCTCATGCAGGACAGAAAACTGACTGAAATTGACGAGAATGAGTTGTTTGAAAAAGCAAAGTATTATCAGATAGAGCTGCAGAAAAAATAGATCAGATTAGGCACTTAAAAATTGAAACTTACCAACAAGTTGTCGTGAAAATGAAAATTCACGCAAAGACAAGAACGGAGAAACGCAAAGAATTTTTAACCACAAGTCTTCGTCTGCCTCAGCGTAACGTAGCGAAGACGTGTGATTAAATTTCCAATTTCAAGTTTCAAATTTTAGTTAACTTTGACAAAAAATACCACAATCCTACATTTTAATAGAATTATAGGTAATAATATTTCTTAGGAGAATAGATGAAAAAATGTTTTTTTGTAACCCTTGGCGTACTACTTTTGACCTTGGGTCTTGTCCATGCATCAAACCTTGAAATGGACTTCACTTTTGACAGACCCTCAATTACTGAAAACCGTATTATAACTGACTTCATTACCAACCAACAGGTTCCCGGTGAACCGCTTATTCCATTTTACGGCGCAAAGATACTTCTTCCATTTGGCGAGAAGATAGAAAATATCGAAACTACCCATTCGGATTGGGAACTCGTTACTTCCGACATGTACA
>JAVCDK010000102.1 GCA_030765865.1 Candidatus Celaenobacter antarcticus | reverse complement strand
TCCATCAAAAGCCGCATTCTGCGAGCCGGGTAGAGTTGATCCAGATCTGTATTAATGACATTCACTCTTCTGTTTTTGAGATTCGGAATAAAAGATGGTGTGTTTGTCACCTGTGAACCCACAGAAAGAAATCCGTTTAAAGGGTAGAACGACGCAAAATCATCGGGAGCGCTCATTGCCATAAAGAAAGAGCCCGAGCCACCGTCAGAAAATCCGGTCATGAATATTCTGTCATCATCGATATTGTAATAAGTTTTGAGAGTCCTGACCTGTGTTTGGATGTTTCTGACTCCTGCCAGATCCCACCAGGATGTGTCGATGTTACCGAAGGGGAAAAGCATAAGCCAGTTGTTTTCTTCTGCAAAATGGATAAACGGGTTATCTTGCGGAAAACCTTCTTCGATTGAGTAGAAGTCTTTTGTGCTCACGCCGCCATGCAAATACACGAGTATTGGAGTTTTTGTGTTTGGGTCATAACCGGGAGGAATATAGAGCACATAAGGAGCAGCCAGTGTGTCATTGATCTGGTTGTAATAGGTTATGAACACTTCTGTCGAATCCGTTACTGGATATGAACCCCAGTGTGAGAGCATTGTATAAAGCGAGTCATCAGAGATGTTCTGATCCTTGGCATATTTGTTGATCTCATTTAGCCAGGAGTCATTTTGAGCAAAGATATGTGATGCAAACATAATAACGAGAAGAACTATGAAAATTTCTGTGTTTTTTTTCATGCCCGTTCCTTTTATGTTATATTTAGAATTTGATGAATATTCTTTAATTTGAAGGGATAGCAGCTCTTTCGGCAGACTCGATTAAAATCACAATAGCTGCATGGTTTGCTGCCATATTCCCTTTCCCGGATATGGAACTCACCTTTTATCACTTTTGTTCCATATTGAAGAAGGAGGTTCTTTGTAGCTTCTTTGGATTGACTGTGCACTGTTTTTTTCTGAGTGATAATGAATAATTCATTCTCTTCATATATAGAAAGTTGCTTTCCCTTTGATGAAGCAATGTCTTTTAAAGATTCGTAAAGAAATGTGATCCTGCTGTCAGGAAAATGCGATTTTAAAACCATGATATATAGGAATGATTGAATATCCCAGAATGACTCGATCTCAGAAGGACTTGGACTCGAGCCGGTTTTATAATCAACGCAAAGCATTTCAGATTTTTGATCTGCTTTAAAAATGCCATCGATTTTTCCTCGAAAATGCAGTGTAACCATATCATTCTTGAGTGTATAAACAGGCCATGTGTCATTTTTCCCGGATTCCAGCATGCCGAAAACCTGTTCAAAACTGACTGGTGAATATTCGTTCAAAGAAGTTCGGACAAGGGCAAGAAGCTGAACCAGCAGATTTTCTTCTTTACCGGAACTCAGCCCAGCGGTGTACGGTGAATATGTTCTTCTAATAAAAAGATCCTTCTTAACATCAATATGAAATTTATTGAGAGCATAGGAAAGAGATTCTGCAAGTAGATCGAGTGCTTTAGTTTGGTTCTCTTTCAATAATGAAAATCCCTTAATTTTTCCGAAATGTTCGAGTGCTTTATGAATGACATTTCCGAGCTGCAATCTTTGCCGGGCATCTTCATCATAGGAGATCAGTTTTAGTTTTAACACATCTTTAAATAAATACTGCATCGGGCATTGGATAAGGGTGTTCATATCACTTGCAGAAAAGGTGAGCGTGGACTTCCCATCCGTTTTTGCCAAACCTTTATAAGAACCCATCACATAGTTTTGATATTCATTATGACGCTCCAAAACAGGCAGCATCGGATTTTCGATCAAATGGCAGTAATAGGTAAGATAATGCTGCCGAGCAGTGATCGGTTCACAGT
The DNA here is from genome assembly GCA_030765865.1 of Candidatus Celaenobacter antarcticus. GTDB lineage: Bacteria > Cloacimonadota > Cloacimonadia > JGIOTU-2 > JGIOTU-2 > Celaenobacter > Celaenobacter antarcticus. Next base: position 25,963 of record JAVCDK010000102.1, on the reverse strand, counting down.
CTTGATCTATAATCTTATCTGGTTCGAAGGTCTCGAGTAAGGTTGACGGATTAAGAACATTTCCATCCATATCCCGCTCTGCGCAAGAGAAGTAAAGCTCAGAATCCAGTTCAAGCCAATGGTTGAGAAGCATTACACTTTTTTCCCAATTATATGCAGGAACGGATGAAGCAAAAGGATTATTTTTTTGGGGAACCGGGAAGTAATTTTCTGATAGTCCAGCAATGAATAGGATGACATCATTAAGTTCAAACGTATCCATAAATCCAAGTATTTCGATGCCTTTTTGTCCTCTCCGAGAAGGTATCTCCTGATTTTTCAGAGCTTTTTTAATATCTTTAAAAAGATTATCAGGTTTGAGCTGAAGCCCAATATTATGGTAAATATCGAAAGTGTTTTTTATACATTTTTGAACATAGAGATAGGACTCCTGCATACTTTCATTCTGTTCGATCTTTGTGCTAATACCAGTCTCATTAAACAAAGTATCAATTCTCTCAAGAAGTGAAGTGTCAGATAGATTGATCGCTATATCTTTTATTTTGCCGATCAGATCTGTAATTGTATGCACAGCTTCGGAATAATTTTTGATTTTCTCAATTTCCGTTATGTCACTAAAATAATGTATGCCATTTTTTCTCACATGTGCATCGAGTTCGAAAATGTTCCTTTTAGTATTAAAAATGGGATGAAGCACAAGAGAGGATACTGTATTCCATGTAAGTCTTTCCGATGAGAACATAATTGTGAGCAGAGAGATCATAAAATTTGTGAGCGGTTCATTAATAAGTTTTTTGCCCGCAAGCAGGTTGTAAGGAATTCCATAAGAAGGGAAAATCCTCTTTATCGCATGAAGATAGGCGTCTATGCTCGATACGGTAACTTTTATTTTGGAGAAGTTTTGACCGTTATTTAGCAGGTAGTGTATTTTTCGGGCAATCGAGTCGATCTCGGTTTCGATTGAGTGATATTGTGTATATACGAGTTTAGACTTGCTCTCTTTTTGTATGACATCCTGCCATATCTTTGGAGTAATATCAAAAGAGGAATGTATTTTAAGGGCATCAAAATTATTGATAAAATAGAATTTTTCAGCACACTTTGAGAGCTGTGATACCATTTCATATTCAAGTGGGGTCTCTTTATAGAATCCGTTTAGTATAACCGTTTTATCTTTAAAGAAATTTTGATAATTTGTATTCAGAATTTCATGATCGTAGCTATAATGTTTCTCTTGGCGGAGTTTCTCATATTTAAAATGAATTTTCTCAAATTCATCGCCCGCTTTAAATTTCTGTTTCCAGAGCGCACATTTTCGAAAAGCATCAGAAAGTAATTCTGCCGTGCCCTCATTCAGGGGAATTTCGTCAGAAGATTTTTTTACAAGCAAAGTACCGCATTCGGGAGTAATTCTCTTTGCTTGAGTGGGACTCATCGTCAATATTTTATTAAGTGTAGTGATCTGAATGTTTGGATTAAGTAGTTCTCTCTTTGCCAGTGCCTGTGTCATTCTCTTAGATTGATAACCAGCAGGATTAATGATCAGTATATCTTCGTGAGAGTTCAGGTTATTTAGGACATTATTTGATACGGATATATTCTCTAATACAGAGGGAGTGAATGGGTGCTGTTCGTTCGGAAATATTTTAGTGAAGTATTCATCCTCCCATTTTATTTCATGCAATTCATTAAATGAAGAATAGTAAATAAATGCCTGTGCGTCGATGTTAAAGAGCTGTTTAACCATCCATTGATAGGTCTGGAGCTGGATCTCATATAAGTGGTGAGCTCGCAGTGTTTTATCCGTCTTGAAATCAATTATATACCATTTGTCGTTCTTCTTATAGAGTAAATCTAAGATTCCATTTACTTCAAGATAGATTTCTCCGTTATCCAGCCATCCAATAACCGGCAGCTCATGAAAAAGCTCTTGAACGGTCATAGAATGTATGTGTTGATAAATAACACTGGAAAGAAAGTTGGATATATGCGCTTGTAATTGCGATTCGATTTCATCAAATTTGATTTCAGGAAACGTATTTTCAATATAGTATGAAACCTCTTTTTGGTGAACAGAGAAATCCCACCAATGGTTTGCAATGATCGCATGAAAGATCGAGCCGAAGGCGCGTTTGGTTTTACCTGGACTGTTCGTCTCAGAATAGTTCTCAAATATGGCCTCTGGGAAAACACTCTCCATTATAGTATGCGGGGTAACCTTCCACAGCTTTTGCAGTTTCTTAAATGTGGGGGACTCTTTCCAGATCATATTTTTGGCATGATCTTCCTGATCTTTGTTCAAAGCATTCTGCATTTCTTCAAAACTTGCAAAGCCAACATCTGTTTTCTCCGGTGATTCTATGGCATCCCACTCTTCTTGAAGTATGCTTGATGGCAGTCCAAAGGGTTTGGCGACATATTCATTCCACCAAGAATTATGTTTTGGTTTGCCCTTGAAATCTGCAAGCAGTGCAACACGGTACTTGGCACGTGTGACAGCAACGTAAAAGAGACGCTTGTCCTCTGCCTGCTGTTCTCTTTTATCCTGTTTTTTTATATTCTCGAGCAGGTTTGTCTTTTTGGATTCGATTCCCTCTTTTATCGAGATACCAACCTCTATTTGATCTTCGGGCAACAACCTGCTGTGATAGATCACACCTGCTTCTTTCCTGGTTGAGGTGCTGTCCAGTTCAGGAATAATTACTGTCGGAAACTCCAGCCCTTTTGCCTTATGAATGGTCATTATCTGTATTTTTGAGGGTGTGGGCAGATCTGCTTGTGCAACGTCGCTTTTATGGTTAAATTGATAGGAAAGATACTCATGAATCTCTTGAAGAGAATTGCCGTCCAGCTCGAGCGAATGAAGGACGTTGATGATCTTGTCTATGTTTGCCAGCCGCTGCGGACCTCCTATCTCGCTCACGTAACCGAGCTCTCTATGTGCTTGTGAAAGTATGGTCTGTAATAAAACATCAAGGGGAGCAGATCGGGCTGATTGTCTCCATTTTGAAATAGAACTATATATGTGTGCATAAGCTGCATTATTTTCCATGAAGTCAAAAATAGAATTCTCTTTTTTGCGATTTTTGAGGTCATAGATCAAGGTGTCTTCTATACAGAAAAATGGACTACGCATAAGGCCGATTAAGGCGACATCATCATGGGGATTTATCATTACGCTGATAAAATGGAAAAGATCATAAACTTCCTGCTGGGAAAACAGGTTTCGTTCCCCAATGATCTGGAATGGAAGATCGTATTTCTGGAATATTCGTAAATATTCAGCAATGTGAATAAAATTCCTAAGCAAGATTCCGACTACAACGCCTTCCTCAAGTCCAACTTCATCAGCCCACTGAAGATATTTTTTTGTTATATATGCGGCATGGATTGCAGGAGCATAATCACTTTCAGCAGGTTCATACGAAGTTGCGTGAATGTCACACACAATTTTCGTTTTCTGTGCAATATCTTCTTTTGAGCTGTTATGTACCGGATAGTATGTGTTCTCAAAAGCAGCTTCGAAAGGATATTCGGGCGCATAGAAGATCTTGCCGAAAAACGGATTGATCACGTGCTGGATATATTCTTTGGATGCTCTGTAGTTATCATTAAATTCAATAAGCGTATCATCAGAAAGTTTTGAAAGCTCATCTTGAGCTCTATTCATCACTTCCACATCTGCCTGCTGGAACCTGTAAATGGATTGTTTCTTGTCGCCTACAATAAAGATCCCTCTGTCACGAATGATGCCATTTTCTGTCCGGGCGATGTGCCTGATAATATCCCAGCGAAGGTTGTTGGTGTCCTGAAATTCATCAACCAGGATATGTCTGAACTGTTTCGCGATCCGTCGCCTTACATCTTCGTGGTTGTTCAATAATTCGCGCGTCTTTATAATTACTTCATTGAAGGTAAGATAATTTTTCTGAAGCTGTGTATTCCAGATCTTTTCTTCAAATTCCGTATAGAGCGTAACGAAATCTTTTAACACATTGATTGATTTTATGTCGTCCTGAGTAGGGGCGAGCAAGACTTTTTCTGCCGGGATTTCCTGTTCTAAAATTGAGATTACTTCTAAAGTGATCTGCTTGAAAGATTTGTAGGCAGCTTCATTTATAAAAGTAGATTTTTTCTGAATGTTATGAAAGCCCCGATCTGTATAATAAGATTCTCTTTTTGAAGTCATAAAAATGGGAAGAATTTCAGTCATGATATAACGCCGTTTTTCCAGAATTGAATCCTGGGGGACGCTGCCTATGAGATCGAGGAGTACCCGAAAGGTATTCTCTTCATTTTGTTTCACGGTCTGAGATAATGAGGTGAGTTTTTTTAATTCCGAAAGGATTGAATCCTCATCGAACTCATGAAGGTACTTTTCGAGCCACCGATCATAAATTTTTTGTTCGGAATGAGTTTTAATATAATGTATCCAATCCTCAAGAAAAACCTTGTTGTTCTCAAAGTAATAAAAGAATCCCCCCAACCCATTTTTATCAGTATAATTAAGAATGTTTTTCAGTTCTGCATTGAAAGATCTGCTTTTAATAGCTAGAAATTCCGAAAGTGTTTCCTGGTACATCTTGTTTGCAAGCACTTCATCCGATGTCTTGAAGAGTGGATCGATACCGAGAAGAAATGCGTTTTCGCGAAGTATGGTTCCGCAGAAACTGTCAATTGTCATGATATAATTTTGCGAGAAAGTGGAGCGCAGCCACCGTTTGTAATTTTCCGGAGCTGATCTTATATGTTCACCGATAGAAACACCCTGCTCCTTCAGTTCCTTGATCTCATCACCTTTTAATAGAACATGAATATCCTCATAAATCCGTTTGGACATCTCAGCGGCAGCTTTATTTGTGAAGGTTATGACTAAGATATTCTTATAACCGAGCCATTCATTTTTAGTGCGCTTTAGATTGTGTTTCGTGAACTCATCCAGTATCTTACAATAACGTTTGGAAAGTGCATAGGTCTTTCCTGCTCCTGCACAGGCAGATACGATCTTGTTGGTTGATAGGTCGAGTGCGCGTTTAAGAGGAGTTTTTTCTTCCATTATATGTGCTCGCTAGCATTGATAGGATGAAGCAAATAATTTCTGGAAATTACTGGCAATGTTTTTGTGAAAAAGTTGACAGGGGATTGTTATAATATTTTTTCACAATGTTGTTTTTATTTATGAATAATATAGGATGTGTTATGAAGATTGGAAATAAGTATATTATCACGCCTATTGGGGTGTTAATACATAGTTTGGGCAAATGAGAATTCCAAATTATAATAGTAAATGGTCATAAACAACGAGTGCAATGAAACATATAGCTGACTCAATACTTTATTTATCAGGCTTTGTTTCCACAGTATTTTTTGTCCTCTGTGGAATTTCTTATTCCTCTAACAAAAATTGGTTTATTTGGACTTTATTTGGGGGGCTCGTCTTCGGCCTCCTTACAGGTTTTCTTATTTGGCAGAACGAGATTTGGAAGGGCCAGAAAAATATTGCCGCATTAGCTCGAAATGACATTGAGCCCAAAATTTCTTGCCTTATGGAGTATCCGATTAAGGTAGAAAATGAAAAACCATATAGAAATACTAAAAATCCATCTATTTTCATAAAAAATTCTGGACCCATTGCTGCTGTTTCACTCTCAGCTACTGTTGATATCTATGTTTACAATACTAAAGAAAAGAAAATTAGTGAATTAATCAAAACAGGTTTTAAGGGCTTTGATCATGCGATGTCAACTAAAGAGCTTGAACCTTTTTCTGATATCGAACACTCAACAATCGGAATTGATGGCAAAGATATTATTTCTGTGTACTCTATTAGTGTTAATTACTATCGTAAATCTGACATGAAATTATTTAATTTAAATGAGCTTTTTTTCACTCACAACAAGACAATTTACAGTGATCTTGAATTCAAGAATGATGATCGATACCAAATTGTAGTAGATAAAATTAAGTCTTTTGTTCCGCCGGACAATAAAGGTAACGAAGTTAATGTTACAGCTGCTGCTGAGCATACTTGGTTTATGGAGACTAGCCCATCGATTCTGAAAAGAAAAAACGAAGATGGTTCGATAACAATTATAGGACAACCAGAAAATCAGAAAGACTCAATAACTCGGGGACTTCCGCATTTGATTCTTACACCAAGCACATTTAAGGAAAGCGGTTTTTATTTAGAGGCTGAAATTGAAGGTGAACATATTAATGTAAAAGTAAAATTCGAGGTAAAAAATGTTGGGAGTGTTGCGGCAGTTGTCACTGAAGATGGATTTAATCCTGTCGTGGAAATAGAGCCAGGTCAAAATAAATACTATAGCAACACTTTAAAAATAGCGAGAGGACCTAACAATACAATCCCTCTAAATGAATTTATAGAATTGCTTGACACTGGAAAAGAATCTCTAAATATCTCGTTCAACTTACTATATCGTCCAAAAAATGATGATAGTAAATTGTTCAAAGTAACTACAAATAATGAATTTAGTAAAAACAACGCTAAATAAAAATCAACTTAGGCGCCCCAACAATTCGCTGGTGCCGACCCAAAAAGCTGGGCGGCACAGCTCAACCGTTTGACTCAAAAGGCAAATAAAAATGAAGTGGCTTTTATCAGTCTTTATATGCGTGCTTCTTCTTCTCATTGTTTCGTCGGTGAGGGCAAAAGACTGCGAATCTGTCAGCTTGAAAGCGGTAGGTTTTGCCGATCCTCTCGGTGGAAGTGGAGGCAACGTGATTCGCGTAACCAATCTTAACGCAGAGGATCTAGGATCACTCCGAGTGGAACTCGAAACAAATGGGGCAAGTCTGGTTCACAATTAAGAATTAATCAACCACGAATGAATACAAAATATCACGAGAGTTTTGTCCCGATATTTTATTGAAATGACTTCATTCTATTGTTTTTGTGAAAAAGTTGACATGGAATATTATCAAATTCTTTAACTGTGTCGTATTTTTAAATGAAGAATATTTGGAAATTTATTATGAAGATAGAATATAAGTATATTATGACGCCTGTTGGAGTGTTAATAGATTATTATGCGAGTAAGCAATGACCATATTTAATACATTATGGAAAACTTTCTAAATAATTTGATAACAAATACGCCCATTCTTTTCATCGTAGTAGGTGTTTTATTAATAATAGCTGCATTGATATTATACTTAAAAGTTAAGGCAAGCATAATAAATTTTATTCCCATTGATTCTGATATAACAAACAGGCGCAGCTTTAAAAAAAAGTATAAAGAATATGGAAAATCACAAAGATGGAAAGATTTAAAAAATGTTGCACTTAAAAGAGCCAATAGTATTTGTGAAGTATGTGGAAAATCAGCACAGGTTGTTCATCATAAATCCTATCCAGCAAATTTCAAAGATGACAACCTAGATAATTTGCAAGTTCTATGTAAGAAATGTCATTATAACATCCATAAAAAACAGTTAGATAATAAAAAGAAAAAATCATTATTTTCTGAATCTATACTATCAGGTAAGCAACATTTCCGTATAGAAGTAAGGGAAGCGAAAAATCAATCAAAGTATGTTGTTTTTAGTGAGTTAAGAGCTGACGAAAAAGGCAGAGCCGACGATATCAGAATTATTATCTTCAAGGAAAATTTGAGTAAAGTCATTAAAAGTTTAACTAAAGCAATCAATTATATTATCAGCAGCAGGAATTAAAAAATAGGCATAACCAGCGCATGCTCCTAAAGGCGGAAACTGTTTTTTGATTAATAATTTTACGGGTTTACGGAGAATTTTGAGTGGAAAATTAATTTTGGAAAAGCTATCAATTTTAATCATAGTGATAAGTCAATTATTACTTTCAACCGAAGCACGACATGAGAATAGCATATGTTGCAATAATATATCGCACCTATGGCGCTCTTCGGTTTTTATTCACTTACCGGAAGCTTACGCATCCGGTTATAAATATTCAACACCTATGGTGTAGAATGTTATGAATGAAAGATTTAATTTAAAGTTCCGATAGGAACGATATGTTTGTAACGGTGAGTGTTAGCTCTCTGAACCAGGAACCAGTAACGATATTAGCACCATAGGTGCGGAATGTAAATTTCTTTATATTCGCATAAGTATATATCATGATCTTATCAAAAAGTGTCATGATTCTAAAATTTTTGGGGTATGCACGTTTTATTATTGAAATTAATTGACAGCAAATACATCCTGTTCTGAATCCTATGAGGATACGTTTCGATTCATTCGAGAAATGTCCTTAGTCAACCGGCATTCCTTAATAAAAATATGCCCAATTGTTGGCTTATAATCCATTTGTTTATCAACAAAATGAAAAGGAGATAAGATCATATTTGGGGATAAATGTATTATGTGTGTGAAGTGTTATAATCATTGTCCAAAGAATGCAGTGTTGCATCTTTAAGAAAAGCATCAATGACAAGAAATATCCTCGATACAAAGGACCGAGCAAAGAGATACGGGCAGTATAGTATCGCAAGTGAGATAAACATTGACTCATTCCTAAGCCCCAGCTTGGGAATGTGCATGAATTATTCGTACGAGTACGTTACCAAGCTGGGGCTTGGTAGCGAGTTTTGTGAACAGGGACTTGATAGCAAGCTTTGTGAACAAGCGCTTGGTTTCCTTATCGGTATGATAGGTACAAAACTGTTAGGATAGAAATGAAATATAAATTTAAAGATCTGACATGTATAGGTATTTTTTTGATTGTTGTAAGCATCCTATCGTTAGGTAACCTTCACGCGCTGGATGTCATTTTCGATGACCACCAATATTCTTTTCAATTACTCAGGACCATGGGTTATAGCAGCACCGGCGGTGCGGATATAGCAGAATGCCTCCGCACAGCTTACCTTATAGAGGAAGCAAACAACGAAAGCTGGTACATGGAGTGGAATGATACGGCAGAACGGCTGGAAAAAACAGCAGAAAAATTTCTGAAAGAAGGGCACGAAAAAAGTGCAAAGGAAGCATATTTCCGTTCATCAAATTACTATAGAACGGCAGGATTCTTCCTTGTCACTGATCCTGAAGATCCACGCATCATTGAGACATACCAAAAGAGTCGCGAATGCTTCCAAAAAGGTTCTATATTCTCCGAACATCCCATCAAAATTGTGAAGATCCCTTTCGAAGGAACAACATTGCCCGGCTATTTGCTGTTAGTAGATAATTCCCAAACGAAAAGACCTCTTATTATAATCCACACTGGTTTCGACGGTACAGCAGAGGAGCTTTATTTCGAGATAGGTGCTCTTGCTGTAGAACGCGGGTATAATTGTCTTTTGTTCGAGGGACCGGGACAGGGTTGTGTAATCCGTGAGCAAAAAATACCATTCCGTCCTAACTGGGAGTCCGTTGTAACTCCGGTTGTGGATTTCGCACTGGAACTTCCCGAAGTAGATCCCGATAGGATCGGGTTAATTGGGATTAGTTTTGGCGGCTACTTTGCGCCACGCGCCGCCGCTTTCGAGCATCGCCTTAAAGTGTGCGTAGCTAATGGCGGAATATATGATTTCTATGAGAATATGATAAGAAAATTTCCGCCTAATACTGAAGATATCGTCAAGGATCAAGATGCGTCCTTAGTGTTTGATAGAGAGACTAAAGAAATGATGAAGCAGAATGTGGATATTGAATTTTTCTTCAGGAACGGCATGTATACATTTGGAGCAAAAACTCCAAGCGAGTTAATTCGGATGCTCAAACCGTACAATATGAGAGAAGTTGCCAAAAATATACGATGTACTATGCTGGTCGTTGATTCGGAAGGTGACCGTGATCTGCCGGGTCAAGCTGCGGAATTGTACCAAGCTCTCGAATGTCCCAAAGAATTCATGCTTTTTACAAAGCTGGAAGGTGCCGAAGAACACTGCCAGATGGGAGCCGTAATGATCTCAGGAGAGAGAATTCTCAATTGGCTTGATGATAATTTGATGGAGAAATAATGGGTTTGAATAAAGCTTCTTTAATTTTCATAATCGGTATATCATACAATATATTTTATAAGGTTGTATATGCTGTATTCCCACTTGTAGGTAAACATATTTACTTAAATAGTGTCTTATCAATTCTCTGGTTGGTTGCCAGTTTTACTATTATTTTGTTCGCATATTTTTTCCTGAAAGAATTTCCAATTCTTAGTGGTCAAATTAAAATTTCTTTGATCTGCATGATAGTATTTACAAGTATAATAATTATAACAAAATTGCCTTTTGGATTTTTAAATAATGCTGAATTTACAAAAAGAATATTATTCAACTTAGCCAGGATTCTTAATTCTCTGTCTGTTTTATTTTTCCTATCGGAATTTTATAAATTATTATCTGAGGATATTTATGCTTTGAAATTACCGGTCAATGTAGCGATTTTTGGATATGGATTGGGTTTGCTGTTAAAAGTAATTGGATCGATATTTTTTAGCAGGTTTCTTATATCAGAGGTTGCAAATGGATCATCTCACTTTTTTCAGATCGCATCATTTTTAATTGTTATGGTAACCAATATTGCTATTATGAATTTCTTAATTAGATTCAGAAAAATCAAAGATTATAATCTTATAAAATAATTAAAAGAATGTGTGTATTATGAAACAACGATATATGAATAAGGCTTTTTTAAATAGATGAATAATAATTTGAGGGAGTAATATTGGATATACTTAACAGTAGGGAATGGGCTTATGTGATTTGGTTTATTATTTTTGTTATTTTTATAGTATTATCATCAAAAATGAAGAAAGTGAGGGAATCCTTTAGGAGTCTTTTAAAAGCTTTCTTTAGAAAAAAAATTATTTCAATATTATCTTTAATGATAATTTATATATCAACTGTAGTTTATATACTTTGTAAATTAAATTTGTGGGAATTTCATCAATTAAAGAACACGATAGTTTGGTTCTTATTTGTTGGATCTGTATCTCTTTTCAGAATTAATTCAATAAAAAAGGAATCTCATTTCTTTAGAAATTCAATTATAGATAATTTAAAACTTGTAGCGATCATACAATTTATTGTTGGATTTTACACTTTTAGCTTATTTATTGAGTTATTGATAGTGCCATTTATAGTATTATTGGCTGGAATGATAGCTGTATCGCAGGCTGATAAGAAATTTCATTTACTGGAAAATATTCTCAATGGGATTTTGGCGATATTCGGTTTAATTTTGATTATGTACAGTATAATCATGCTTATAACGCATTTTACCGAATATGCAACAAAGCAAACATTCTATGATTTCTATATTCCACCACTTCTAACACTTATGTATCTTCCTTTTATCTATATTGTGATAGTATTTATAACATACGAAGATACTTTTGCCAGATTACATTTTTTTATAAAGGATGCAAAATTAAGACACTTTACAAAATTTTATCTAATATTTAATTTCCGCCTTAGAATTAAACTTGTGGATCGGTGGGGAAGTATTTTACAAAACCAAGATAACTCATCAAGGGAGGAAATTAAAAAGTCAGTTAAACAAATATTTAAAATGATAACTGCAGAGAAAAATCCGCCATTGGTACGAATACAAGAGGGTTGGTCACCTTATCTTGCAAAGCAATTTTTGGAAAGTGAAGGATTAAAAACGGGTTATTATCATCCAATTAAAAACGCAGAATGGTCTGCTATCTCGCCCATTATTGATCTTAGTAAAGATTTGATCCCTAATAGTATTTCATATTTTGTTGATGGGACTGAAACTGTTGCAAAGTCTCTTGAACTAATTATGTCTATATATTCTCATCAATCCGCGTTAATAGCACATAATAAGTTGCTGTCATGTGTAAAAACTCTTCTGAATAATGCGTTGAATTTAGAAATAACAAGTAACATTGAGAAAGCACTTTTTAAAGGGGGAAATCAAGCTTTTAAGTTCGGTCGGTTTATAGCTAAAGTTGAGAAAGATGATTTCCCTTTAGCTAATTCAACAGGCTATCATATTAAATTTATTTTATCCAAGGTTGAATAAACACGCAAATAATTTTTTTACAAATTGGTAATTAAATTCCCAAACTGTAAAAGTTTTTGCATAAATAATAACTTACACAGAAAACTCAAAAATATCCGGCAGTAACTCTGAAATATTCTTCACCACATACTCATCTTCACTCTTTGCAATAATAATTTTGATGTCACGCGTAAACTCAGAAATAACCTGTCTGCAGATACCGCACGGGAATGGAAAGTTGTAACCCTCCGCATAGATTGCAAGAGCTTCAAATTGAGTATCTCCATTTTTGATCGCATCAAATAGTGCGATCCGTTCTGCACACATTCCAGCAGGAAATGATGCATTTTCGATATTAGTTCCAGTGTAAATTGTTCCATCCTTTGTAAGCAGAGCAGCTCCTACTTTATATTTGGAATAGGGAGAATAGGAACGGGCAGAAGCTTCTTTCGCTGTTTTTATAAGTTTTTTAATGTCCATAATAACTCATTTCTTAAATAATTACTAAGGTAAAAAAAATAAATCATCATCTTGTATGCAAGTTTTTCATTCATTATCGGATGGAATTTCTAACTCGGATAAGCAGAAACTGAAAGGAATTCACCATCAATCTTCGCTACGCAACGCCCAGACAGGCAGAGAACACAGAGAAAGATAGATTAATTATACATTAAAAAGGTTGGGTCATTCCCGAGTCCCATCGGGAATCCAGTATTTATTTGTATTTTTGATTTATAATAGGATGTTTTTTTATCTTGATTCCGAATAAATAGGATATATTCTTTTTCTTGTTCTCGATCTACTGTTTCTTTGCCTGCTGGTCGTACAGGCGCTACCAAGCTGGGGCTTAGCAGCGAGACTACTAATGTTTATATCTTATACAATTTTATTCTGTTTTTTGTCTTTTTTCTCGGTGCTCTCTGTGTTCTCTGTGGTGGATTCTTTGAGTGAGGTTTATCCGAGTTATGTATTTGAAAGTTAGTAATGATACTTCTTACCTTTGAGAATTGTGAACCCCCGGTAAAGCTGTTCGAGTAGAATTATCCGCACCATCTGATGTGTGAAGGTGAGCTGTGAAAGAGACAGAAGCTCATCAGCCCTGTTTTTTATTTCTTGAGAAAATCCATACGGTCCGCCAATCAAAAAATAGAGTGGCTTATTCTGACTAACGAGCAATTTATTAAGATGCGATGCAAAATCCCTTGATGTAAACTCTTTTCCGCCTTCATCAAGAGCAATTATATAGCACTGCTCCGGGAGTTTGCCAAGTACTGCTTTTCCTTCTAATTCCTTGATCTTATCAACAGATTGATTCGTAGTGTATTTGGAAGTTGAAACAAATTCGATCTTAAGAGAACAAAAACCGGAAAGCCGTTTTAGATATTCATTTTCGGCAAGAGAGATATATTCATCCTTATTTTTACCGATTACAAGGATCGTAATGTTCATCAATTATACAGTACGAATATCTTTAGGATGTTTTAGAATATATGTTACTTTCTGATGAAATTCCTTCATATTCGTGGCGCCTGCATAAGAGAAGGCAGAGCGGAGTCCATCCTCAATATTGCGGATCACGTACTTTGCAGGTCCTTTGTAGTCGATAGTAGTACTGACGCCTTCCACGTTGCGTTTTTCATCATTTCGCAACTGCTTGGATTCGAGACTTGCAGAACCACGATATCGTTTATATAAATGATAATTTGGGAAATTTCCCTCTTTATGAATTGTGCCCGGTGTTTCTTTACATCCGGAAAACAATGCACCTATCATCACAGAATCCGCACCAACTGCCAGGGCTTTTGCAACATCTCCGGAATTCTGTATTCCGCCATCTGCAATAACGGGTATATCGTATTCTTTTGCCACCCTGCAAGCATCTTCGATAGCAGTTACCTGAGGTACTCCAAATCCGGTATTGATCCTGGTTGTACACATCGAGCCGGGTCCAATCCCAACTTTTATTGCATCTGCTCCATTTTCACACAGGAATTTTGCTGCATCCGCAGTGGCGATATTACCGGCGATAATATCCACATTGAATCTCTTACACATGTTAATAGTGTCTGCCATTAGTTTATGATGACCATGTGCAATATCTATACAAATGATCTGCGTTCCAGCATCGATCAGAGCTTTTAAACGATTCTTATTTTCTCCTGTGACACCAATTGATGCTGCCCTGAGGGGATTTTCTGCAAGGCGTAGCCGTTCGATAATACCAGCTTCTTCCTCTATCGAGGAGAATCTGTGAACGATGCCAAGCGCACCGAAACCACTGAGCACATTTGCCATATCGTATTCGGTGATGGTGTCCATATTTGCAGAAAGAATAGGAAGCTTGATCCTATAATTTTTTGTTACTTTTGTACAAAGGTCTGCATCCTGCCGCGAAAGCACTTCCGAGTAATTAGGAATGAGCAGAATATCATCGTACGTTAATCCAATTCGTGTCATTATGACTCCTTTTATGCGCAAATAATCCCCAATGCAACAGAGTACAACTTGGTCAACGCATCATCAGCACGCGAGGTGATGAGAATGGGAACCTTTGCTCCCACGATCACATGAGCAACGCGCAGATGAGCGTAATAGGTCATTGCTTTGCCAAAAATATTTCCGGCTTCTATATAGGGCATAATGAGAATATCAGCATTGCCTGCGACCGGAGAATTGATTTCCTTTATTTTAGCAGCATGTTCCGACACCGCAACATCCAGTGCGAGAGGACCTTCAACCACGCAGCCAGTTATCTTGCCTTCTTTGTACATTCTTGTTAGTTTAGCTGCTTCGATTGTGGGAGGCATCTTAGGATTTTCTACTTCTAAGGCACATAGAAGGGCAACATTGGGGCAAGGATTTCCCAGCTTATGAGCAACTGGCACTGCGTTATTTATAATCGCAACTTTCTCCTTCACACCAGGATAGAGCACAATACCGCCATCCGTCATGAGTGTAAGCCGGTCTTTTGTTTCTATAACAAGTACATCGCTAAGAATCTTCCCGGTTTGCAGCCCTTTTTTTTTATTGAGCACACCCTTCATGAGCTGTCCTGTCGTAGATGCCCCCTTCAATATTAGATCTGCTTTGTTGTTCAGTACTGCATCGACTGCGAGTTCGATACATTTCTCGGTATCACTTTCATCGATGATCTCAAAAGAATCCACAAGGCTTTCTTCCGACATGGAGATATAATTTATGATTTTTTCCCTATCACCAATAAGGAGAAAATCTCCGATCCCTTCCTCTTTCGCAAGAGTCGCACAATAAACAGCAGCCATCGTGTGAGCAGCAGGAATGACAACTCTTTTCGGGGGCAGTTCTTTCACCTTATCAAGCAGTTCATCAAAATTTTTTATCATGCATTCTCCGACGCTATTTTAGCTGTCCTGCAATAAATTTCATAGATTTTGTAAAACATTTATCAATTTCTTTTTCATCTTTTTCTGTGACAGGGAACGGGATCACATGGTCATAGGGATAGGGGAAATCAAGGGATTTTACTTTGATTGGAATTTTATTATCATGCCCGTGCAACGAAAGTTCGACTTCGATAGAAGGAACAATTTCATCTTTTTGCAGGGCTAATGCAGAAATCCGTTTCGCGATCTTTTTTAATCGCTTTTCACGGAAAGTGATCATCTTATTATAATCAAGCATGCTTTTAAAATATTTTCCAATATGATGAAGATCGCTGAAATAATGTGCAAGCCGCCTGTCGCGTTTGAGTTCGACTTCAAGATGCTCGATGAAGAAAGAATAGATCGCTACATTTGCTTCACTGTCCAGAATATACTTGGAAGCCGGTGACATCCTATTGAGAGGGGGACCACCACAAAACATGCAAAGTTTTGAGTTCTCGAAATAATTATTCTCGTTCGTCATCAGCATGATCTCAGCTAAAAATGATCCGACCGAGTATGAAAAGAAATCGATCTGTGCGTCTTTGTGAATATGAGGGTGAGTACCGGTGCGAATTTGATCTATGAGCTGCAAAATATCATAGTAGGTTTGCAGACCGGACCAGATAAGACGCTGGGGAAGGAATTGCAGACGGGCGCTTATCGCAGCATTTGCAAGAGAGGAATTCGTCACTTTCGGGTAGAATTGCTTCCGCTCCTTGCACACTTTGTTCATGAATCTTGGATCTGCCCATTTTTTGGGAGCTCTATTCATGTGAAATGCTGTTGGAAAAAGTATCACGGTTTTACCTGTGTATTCGACGAGCTTATGTGCCCACGGCAAATATTTTTCCCAGCTTTTTTCGTTTAGACCATGCAATAGTATAATGATCTCTTTTGATTTCTTTATTGTAAAAGGTTTGAAGATCGGGTATGTGAAGAAAATATTTTCTTTGATATGCGAGTCATCAATCCTCAGAAGTTCTTCAAAATGAGGAGCCGAAATACCCTTATCAAATGAATAGGAATTTTCAAAGTTCTCATTATGTTTATTGCACTGATAATGCTCTTCGCCTGGGAGAATATCATAATTAAAGGATTCAAAAGGAGTGTTTAAAATATTCATGCGGAATTTTTTAAGTGTAATAAATTCAGCTTTCGGCTCGAACTTTTCTCCTAATAAGAGATAATCATCACGGTAACTCATTACTGCTAAGTGCTCCTTTGACCTTCATTGGGCAGTTTAGATAATATTTATGTTTGATAACAAATGAGTTAATTGTCTATTCTCAGTCAAGAGTTTCATGTTTTGGGTTAATAAAATTGACATATAATTACATAATAGTATTTATAATTCATGAGAAAGATTGGATATCATTCAACATCAGAAGAACAGGGAATGAAAATATTGTCCCAAAAAATATTTTTTGAAAGTAGTGAGAAAAATTGGCTTGGCAAAGGAATATATTTCTGGGGTTCAAGCGATATATGCAATGGTTTTGATGAGGCACAATGGTGGGCAGTAAAATATAAAAAATTTACTAAGTATTTAATAATTGAAGTGGAAATTGATAGTAATAACTTCTTAGATTTAATTGACAATGAAGAACATAAAAGTAAATTTGGAATTATAAAAGATAGGTTTATTGAAAAACATATTGAAGCTGGAAAAAATGTTCAAGATTTTGAAGAGTATTTAATATTCAAGATTATTGATAATGAATTTGATTTTGACTTTATTATAGCTTTCACTCATGGATCAGATTTTAGGTATCGAAAAATTGGATTTAATTTTAATGTAGTAACTAGACCTCAAATACAAATTTGTGTAAAAAAACATAATTGTATTGTCGCTTTAAAAAGAATGGAGATTTAATATGGATTACGGAACAAAAGCCTTAGATAAATTGCTTAAATTTGTTGATAAGATGTCAGTTGAAGATTATAAAAGAGCTTATGAAGAAGCTTTGAAGGACATGTCAGAATTCGACTCAATTAAATCCACTTCAAGCTACAATTTTGTTAATTCAATCAATATAGATTACTTGCAGATTAATTATTCAATAAAAGCAAAGGAAGAAAATTCTTATAATGATTCTTCTTCTAACCTAATATCCTCAGCTGCCTGATTTAAAATGGAAAAAAGCAAATTTGAATTTTTAGGATTTAGAATCTCTAAATTTGATATTATTATTAATGATGATTATCTTTTAAAGGAAGAAACATATTTAATAAATGTTGATAAGAATATAAAAATTGATAAGAATGATAAAACATTTGCTGAGATATCATTAAATATTATGATTTCCAGTGAAAGTAAAAATATTCAAATTAATTTGCTTATTAAGGGTGCTTTTAAATCGATTTCTACCATGGATGAAGAGTTATTTAATAGAATGTGTGAAATTAATGCACCAGCTGTTTTATTACCATATGCTAGAGCTTATCTCTCTTCTTGTACAGTTTTAGCTGGAATTCCTCCAATCAATATACCATTAATGAATTTATCAAGACAAACAAATACTGACAAATAGGCATTAATTGCAATAGAATAAAATTTATTATAAAATTGAAAAACTAGGGAATTTGTAATTCTTTTTTTAATCTAAAAAGACCACCCGAATTTTAGAAACTCGAAATTGAAGATTATCTCGTTATCATTATCATACCAGAAGAAATCTCCATAAAATTTGCCATTTTCTCCTATGATATATCTGCCGAGACTTATGCTCGTACCCCAATAAAATCCGGAATATGAAAAAATTCTATATCCGACACCGATCCCGACTCCGATCTTATTTTCAGTGGACATTACAGGATTATCATCTTTACACTTAAACAAATTACTACCTTCATACCCCTTCAGATTGGCGTATCTCACAAAACCAGAGATATAAAATTTGTTCAATGAATTTCCGAGAAATTTACGATAATGACAATCAAGAGTTATCTGGCGGATAGAGTTTTTATCATCGTATTCATCCCAGCCCAAGTCATTAACAGGATCGGAGTAGAAGAAAGGAAATGCGATCTCCACCTTCTTTTGAGGATAAAAAAGCGAAAAGGTTCCACTCAATGTGTGGTTCAACATATTCGTATCACTTCCAAAAAAGATCAATCTGAAAAAATTAAACTCAACCCCATATTTTTTATTTTCCAGTGGTTGATCCTTCACATCCTTATAGATTTTCTTTTGCAAGACATATATCGAGTCGATCTTTTCGTCCGAGCTGATTTGTGAAACATTTTCAGCGTAGAGAGAAGTAAAAAGTAACAAACCCAACAATAAAATCAGTAATTTTTTCATCTTACACTCCTTATATAGGTTATTTATTTCTTCAAATAGTCTTCGTAATGCTCCTGCACGTTCTGCGCGATTTCATTTAGCCGCACATCGATGGTAATGCCGTTCTGCTGAAGGGTTTTCCACACTACATCCATTGCATCGTCCTTTGAAAGTCCGATGGATTCTGCGATATTCATGAGCACTTCTTTTTCGGTTTTTGTAAATTTTCCATCCGAGAGTGAGATAAGAGTCAAGAAGTGCAACGTGTAGTACCGATCGATATCCGTGCTGTGCTGTTTGAGATATTTTTCAGTGATGTGCAGTTGTTTGAGTGCCTTATCTTTATCATAGATGATCTCTTTTTCAGGGTCATCAGTGAAGACATCAGCGAGTATTTTCACAAGACTTTTGATCTCTTCAAGGTTGATCTCCTTATCAGCAGCGATCATAGATATACCGCCGGCAGCAACGAGTTTCATCATCGTCTCTTTGACCTTTGTGCGCGGATAGAATTTGGTCAATGAAAGGAGTTCATCAGTCTTTGCGTGAAGTTCTTCGTCGGTGAATTTACCACCCTTTTTGAAAAGCTTCGAGTTTGAGAAGAGTTCGATCGCTTTCAGGCGCACAGGAAGGAGGGGATGGCTTGAGGTGCTCAACTCTGCCATATATTCTGATTTCGCAAGATCATCGAGTTGTTTCATGAGTTCAGGAAGGTTGAAGTTGAGATTTTTCTCAGTCAGCCCGTAGGTTATTTTCAGTAGACTTTGTACTGCAACTTCATATTTTTTGCACGCTGCAAGCCCGACTCGATCGCAGCTTATTTCTGCTTTTTTTTGCCACTTAAGAAATTTTTTTTCTGCCAGGATCGGCAGAAAAGTCGTGCTTTTCTTGTCTGGATTATAGAGTAGAAGCAACTTATTGTGATCATAGATGATATGACCGAGCTCATGACCCAGAACGAATTTGATCTCTGCATCATCAAAATTTTCCAGCAATGCAGAAGTAAAAACCACGCTTATAAGATTTTTCTGCTTGAAGGCAAAGGCATTGTAGGTGTTATCCCGCAAAGAAAAGAACTCTATCTTCTGCTTGAGACCAAGATAGGTTTTAACTGTTTCGATTATTTTATAGATACGGGGTGAGATCGTAGGGGTGAGACGTACAGAATCAGCAAGAAGTTTATCCCGAAAGGTAATGTGCTCTTTGAGAATTTCTTCGTGAGATTTGATGATCTGCTGAACTTTGTATACATCAAAAAGTTCCTTTGTATCCTCAATATCACCCTTATAACGAATCTTTTTCAAATCCATGAACCCTCCGAAGGATTATAGTGGTTGATATTATATTTACACTATTTATTTTGACGATATCTTTTTTTGTTCAGAATTAAATTTTTTGATTTCATCGGAATGCACAGCATCAGGAGCCAAAATCCAGCGATTGTCGATCCGCCCGTTCACTACCTCGCGTCTGCGGAAATAGTTTGCAAGTGCATCTCGGATAATGATATATTTATAAGTGATCTGCTTTTCGGGAATCTCGGTAAGTAATGTGAGACCTGAATTTCCCTGCATGAGAAAGTCAACAGTAGCAACAGTGTATATTTTGTTGGGATCCCAGGGTTCTCCACCAATAGTGAGATTGGTAACACGCTCGAAATCAGGATACTCTTTACTGTATTCCACCTCGCCACCTGCGATGCGAAGTCCGTGACGACCTCCGGCAATACGTACTTCTATAATCTCCTTGAGTTTCGCTCCATTGATTTCCATAGTTACCACTTCGCTGTCAAAGGGAAGCACATCAAAGACATCTCTGTACGAGACCGGTCCTCCTTTTATGTCATCACGTACACCACCAAGGTTAAGGAATGCAAAATCTGCACCTGCTTCTTCAAGCATAGCATCCATAACAAGATTTCCCATAATGCTTTGTGCAGCGCCATCTCTTGAAAGATGCATTCCAGCCATACCAACGATCTCATCCATGCCCTCTTCTGCAACTGCCTGCATTGAATCGATTTTCTCTTTATACCAAGGATCAGGAATAAATTCTTCTGCGAAAAGTGTGATAAGATCTCCATCGATATATACAGGAAGTTCATATCCGGAGAGGGTTTTGGTATCGGTATCGATCTTGAGAATAAGGTGTCCCATATTAGAGCCATAAGCGTAATTTTGCACAATGAGTGTATGATTTTCGGGTTCTTCCCACGGTATGTTGTATCCCTTGTGAATATGTCCAGCTAAGAAGAGATCGATGCCTGGTACCTTATAAGCAATATGCATAGCATTATCTGGCCAACGTCTGCTCTCATCATTTATATGACCTTCAACGATATCATATTGGTAGGCGGGTTCTACATCGTAAGGAATACCCATATGTCCGAGCACAAAGATAAGGTCAACACCTTGAGCTTGTACTTCTTTGATATATTTTTTAACAGTTTCAGCAACATCTACAAATTTCAAGCCCTTTATGTTATCGGGGAAGCTCATAAGAGGAGTATCCAGTGTACTCACTCCAATTATGGCGATATCAATTCCCTTGATATTCTTAATTATATAGGGGATACAATCCGGAATGAGTTCGCCAGTTTCTTCTACAACAATATTGGAGCACACAATTGGAAATTTTGCAAGAGAAAGTGTTTTTAGAAGCGTGTCATAGCCAAGGTCAAATTCATGGTTACCAAGAGTCATCGCATCATAACCGACCCAGTTCATATACTTGATGACTGCAACACCTTCCGACATCGTGCCAATAGGATGTCCCTGAAAGAAATCACCGGCATCGAGAAGAAGTACTGCTTCATCATTTTGTTTTGCATATTCACGTACCAACTCGATATATGTGGCTGCTGAAGCGGCACCTCCAAGGGGCGGAGGAAAGTCAGGATTCATAAAGGTTGCGAGAACTGCATCGATACCGCCATGAATATCATTTGTGAAAAGAAGATTCAGCTTGATCTCTTCTGCATTTAGAATACTGAAGCATAACAAACTGATTAATAAGATAAAAAATATTTTCTTCATAAGAAACCTTTAAATATACCTAAAATCTCCATGTCAGAGTTGCCATGAAGTTGATCATAACATCATCAATTTTATCGGGATTTATCCTGTTCACAGGCAGGGCGGAATGAGTGGTATCCCAGAGATTGTCATTGGCATAATAGCTATCCGGGAACAGGTCTGCATGATTGTAATTGAGCTTGCCTATCTCAGCTCCGAGGTCAAGTACCATATTGTAAGGAAGCCGAACACTCGTTCCTGCCGAGAAAGCAGTCATAATTATCTCTTTGTCTATGCCATAGGGCTGGTAACGGAATCCCAGGCGTATTGGCTGGTTGTTAGATATCTGATGCTCAACACCGGCATAATATTCAATCACATCGTACCATAGAGGATTGTAGTCACTCCATTTCACGTATGAGATCTCGAAAGAGAAGTGAGTGTCCCATATGTTACGAGGATGATATTCAAATCCGAATCCCATTCGTGATGGGTAGTATATTGTAGTATCGGTCCATGCAGTATCAGCACTCGTTTTAAACGACTTGTCTATTTCTGCTCTGCTTGTGTAGTTCATGTCTATCTTAAAACGTTCTCCAAGATCGAGAAGCATGCCTGTTTGGAACCTGTATCCCGAGTAGTCATTTTTTCTTTCATAGATAAAATCAGGAATGCTGTCGGCATCGACTTGATTAGGTTTTGCATTCATCTGTTCTTTTGCCCATGGCGTGAAAATGATCGTAGAATCTATTGTGTTTTCACCTCTCATAAGAGAAAATGATGCACCAAGAGAAAGTGATTTGAAGAAACTGTCCTCATTTTCATAAGTTACTGCAACAGCAGGAGTGTGAGCATAGATCATACCGCTTCCGTCATAGGTATTTATGGCGATTTTGTGGGGCTCGTTTCCGTAATCGGTTCCTTCATTGTTGCGCACTTCCTCGGTATATTTAAAATTGAAATCATAGAAAGGCGCATATGAGTATGCCGCAGATACTTTGAACTGCTGAATGGGAACGTTGTACATCAAGCCCAGCATGTACTTACTAAAGAAATGAGCATTTGATGCATACACGGCATCGTCGATATAGGAATCAAAGGAATCAAAAATGGGGAATGCTCGATTTTCATTATTTTTTTGCACATTTGGTGAAAGCTGCACCATAAGTTTACACGGCAGGTTGCCGAGAAGTGCAGGATTCTTGAGCGATGCAAGTGGTCCATACCCGGTTGCAAGACCTGTGGAACCCATTGAAAGAGAGTGAGCTGAAAATGCGAGGACCTCTTGTCCGAGATAACGGTCAAACACAAATGCGGCATGGGCAGGAATTGCCAGCAAGAGCAGCATTAAGATTCCAAACATTACTTTTTTCATGTATCCTCCGAAAATTATAACTTTATATAGAAATTATTTACAATACTTTTTTTCATTTTCATTCTTTACTGCCACTAAGGCTCTAAGTCGCCAAGAAACACTAATTTTATATTCAAAGCTTTTTGCGAAACTTAGTGTTTTTATGTTTTAGTGGCATACATTTTTTCATTTTTCTTTTTGTATTTCCATTCTTAAAACGTCCAATCGAGCTGCAGCCGAATGGAGCTTTCTTTATGCTTTGTTTGAGCAACATAATTATTATCTGGAACTGGTTCATTATATTGACGAAGATAGAGTTCGTCGTCTTGGTAATGTTTCACTTTATATTTAAAGGAAATTGCCAGACTGTTTGAAATTCGATTATACATCGTGAACCAGAATTTCATTCCCTGGCTACCCATAAAATCGATTTCCATATCTTCCCAATCCCAATGACTCACACCGTGTCCGTTCCAGAAAAGGAAGGATCCTTCCATGCTGAAATAATTAGTAAAATTGTGTAAGTAGTTCACACAGATCATGTCTCCGTGAATTAGCACATTTGCAGTTGGGATAATATTGGTTTGTCCGGGTTCAGCAGAATTTGTGAGACTCGTATAAGGCGCCATCCAAACCTTTGTATATCGGTATTCAAGATCAAGTCTGTCCCGATTGGTGAGATAGGTTCTGAACAAACAAGTTGTTTCACTTGTTTTGGAGACTGCTCGTGTGAAGAAATCTTCAGAACCATTGGTCTGTAATTTCTGTTTCAGGCGCATAGCGATTTGATAAATAGGTCTATACTCGAGCTCACCTTGAAAACGTACGCTTTTTCTTCCATCACTTTTTCGTTCCCACATATCAAGATATACTTTTGTGAGTGTAAGCTGGCGAAGAAATTTGTATCGGGTTTCTATGTATAAACCTCTCTCGGGCTGTGACCACGGGGAATTGTAGTACATCTCAGAAACCAGAGGATTCTTCAAGTAATACTGTTTCTCAAGGATAGTGCCGTCAAAACGTTCATGTTCTGCAAATGGGCGTGCGTAAGGATTATCGAATTCAAGATCATAATCACGGTACAGCATCATAAAATTGAGATTTGCATAGTTGAAATACGCACTCATGACCAATGCGCCGGGATCATCGCCAATGGAAAGAGGTTTTCCGTCAACTTCGAGCTCGGCATACTCACCCTGGAAGGTAACATTATCAAGAGTGGTCTGCCAGTCAAAACCATAAACTCTTCGATAATTTCTTCGGTATGTGTCTGTTTTAGTGGAGTATAGCGAAGAAATTTCAGAGTCATTTATATCCAGTTTTTTATAATAGTAGCTGTCATAGATAAGATATTCGCCGAGGTCGGCATAATCTGCAATACTGAAGTATCGGTCATATTTTGACTCATATGCCGTCACACCGAAATGGGTGCCGATAAGTGGATCGAACTGCAAGTGTCCACCCACCATTGTCTCACGAAGAGCATCTCTTCTTGATGCCATATCTATCTTGGGAAGAGGATGGGGAGAAAGGTGAGGACGATATTCGTTGAAAATATCTTCTGCGCTTTCAAGCTGCTCATTAGTGAAACGAGGAGTAGAAACAATATAATAAAAGATATCATCATCATTATCCAGCTTGTCATCATGATTGCTGTCCCAGATGACCACATCTTTCTTATCATCAGAGAAGAAAAGCGATGCATTCATAAAGCTGTTACCATACTCTATTGCTGCGCCCTTGAGAGCAAATTCTTCAGTGGGAGAGAGATCCGGGAAAATTCCACGAACGCGCTTTGAAAAACTATATCCGGTTCTGCGGGGTTCGAAGGTGTCAGTATTCTCCATGACGAGACCTTCACCCCAGGTAGCCCTATAATTTCCGAGAGTCACTTTCAGATTTGCCGGTTTCAGATCGATACTTGCAGTATATTTAGAATTTTCAGCGAGTGCTTCTGATAGTTGATTATTCTCCTGGAACATGTTGAGGTCTCTTTCCTCACCCTTTTTGAAGAACAGCAAACCGCCAGCCTCAAGATTGAACCAGTCTTCCATTTTTGCCCTGAATTTATGTGAGATCTCAGGGGCAGCATCATCCATGTCATACATACCCCACATAGAAAATTTCTCATTAAGACTATCCGGCACATAACTTTCGCGCAATACTTCTTCTATTTCTTCCGAGAAGGGATTATTATTGAATTTGAAGCGATAGCTAAAATTCCATTTTCCTTCAAGTTCAGGTGGTTGATAGGATACATAATGACGAAGATTCGTTGCTCCGTAGTGAGTAAGTCCCGGAGCGTTTCTCATTCCTCTGTAGTCCTGGAAATCACCGAGTTGTCTCTGGCGAAGAATAGCCCGTACATCTGTAGCGTTCACGATCGGCATGTTCAGCAGGTCTTGATAAGTTGCAGTATTGATATTGATTGGGGACATGAGCATGTCTTCCCACAGGTCGGAAACTGCTTCGGAAGACCCTTCATCAAGCGCCAGCCGGCGAAGGAGATAATAAATTTGATCTTTTCGCTGTGCCCGTTCATCATATACGCCATAGGGCACGATCTTTACGAGGGGTTTGATCTTCAAAAATGCGTCCTGATCAATGCTGTCTATATTAAGCAGGTCATATACAGACTGGAAAAAGTTTATGTAATTTCTGTAATAATAGATATCTTCAGCTTGCTGAGGAGTGATCGGGAGTGCTTGTATCTGCTGGTACGTTGCTTTGTTGAGGTCTAATTGATCGGAACTTGCACAGAGTGTTCCTGTAATGAGAATAAACAATAAACTAAAAATTAATGTTACTTTTTGCATATTAACCCAATTTTATTAATAGAATAAGCTCGATGATCACACAGCAGAGAAGCACTATTGCAAAGAGGTTGAGCCAGAATATCCGCAATGTGAGTTTTTCGATCTTATTTTTTAAGTCA
>JAVCDK010000042.1 GCA_030765865.1 Candidatus Celaenobacter antarcticus | reverse complement strand
TGATCATAGAACATGGTTCATGAGAATGATCGGTATAAAAAAGCTCTATGTGTGTACGAAGTGCCGCATGCATTACGTCATTCTCTTCGGAGGATTAGGAATAGGATTAGGTAGATGCCCCAAGGGCGCAAAATACTGGAAGTTAAATAGTAAGGAGTAATCGTGGCTATATTACTGAAAACATCTAAGATGATCGAGATGCAGATTGATGACTTTTTGAATTTCATCAGTGAAGCAGGAATTTTTTTCAAGAGAGGATTAGAAAATTATCTCAAGGATAATTCCGCCGAGTTTGAAAAACGTCTTCTCGCTGTCTCGGAGCATGAGAGGAAAGCTGATGAACTCCGTTTGAACATCGAAAAACAGTTATACATTCATACGCTTATACCGGAAAGCAGAGGCGACGTTCTTGCGATACTTGAGAATACAGATCGCGTTATGGATGATATTAAAGAAGCGTTACAGGTCTTTGCCATTGAGCATCCTGCAATTTCCGAAGAATTTGATGCGCTTTTCCTCGAACTCGCAGACTCCTCTATTGAGTCAGTAGAAAGTCTTATTCGTAGTGTTCGTGCATTTTTTAAGGATATTGCATCCGTAAATGATCATATTCATAAAGTAAAATTTTATGAAAGAGAAGCTGATAAAATTGCTATGTCCCTCAAAAATGAAATCTTCAAATCAGATATCAATCTCAGCCAAAAAATACATTTAAGATTTTGTGTACAGCAGATCGAAAGGATATCTGATTCTGCAGAGGATATGAGCGAACGTTTGGCAATCTATACAATCAAGCGACAAATCTAAATATGATCTATCTCCTTCTTTCAAGTGGCTTGTTTCTCGGCTGGTCCCTCGGTGCGAATGATGCAGCAAATGTATTTGGGACATCAGTTGGAACAAAAATGATCAAGTTCCGTACTGCTGCATGGATAGCTGCTATTTTTGTAATACTTGGTGCGGTAATCGAAGGATCAGGAGCAAGCGGCACGCTTGGAAAACTCGGCTCCATCAACACAATGCCCGGAGCTTTTACTGTTGCGCTCGCTGCCGCATTATCCGTCGCCTTTATGACAAAGCTCAAACTTCCAGTTTCTACTTCTCAGGCAATAGTCGGTGCAATTATCGGATGGAATATGTTCAGCGGATCGATTACGGACATTACTTCCCTGACAAAAATCGTCCTTACCTGGATAGTGTGCCCAGTGCTTTCAGCACTTATCGCTATCATATTATATAAATTTTTCAAATTCTTTCTCGCAAAAGCGAAGATCCACTTGCTTGATCTCGATGCTTATACACGAATCGGACTCATTATTGTCGGCGCTTTTGGTGCTTATAGTCTAGGTGCGAACAACATCTCTAATGTGGTGGGAGTTTTTACTTCTTCCTCACCATTTCATGACATTAATGTGTATAATATATTCACTATTTCGGGTAATCAAATACTGTTTCTCATTGGAGGTATTGCGATTGCCGTTGGAATCTTTACCTATTCTCACAAAGTCGTAAAGACGATTGGTAAATCTCTATTTAAACTGTCGCCTGTTACTGCGTTTATCGTTGTACTTTCTCAATCAATAGTACTATATCTCTTTGCCTCAACAGAAATTCGTCATGCATTAATGTCACTCGGTATACCAAAATATCCGCTCGTGCCAGTTTCCAGCTCCCAGGCGGTTATCGGGGCTATTCTCGGAATCGCCATTGCAAAAGGCGGACGTAATATTCAGTTCAATATTTTGGGAAAAATATCTTCCGGGTGGATTACCACTCCTGTTATTGCCTGTATAATATCATTCGTCGCCTTATTCTTTGTGCAAAATGTTTTCGACCAGCACGTCTATCATAAAACACCTTACTCTCTCTCATTAAAGGTTATTGATCAATTGGAGAAAGAGGGTTTCCCTATCGAAAAGATCGAGAGTTTTGAAGGCACTCGATACTCAACAGGATTACGGTTGCAGCAAAATTTGAAAAAAATCAAAAATTTAAACAATAAAGAAAAATCCATGATCTATTCTTATGCAGCAGTTGATAGTTTTTATGTAAATCCGGCATTTCTAAAAGATATTGAAGCAGAAAATATTCTCACATATAAGCAATTCAGATCTCTTGAGACCATTTCACGACAATCCTTTTCACATAAATGGGAGTTCCAGAATGAGCTCATCTTACTATCGCCCGACTGGGAATATCGTACTGAAAAACAGAAAAACTATCTTGCGTATAATGCCCATTTAAAAAAACAGTATGATTTTATTTATCATTATCTTAAAATTTTAAATTATAAATAAGGAGGAATATGCACAAAAAGACTATCTCCGATATTGATGTAACCGGCAAGAAAGTACTTGTCAGAGTTGACTTTAATGTTCCTCTCGATGAATATCAAAATATTACAGACGATACAAGGATAGAAGCCGCATTGCCGACGATAAATTTTTTACTGAAACATAATGCAGCGGTCATTTTGATGTCTCATTTAGGTCGTCCAAAAGGTGAGGACAAATCTACCTTCAGCTTGGAGCCAGTTGCAAAACGATTGGAAGAAATTATTGGCAAAAAGGTTCAATTTACTCACGACTGCATAGGTGAAGAAACAAAACGGGCCGCAGAAAATTTGAAACCAGGCGAAATCCTTCTTCTTGAAAACACGCGATTTCATCCTGAAGAGAAGAAGAATGATCCTGAATTCGCAAAAGAACTGGCTTCCCTCGGAGACATATTTGTCAACGATGCGTTCGGTACAGCACACCGCGCACATGCCTCAAACGTAGGTGTGGCAGAATATATTCCCTCAGTTCTGGGATTTCTAGTCGAAAAGGAAATTGAGTTCCTTAATAAAGCACTCATTAACCCCCAAAAGCCCTACACCGCAATACTTGGCGGCGCAAAAGTGTCGGATAAGATCGACCTTATAGAGCAACTTCTGGATAAAGCTGACTCCATCCTCATCGGTGGAGCAATGATGTACACATTTCTTAAGGCGCTCGGTTATAAGGTCGGTAAATCTCTTGTTGAAGATGATAAAATCCCCGCTGCTCTGGAAATTACGGAACGAGCAAAAAAAAAGGGTGTCAGCTTATATCTGCCAGAAGATACAGTTGTCGCCAAAGAGATGGCTGAAGGTACTGAATTTCATTCAGTTCCAATAGATGCCATTCCAGATAATATGATCGGACTCGATATTGGAATTCTGACTGTGAGAAAATATGCCGAGATCATCAAATTGTCCAAAACGGTAATTTGGAATGGTCCAATGGGCATGTTTGAAATAAGCAGTTTTTCTCATGGTACTAAAGGCATTGCACGGGCTGTTGCAGCATGCCCGGGAATTACAATTATTGGTGGCGGTGATTCGGCGGCAGCGATAGAAAAATTTGGATTTGCCGATAAAGTTTCTCATATTTCGACTGGCGGTGGTGCGTCACTGGAATATCTTTCAGGAAAAGAACTGCCGGGTATCGCAATAATTCCGGATAAATAAAAAAGGACACATTCCTGTGCCCTATAATTTTCAACGCGCTTAATCATTCCTACTAGCCATACGGCTGATAGGAAAGAACAATCAAGATTATCTCTCTGAAATTCTTTTAATCAGTACTATTAAAGCAAAACCTGCAATGGAGCCAATTATATAATAAGGAAAATCGCTCCAAGAAAATGAGTTTCCGATTATCGTTCTTATGATAAAATTGTCTCTCAGTGTCTCTAAAAACTGAGGTCTCCAAAGCTGAGTAAATTCTAGTGTACAAGTCGTAAGCAATACTACAATAGCAATGATCATTGGTTTAAGTTTTGTAAACAACAAGAATATGAGTAGGCACCAGAATATTTCATAAAATACACCACCAAGAGAATTATTTACCCATGCATAAGCGCTTCCAGTATAAAATTTTGTAAAAAAACCGAGCGGGGTAATAATAAGGAGTGCAATGAGAGTAAAGAGTGTTCTTTTATTCAAATAACTCATCCATTAGTCCCTTCTCTTACTTTGAGAAGGAAAACTCGTTTTAAAGATATATATAATTAATATTGCTTTTTTAGTAAAGAAGATTCAGTCTTAGATGATAAATGGATTTTCAATATCTTAATTACCTTAGACACAACCCCAATTACTTCTTTGTTGCTAAATCTAATAACCTTCATTCCCAGTTGATTAATTATCTCAGTTCTTAATTTATCATAATTCTTTTTAGTTTCATGTATTCCACCGTCAATTTCAACGACTAATTTGCTTTCATTACAATAAAAATCAGCTATAAAATATCTTGTCTTGTTATAATAAGTAAACTCAATTGGATACTGTCTGTAAAATTTGTGATTAGATATTTTCCTATTTCTAACGGTAAAGTTCACTTGCCAAAAACACAAATGGCTTTATGTCCTTAATTTATGAGATTAACTTTAAATGGCATAACAAGCGTTAATTAAAAGTCGTACCGCGTTTTGGGTCAAGTGGGACGATTGTTAGAAAGCACAACTAATTTACTTATTTTTAAAATGATCTACGATTATCTTTTTTAATTGTTTATCAATTTTGCTCTTAAAAATTTTACCCGTTGTAGTGTATGTATAAACTTTAATAGAATTGAGTAAAAAATGATTTTTAATTTTGGAGGTAGGCATTTTTATTGAATCAATAAATACTTTAATAGGTATAAAATATTCAGCTTGATCTCCATCAGATAATTTTATTGGAGGAAATTTAGAAGACATACCCATATCATCCAAATTGAAAGGTGTAATTCCAATAATCTCTTTTGATTTTGAAAAGCCACTTTCCCAGCCAATGCTGTTAATCGTGAGTGATCTAAATCCCATATTTGTAATATGGAGAGCAAAGAAATTTAATACTTTTTTATCTTTGTGAAGATTTGGGAAAGCTTTAATTACACTAGCTGATATTGTAACATCTATATTTCTACTCTTCCTTGAAAAATATAAAGAAATTATTACTACCGCAATTGTACCAAATGCAGAAAACCAAGGTGCAAAAGAATTTATAAAGACCCAAAATTTCTCATTTGTAAAAAAAGTTGCTAATGTCAAATTTCCAAATTTCCTTTCATGCTTTATTTGTTGGGCTGCCTAACGATGCAGATAAGATGCGGCTATTTGCTGTTACCTGCATCCGGCTTGTTAGAAATAGGTTTTATTTCTGAATCGGTTGGTGTTTCTTCAGGAACGTTTACATTGACCTCTTTTGTAAATTTATCAGTCAGCGCTTTCCCAGTCTCAAAATCACCATTCTGAAAGGCTTTAAAAGCCTTTGCCTTCATCCTGTTTTCCGGAGTTAGAAGGTAGAGTGGTAACGTGAGAAAACCAAAAAGATTAAGCATAATGACATATACTGGAATAGCAGCAATTAGGGCAAATATCCAACTATATTTCCAGATTAAGAAAACAACGTAGCACGTTCCTGATAATATCAAAAAATGTCTTACAATATCGAAAAAGATGGTTGTTCCTGATTTCTTATGTTCCCATGCCATTTTATCTGTCTCCTATTTATAACGGAAAAGTGTCACTTGCAGAAACGCAAAATGCAGATAAACTATAAATTCTCCAAATAAACATTTGAATGCCATCTAAACTAAAAATTTCAAATCCCGCCAGCGTTTCTGTCAGGTTAAGCGGTGGTTAGGTTTTAGTAAAATCTATTTTCCAAATTTATCTGTCGAGTCAATTTTATTTGAAAAAAAGTCTTTGCCAAGATAGTCTGAAACAACAAACTGCAGCTCTGAAAAATTGATTTGAGCAAGATATTCTTCAAATACGGGTAAATAAACAACTCGTGCAAACCCTTCCTGCAGCGATTCCGAAATGGTTTTAGGCACACGTGCTTCACCATAACCAAATATCTTTTCTTCTATAGAAAATTCTGGAGGAGTTCCATCTTTTAGCATTTGTCGGAATTTATTAATAGATATCTTATGATTCAGTAAAAAAGATTCATAGCTAGGCATACATTCATAGCCAACAAGAACCTCAATCTTTTTTACTTCATTAGGACCTAAATTGATCACAGGATTTCTCTCAATTACTTGATCATCTTTCGATAAACTCCATATTGAATCAAACCAAAACCTGTCTCCTTGTTCAGATGTATCGAACTTTACATTAGCTACCCGTAAACGAGTCAAACTAACTGGATAGGATTTTTTATTGATTACTATAAGTTCGAATTTCCTGTATAATGTCATAGAGGGTATAAAATCTGAAGGTTTTAACTTGTTACCAGACATCGTCTTATCAAAATAATGTATAAACGGCGTAGCCTTTGCGACATTAACCATTAATTCGGGAAAATGCTGAGGGGTGACTGAATAAAGAAAATTTCCTTTAATATCTATTTGAGGAATTCTTTCTTTGCGGTCACAAGCTCTAAAGCTTAAAGGAAGAATAATTGAGATCAATATAGCAAATATAGCAGTGACTAATATCGCCCAGTCGATGATATCTCTACCCGATTTTGATCGGTCCAACTGGTATCTCCCCAAAGCCTAATATACATTATACTGCTTAGCTCCGCAGTATATTATCAATACAATATTATTTATATTACTATTATTATCTTTACTCATTTTCACAATGTTATAATCCTGCTTAAATTCAATTTTTATTACCTTTATTTACTTTATTTTTTACTAAAGTTAATCTTATAATTTAATTATTAAATCTCTGTTTAAATATTTTAAATTTCCTGTCAATAAAAATTAACCCTGATTATTTCTTTTAATTTCCAATTCTTTCTAAACCTTTTAACTTTCCAACCTTCCAACTTTTTAATTTTTTAACGCTTGAGCTCAGCAGCGACATCTATGCTGCCCGTTGCAACCATTTGTTATACAAAATTTTAAAACTACCTTTCGAGTATTCTATCCACTTTATTAATGATTTTTTTACCAATGCCAAAAGTGTCATGGTGTAAGCGAGGTTCTTCTTTGTCTCTTTGCACAAAATACTCTTTTAAGTCACTAAGAGAGTTTATGTTTCTCAATGCTTTATCTATTTCTTCTTCAGTCATCTTTAAACCCACTGGATTTTGTGGAAAAACACGAGTTCTAAATACCACTTCAAGTAATTCTTTTTCTGATTTATCAAGCATAGTTTTCTTAGCCATAATGTAAATATTTTCTTGGGTTCGACGAATTGCCCAATTTGAGCTTAGGATTATTTCAGCAAACATATCATTTGAAAGTGGAAGTATATGAAAAAACGCATGTGAACGTAATTTAACCAACTCTAAGACTTTATTTTCATTCTTTATTAAATTTTGAATTAGATAAGATGGTAAAAATTCTAACCAACCAAGTGAATCAAACATTGTTAACTTCGTCTATAAATTGCTAAATATCTGGAAATGATTGCACCTAACATATATTATACTGAACCATACAGTATATAAAACACTTTTTTCGATAAAAAAAACTTAACAAATTCATCTTAAATAATAATCTCTTTTAAAAAAAAGTTTTTTAACAAGCTCTTACGAATATTAGTTCGTTATTTTTCTTGTCAAATAAAAAATAATAAATATACTTGCAGTATATTACACATAAAAAAGAATGAAAGAAATGCTTTACCAGAGCGTAGCCTTATCGTAGACTGGGGTTAGGTCTATTCTTTTATCACCAGTCCCAAATCATCCAGCAAGGAAATATCTATTTCAGAAGGAGACTCACTCATAAGGTCCACTGCTTTGAGAGATTTTGGGAAGGCGATAACATCACGGATGGAGTCTGCAGCGGTCATGATCATAACAATTCTATCAATTCCGGGAGCGATTCCACCATGTGGAGGTGTGCCATAATCAAGTGCTCTCAGGAAGAAACCAAAACGTCGCTCAAGTTCCTCTCCTTCGATGCCGATTATATTGAATATCTTTCTTTGAATATCAGGCCTGTGGCAACGAATACTGCCTGAAGACAGCTCCAACCCATTACAAACCAAATCATAAAGCTGCCCGATAATGTCGCCATATTTTTCGGGATCATCGAGATATGGAATGTGTTCATCCTTAGGCATGGTGAACATATGGTGAGCAGTTTCCCACCTCTCGCCTTCGTCATTCCATTCAAAAAGTGGAAAATCTGTAATCCATAGAAAATTAAATTGGGAGTTATCGATGAGCTCAAGCTCTTTCGCAAGATGATTCCTTAGTCCACCAAGAACTTTGCACACGACCTTCTCTCTATCAGCCACAAAAAGAATGAGATCACCTTCCTCTGCTTCCATGCGTTCCTTGATATCCAACTTAATCTCATCGGAGAAGAACTTATCTATATTAGAGTGTAAGGTGCCACCTTCGACCTTCATGCGTGCTAACCCTTTGCCACCAAGGTGTTTCGCAATATTTTCAAGTTTATCAATATCTTTTCTTGTATATTCTCCGCAGCCCTTTGCATTGAGCGCACGTATACATCCACCGGATTTAGCTACAGAGGAGAACACTCGAAATTCAGCATCTTTCACAATATCGGTCACGTCCTGAATTTCCATGCCGAATCGGAGATCCGGTTTATCAGAACCAAAACGACTCATTGCATCATGATAAGACAGTCTTGGAAAAGGAATTGGTAATTCGATATTTAGTATCTCTTTGAATATTCTATAGAACATCTTTTCCATAATCTCAAAAATGTCTTCCTGGGATACAAAGCTCATTTCAACATCAAGCTGAGTGAACTCCGGTTGTCTGTCTGCTCGAAGATCTTCGTCGCGGAAGCAGTGAGCAATTTGAAAATATTTATCGAATCCGCTGATCATAAGAAGCTGCTTATAAATCTGGGGTGATTGAGGAAGAGCATAGAATTTCCCTTTATATTCCCTGCTGGGAACGAGATAATCCCGAGCACCTTCAGGTGTACTTCGCACAAGTAAAGGGGTTTCTATCTCATAATAATTTTGTTCAACAAGAAATTTCCTCATTTCATAAATTATATAGTGCCGAAGTAATATTTTGCTCTGCAACTCTTGTCGCCTCAAGTCGAGGTATCGGTATTTCAAACGCAAATCCTCATCGGCGAGAACTTTTTCATTTATTTGAACAGGCAGTTCTTTGGATGAGTTGAGTATTTTTAATTCCTTTGCAATCACTTCGATCTTCCCTGTTTTCAAATCGGGATTTATCATTTCGTCGGGACGTACAGCAACAGTTCCTTTTACTGCGATCACATATTCAAGCCGAAGATTATGCGCTTTTGTCAGAAGTCGAGTACTGTTCAGGGGATTGAACACAACCTGTACAATACCCTTTACATCTCTCAGATCAATAAAAATAAGATTGCCCATATCCCGTCGATTATGAACCCACCCCATGATCACAACATCCTGTCCTTCAAATTCAATATTCAAGTCACCAGCATATTCAGTTCTTTTCCAGTTTTCTAATAAGTCAAACATCTTACTCCATCAAATTTAATTTATAATACGAATTGAACCATTCATAAAATTTTTTTAACCCATTTTTTAAATTGGTTTTTGGGTTATAATTTAATAATTTTTTCGCTTTTGATATATCAGCATAGGTTCTCTGCACATCACCTTTGGGAATTGGTTGCTTATCTGTAAGCACTTCATACTCAAAATTCTCCGATATTTCTTTTACCAGTTTTTCGAGGGTTACCGGCTCATTATTCCCTAAATTTATGATCTCGAACACACCCTTATGTTTTTTTATCCAGGCAAAAGCTTTCATAACACCATCAATTATATCATCAATATATGTGTAATCTCTTGAAGTAGTGCCATCGCCGAAAAATGGTATCGCCTTTTTATTTATAATATACTGAGAGAATTTATGGATCGCAAGATCTGGACGCTGACGAGGACCATACACTGTGAAAAACCTCAAACAGGCAATATCCATATCATAGAGATAATGATAAGTATGGCAAAGTAGCTCGCCCGCCTTTTTGGTTGCGGCGTAAGGTGAGATTGGTCTGTCCACCGGATCATCTTCGGAGAAAGGTATTTTTTCATTATTTCCGTATACCGAGGAAGAAGATGCAAAGATAAATTTCTTAACATTATGGTTCTTGCAACATTCCAGCAGGTTTTGAGTTCCCTCAATATTCACCTTCTGATAGTAGGGTGCGTTTTCTATCGATGGACGGACTCCAGCCATTGCCGCGAGATGGATCACACTATCAATATCATATTCGTTGAAAAGTATCTGCAATAATGACATTCCTGTTATGTCTCCACGAATAAATGTGAAATTCTTTTCGGTATGAGGACTTTCATTAATGAGTTTTAGATTGTGTTGCTTTAATGCCACATCATAGAAATCACTGATATTATCCAGTCCGATAACAACTTCCCTCTTGCAAAGCAATTGCTCAACAAGATGTGATCCAATAAAACCCGCCGCACCGGTTACCAGTATCATTATGCTACCCCCTCATTAGTTTTT
This sequence comes from Candidatus Celaenobacter antarcticus, assembly GCA_030765865.1. Classification (GTDB taxonomy): domain Bacteria; phylum Cloacimonadota; class Cloacimonadia; order JGIOTU-2; family JGIOTU-2; genus Celaenobacter; species Celaenobacter antarcticus. The sequence continues at coordinate 17,777 of JAVCDK010000042.1, read as the reverse complement.
ATGAAGTTTATGACTTCTTCTTTAATGACTTCTGATTGTGACTTCTTTTTTATGTTTTTTACGACATACAAACCTGATTTCAGTTCATTACCGCCGATCAATACAGCGAAAGAAACATTGTTTTTGTCGCATAGCTTTAAGTTGTTTCCAATAGATGAATTCTCATCTGCTACAACTGCTGATATATCTGCTTTATGAAGTTCCTGCATCATATCAATGGATGCCTGAAGTGCTTCAGCACCGATAGGAATAATAAACACTTCAAGATTATCCTCTTCAGGAAAAGAAAAGCCAGATTTTTCCAAGGACAGGATTATTCTTTCTAATCCCATTGAGAGCCCTACTGCCGGTATTTGCTTTCCACCAAGATATTCGATCAAGCCGTCATACCTACCACCTCCACCTAATGCGTCCTGGGCTCCGAGATAATTTATTTTGTATTCAAATGCTGTTTTTGTATAATAATCCAATCCTCTGACAATTTCAGGGTTAACAGTAAAGGGCACATTCATCATTTCCAGATTTTTCTTCACTTCTTTGAAATGTTGGGCACACTCCTCACAAAGATTATCCAGCATACGCGGAGCATTCACTATTAGATGCCGGCAGATGTTATTTTTACAATCAAAAACTCTCAGTGGGTTCTGTTCCATTCTACGTTGGCAGTCTTCACAATATTTATCTCGGTCTTTATACAAAAAATTTTTTAGTAAAATATTATACTTATCCCTGCAATCCGGACAACCCACACTGTTGATTTCGAGAGATACATCAGGCACCTTTGCTTCCTGAAGGATCTGCCAGCCGATGGCAATAATTTCGGCATCAACGATCGGTTTTGGTGATCCTATACACTCCACACCAAATTGATAGAACTGCCTGTGTCGACCTTTTTGAGGTCTCGAATACCGGAACATCGGACCTTCGTACCAAAGCCGCAAAGGTTCCTTTTTGGATGATTGAAGATTGCGTTCTGCAACCATACGTGCAATAGAAGCAGTCCCTTCCGGGCGTAGTGCGAGATTGCGTCCCTTCTTATCCTCAAAAGTGTACATCTCCTTTTCGACAATGTCTGTGTCTTCACCTACACTTCGTTGAAAAAGATCGAGTTGTTCAAAAATTGGAGTACGAACTTCAGAATAATTATATAATGAGGTAAGTTTTCGTATAATGTTTTCTATGTAATGCCATTTCTTAATATCTTCTGGCAAAATATCATAGGTTCCGCGTGGTGCTTGGTATTTCATATTGCTATTGTAAGACTTTTCTTTATTTTTTTCTTTCAGGAATATAATATCGTGCTTTCTTGTAAAAAATGCGGAAAATAATTATCGCAACTGTAATTCCTATCATGTCGGCGAGAAAATCATATTTGTCCATAGAACGACCGGATATAAAGCTTTGATGTATTTCATCAAGCACACCCATTACACCACCAAAAACAAGCACTGCGACAAATGCACCCAATAGTTTATTTATCCTGTCTTCCTGCTTCAACATCAGGAGAAATAGAGTTGCCCATATTCCATATTCGAACAAATGAACGATCTTATCAGCGTATTTTGGAAAACCTTCCGGTGCTTGAAAATCCGGCATCGAGGACAATGTCAGCATAAGAATTGTCCATATAACTAAAGCAATTCTAAATCCCATTTTCATATTTTGATAAAACAAAACCGATTATTAATATGTCAAGTTTTGAAAAAATTGTCCTTTAAAAAATTACTGCGTATAAATATTGGTCAGATATAAAAATATACTAAAAGGGAAACGCTTGTATTTGGCTTTTAGCAGCAGGTGTGGCGCTTCCTGGCTGACCCAGTAATAGGTCGTTCCCCTGCTTTTAAAAATATTATTAGTAAGAATATCTGTTCTGGAACTAATCTTGGAATCATACTGAATTTCAGAATTGATCCTGTACTCAAAGCATCCATATTTTTTTTCCTGGTAGCGAAGAGTTACCGTCTTAGTTTTTACTGCATTGAGCTGCCATATGCGATAATTTCCATAGCAAGTATACTGCTTTTGTTCCGGCAGATCAGAAAGCAACGAAAAAGTCATGCTAAGGATATCATAAATCGGACTATTGCATTGGAGTGAATCAATTTTACCGGCTAATAAATTACGAACAACAATACTCCCCTCTTTTTGATTGAAAAGAACAACTTTTTTCTCATGCACATTTTGCTGGTAAATCGTTTTCCAAAAATAAAAAGATAAGAAAGCAGTGTTGCATGAACTCACATAAGTATTCTCTATAGAAAAAAGTGCTGAGACAAGTCCTCTTGAAGTACTTTCAAGAGTGATCGTCTGTAACGAGTCTGTTGTATCCACTAAGATCTTAACAAGCGCAACAGGAAGCCCTGCATAATGAATGTTATATTCATAAATTGTTTCTTCTGCAAAGCACACAAGGGGCAGGATCAGAATAAATATAACCAACCAGAATTTATTCTTCATGTTGTGATCACAAGATATTCAGACGTACGTTCTTAATTCGCTGCCCATCGATAGATTCGACAGTAAACTTGTATTTATCCTTAAAAATAACTGTTTCACCTTGTTGGGGTATCTTACCGAAAAGATTGTACAGGAAACCGGAAAAACTATCAAATTGATCATCAACTTCCAACCCGAACTTTTTACATACATCATCAAAATCAGTCGAACAATCAATAATATATTCGTCCTGTGTAATGGGCTTAATCTCTATCTTTTCAACATCTGTTTCATCGAGAATTTCACCAACGATCTCTTCCAAAACATCTTCCAGAGTAACCAAACCGGTTGTGCCGCCATACTCATCCACCACAACTGCCAAGTGGATCTTATTTTTTCTGAAATAGTTTAAGATGAAGATCAGTTTCATGTTTTCCGGGATGAAGTAGCAGAGACGCATTAAATCTTTTATCCGCTTCTGAGATCCGAGATTAAGTATAATATCCTTGCTGTACACCATACCAATTATATTATCGATCGTTCCGCGATAGATCGGAATACGAGAAAAACCACTCTCTTTAATGACACGAATAAGATTTTCAATGCCATCTTCTATCTCAACTGCTGTAATATCAATCCTTGGAGTGAGTATCTCTTTTACTTTTGTATCTGAAAACTCGAAAGCACTATTCAGCATTTCACGTTCTTCTTTATGAATATCAACCATATCCGGAGCTTCATCATAAACAATACTTTTTATATCTTCAGAAGTAATTTTTATATTTGAATCCATTAAGCCACGATCCGTGCCTTTGGTAAAAATATTTGTGAAGAGTTCCAATATTTTAACAACCGGAAATAGAATGATTTTAAAAAATCCAATCGGAATAGCTATCACAGTCGAATATTTCTCGGCATACTTGATAGCGAATACTTTAGGAACCACTTCGCCAAAAATGAGCACGATCACAGTTGCAAGGATAATTTCAACTACAAGTGCAAGAGCAGCAGAACGCCCCGGAATTGAACGAGTTATGTCAAGGGCTATCATTGCAGCTAAAGAAGCAAATGTAACGTTTACAACTGTGTTGCTGAGGAGTATTGTGATCAAAAGCTGCTGTGGATGTTTGAGAAGCTGGGGAATATACCTACTCGACCATTTTTTTGAATTCTCCAACTTTTTCAGATACATTCTTGAAAGCGAGAAAAGTGCTGTTTCCGAGGATGAGAAAAATCCTGAGAGTACAAGAGATACAACCATCAATATGACCTTAGAAGCCATTGCTACTTCTCCACTTCTGCAAATGCGAGATACTTCTCGGTTAGAGCTTCCATTTTCTCTTGCTGCTCGGGATTATCATGTTCATGTCCAATAAGATGAAGAATTCCATGCGTGACAAGCCGTTGAAGCTCATCCTGAAGTGGTACATGAAAATTTTCTGCCTGTTCATTGGCTTTTTCAACAGAGATGTAGACATCACCTAGAATTTGTAATTCACTGGGTAAATATTCGGTATGCACATTAAAGGATATCACATCAGTTGGGCGGTCACGACCGAGGAATTTCTTGTTAAGTTCATGGATTGTAGCGTTATCGGTAAGGACAATATTGATAATTGTCTCAAGAGCTAATTCTTCACTCTTTAAAATATGCGTTATGAGTTTTTGTATCCGCCGTTGGTCTATCTCGGCATCTGTTTCATTGATTATCTGCTGATTACTTTTTTCCATTTATTCCGGATATGCAATACGTTTTTGATAGATACCAAGTAAGATGGGTATCATACTTTGCTGTAAAGTTTTTAATTCCCTTAGAGAAATTTCACTCTCTGAAAGTTGATCAGTATCAATTAGACGCTTGACGCTTCTCTTCACAGCATTCTCAATTTCTTCAACTGTTGGCTCATCCAGAGATTTGGTTGTTGATTCTACAATATCAGCAATCATTACGATAGCAGCTTCTTTGCTTTGAGGTTTTGGGCCATTGTAATGAAAATCCTTCTCATCTATTTTTTCTTCATGCTTAAGTGCTTCATTCATAAAAAAGCTGATCTGTGAAGTACCGTGATGCTGCTGTATAATATCGACTATAGCTTTGGGAATGTGATGCTCCCGCGCTAGCTTAACCCCATCTTCAACATGATGCTTTACTACCTGCGCACTCTGGTTCGGAGTTAGTTGATTGTGGATGTTTTCTTCTTCAGTAGTATTTTCGATAAAGTATTCGGGATTCTTGGTCTTTCCAATATCGTGATAATAACTTCCCACGCGTGACAGAATCGGGTTTGCTCCTATTGCCTTGGCAGCCGTCTCAGCAAGATTTCCCACTATTATACAATGGTGATAGGTTCCAGAAGCAACTTCAGTAAGTGATTTTAATAACGGATTACTGAAATCCGACAGCTCAAGAAGGTGTATGTTTGTGATGACAGGCAAGCGTTGTTCGATTGGAGCAAGAAGGGTCATACTACCGACAAGAGAAATTAATCCTCCTAAAACTCCCCACTTGATATCATTCAAAATTTCGAGTATTTTTGTATGTTGTATTGCACCAAAAATTAAAACAAGTCCAACAAAAAAGATCAGCATATAGAATGTGGCATTATAGAAATCTCTTCGACTTCTAGGGTTCTCAAGAGGAAGTACGGCGCTCATGCCTGACAGACAAATAATCATTGCGGGGATGATCTTCCAGTCCAACAAACCTGCTACCAGAAAATAGTTTACAAAACCAAAGATAATTGCAGCTGGAACATTGATCAGGAATGCGAGAAGAATAATGGGCAAGCCAAAAGGAAGAATATAGGCAGACCAGGTAGTGAGATTTGTTATCAGAATGAGAAGAAGTGCAATACATGCTGTGAAAAACAGAAAGGTTCTGAATAAAGAAAATGTCATTAGGAGTTCTGGATACATGAAATATGATAATATAATAAAGAGAGAAAGCACAAGGAAAATATAAATAAATTCTGCAACGTGAGAAAGGACCTGTTTTCCTGCTTGCTCTGTAAGTGTCCTTTGTTGCTCAGCCTGTTCAAGAGCATCCAATTTTCGAAGCATGTCCCCTGTTATTTTCTGATGCTCCTGCACGATCAATTCATTCTTGAGGACTTCTCCGAGCACAGGCGGAACACTTTCGCTGGCTCTTTTCTTTGCAATACCTGTTGCATCCTTATCATAGATGATATTGGGTTGTAAGATATTATTAAGAACTTTCTCAATGATACTTTTCCACTCGTCAGAGCGAAACCTTGGCGTGCGTTGATTGAGAATATAGTTGAGCGCTGTTTTTTTTGTGAAAAGTTCCTTTATAGAAACCACTTTTTCGGTATTACCCTCAACCAGAGTAATTTTTTCATTATTGGGTTCGCTTTTTAGGATTCCGACTCCAAGAACACTTTTTACCTTCACAAGCAAAAATTCAAAAAGTTGTTCGCGGGCATCTTTGTTCTCCAGAAATTTTAGCTCCTGTTCGCTGAAGCCGTACCCATCTTGATCAAAATTCAGTATTAAATCTGAATTTAGAGAATCCCGCACAAATGCCTTATCCAACAAACTGTAGAATTCATTAATATGAGACTGAACATCAAAAGTGACATCATCAGATAGTTGGTATTTTGATAATACACGCTCTTCTGCTTTTACCTGTTTATTTTTAAGGACTTCGGGGTCTTCATAAATATAGAAATTAAAGGGAGCTACGATAGTTTGATTCGAGATCTGGCCGACATTGAATGTGGATTTTCTCACAATAATTTTTTCTCTTGTAAAGAAGAAATTAACAAGAAAGATGACTATTGTGGTGATGCCGACTGCAATAAATGCCTGTGATATTTTTTTTATCGGAATATATGTTTTCATGATCTGTTCTTAAGACAACAAAAGCCCCTTATTCCGAATAATGAGATAAGGGGCTTTTAAGAATATATATCAGTCTCGGGGTATTCTAAGAATCTGGTTTGGATAAATCAAATCAGGGTCTTTGATCTGATCTGTATTCGCTCGGTAAATTTTAGGCCACTGGAACGGATCATTGTATATCTCGGGATAACTTGAAATAGTCCATAGGCATTCACCTTTATAAACTTTCCAGCTTGAGGGAAGCCCACGAGGTATTTTGAAAACCTGATTGGGATATATCAAATCCGGATCTTTGATTTGATCTCTGTTTGCTCGAAAGATGATCCCCCACTTTTCAGGATCATTATAAATATGATCGTAACCGGCGATCTTCACTAAATAATCACCTTTCACGACAGCATATTCATCCTCATAGTACTCACCATAAGGATACATATTCTCCTGAAGCATCTCAATTCTACTATCAATTTCTGCAAAATCCTGCTGGAACTGTGGAACTTTTGCAAGATCCTCACCCTTCAGGTCTTCATACTGAGCAATGAAATTCTTAATTTCCTGATTGCTTTTATAAAGCTCGGAATTAGGAAGTTGATCATAGTAATCAAGTTTGTTTTTGATCTCATTTAGTTTTTGATCGAATTCGACCAACTCACTGTGAGAGACTGTACCAATTGAGTTCATTATGCGTGTGTAGATTACATCATATTCCTGATCGAGAAGAATGATGTCTTCTTTTAGAGCTGCAATCCCTAGCTCATTCTCAGCAATTTGTGGACACGTGTTTGCCTGACGAACCTGAAGCATCATCATCTCGTTTTCCAGAGCTTCCCAGTACTTGAGGGTTTCTTCTTTGGAGAGGTCTTTGTATTCCTCTTCTGTCAGGTAGCGAACTTCTGCCTGCAGAAAAGTAGATAGTATCATCAATAAAACGAATAGCGCGATATACTTTTTCATGTTACTCCTCCCCTAAAAAACCGTCGTCTTTTAGCTGTTGTTCGTAATCCTGTAGATTTTGAAGTTCAACTTTTTTCTGTTGCAATTCCATCTGGAGTGCTTCAATTTCTGCATTTTGTGCACCAACTTGTGCTTCGCATTGTTCGACTTTTGCACGAAGGTCACCCAACTCAGTCTGGGAAATAGGCGGAGGTGGTTTATGACAACAGGCTGAAAGCACAAAAAATGCGATCAATAAAAAAGTTATGGCCTTAATTATATTCTTTCCCATACGATCTCCTTTCAGAGTATGTTTAGATGTTTCTTATTTTTCAAGCAATGGTGTGTCAAGTTTTTCTTAATTTGTTTCAAAATTCTAACTATTTATAATTGGAATACCAAGCCGGAAAAGAGATGATTTGTCACGACATTTCTCTCTTCAGCAAAGATAGCATTAGTTTTCATATGCTATCACCTCTTTGTTATGTTTAATTCTAAAAATGTAATAAACTCCAATTAAAGCAGGAACAACCGAATTGAAAAAAAATATTAAAAATGTAGCTGTCACCGCAAGTTCGGGACCAATACCATATTTTGAGAAAACTTCAATCGCAAAGGTCTCACGAAGACCAAATCCATTAAATGAAAGAGGGATAATGTGAGAAATATGGATGAGTGGTACAGAGATCATGATTTTAAAAAAATTAATATCAACGAAATTTCTCAAAAGAATAAAATATTGATAGAATGTAATAAACACAAAAATAATCTGTGCAAGCATTATTCCAGGTGTTTTTTTTAAATAATTTAATAAGTATAACTGGATATTCTCATTCTTTGTAAAAAAGGAAAAAAGATAAATTATGAACGGGAGAAATATTACTGCGATCAGAACTATTATTTTTATGATCATATTAATATCTGTGAAAAAGAAAATCGCCGCAAAAGCTGCAAAGAAGAGATTTTTCCATGTGAGGAATACTCGCTCGACTCCTATTGAAGCTAAAGTTGCTTTCTTTTTGTTATTTACAAAGTATATTTTCCCGATCACGCCAATACCGCCAGGGCCGAAAAAACGCAGTGCCAATCCAACAAAATAAGATTTGAGTACCTCATATTTCTTTGGGGTGTAGTCAGAATTCAGTTTAAGATATTTTCCCCAATTATATGCCTGAATTAGAAGCTTGATGATAGTTGTGAAAATTATAAGTAGGATTATCCATACTTTGATTGAAACAAAATCATGAATTAGCTGTTGGAATTGTATTTTTTTGAATATGAAATAAAGTATTAACGCTGTTATTATTACTTTGAGAATAATAATAATGGTTTTAGATGATTTGGATAATTTCATTTATTCAAAAATATAAGCTTATTTCCACGTCCATTTGCTGTACATACCAAGCAGAGAATAGTAGATTAAATAATAAGGGTACGCAAGAATATATAATAGATCGAAGACGCAGAATAACTCTCTATGTTTTATCAAACCAACAATCCAAAAAATTAGAAACGAAATATAATAAATCACCAATCCAAGCCAATCTTTATAGAAAATTATATGGAATGGCAAATACAGAAAGAACAAGAAAATTAACAATGATATAATTTTGTAAAGAGGAGATGATAATGAAAATTGACCATAACGACGTTTTTGTTGGTTCACATGATTTTTCACTTGGGGATGTGTATAAACTTTGCAATCTGCATTATAGATGATTTTATAATTTGTATTTTTAATAAGGTTAAGTAATTGCTTATCCTCTCCGCATGTGAAGTTCTTAATCTTCTCGAATCTATCAACTTGCTCGTAAGCTTTCTTACTTATGGAGAGATTCCTTCCATTGTTACTGAAGGGAACCCCAAGATTGATCGTCGCGCAATAGAAATCCGCAGTAATGATCTGTGTAAATCTTCGAAAGGAAGAAACGTCCTTTTCTGGTGAATAACCAACAACCATTCCGATTCTATTAGATACGGATTTATTAAAAGAGTCAATCCAGTTTGAAGGTACAATGCAATCCGCATCGGTAAAAAGAAAATCATCAAATTGAGCATTTTCAATCCCTTTTTTCAATGCAAACTTTTTCCCTTTATATTCTTCACTTTTTTGCTCGACGATTATACTAAGACAGTTTGGTTTGTCTTCACAATATTTTTTAATTAATTTTGGGGTATCATCTTGTGAAGCATCATCAATGAGAATTATCTCATACAAATCCTTTGGATATTCAAGGTCATCTAAAGAACGAAAGAGTATAGGAAGATTATACTCCTCGTTTCTGCAAGGAATAATGATGGAGAATGAATGTTGATCGTGATTTTTTCTTCTATGAGAAATAAGAAGGGATAGACTAAATAAGATGAGGAAGAAGGAAAAGAGTAAAATTATTGGCATTAAATGGAAAAAATTTTTAGAAAATAAGTGTCTTCTTAATTATACATAGTTTTAAGATAGAAATCAACTATCCCGATGTTGCTCAGCATGAAATAGCAAATACGAATAATAAACCGTCTTCGATAGATTCTGATAATATTACTTAGATTTTGATGTTTTGAGCTCACTCCTTATTTCTTTTCGTGCTCAAGGACATGTATTTTATCAGCTCTAATAAGAATTTTTGATACGGTTTTGCCCTCTTTGTTTTCCCACTGGTTTAGTTTCAGATTCCCTTCAACAAGAATCGGACTTCCTTTTTCTGCATTGTTTTCGATCTTCTTTGCCTGATTGCCCCACGCTTCGACATCTACAAAAGTGGTTTCATCCTGCCAGTTTCCATCTTTATCCTGGTAGGGACGATTATTAGCAATAGTGATCGTGGTAACTTTGGTTTTCTTGTCTCCGACTTCTTTGATTTCCGGATCCCGGACGATGTTCCCACCGATGATTATTGTATTTACATTGGGTGTACGTTTGCTCATTTTAATCCTCCTAATTATTTTTTTGCTTGATGAGCTTTTTTATAGATTATTTTAAACAAATTTTTGTCAAGAAAATTCTCATGAGATGTAAAATGTTAAAAGTCAGGAAAAATATTTCCTCTTGCTTTTCATTTATTGACGAGCCGTGTTAAAGCTGCCTGAGTTCAAGGTAAGTAAAACTCGCAATAATCCTGAGTTTGTCCTAGGATCATTAAATTTTTGAATATATTTCGTTGCAAGCAGCTCCCGATAACTCAACAACTCTCGTATAAAACTTTTATTTTTCAAATCATTAACCGTGAGATCAATAAGTTCAAATGCACGCTCATAGCAATGTGAGACTTTCTCAAAATCCAACTTTTCTATCCAATTTTGTGCTCGATTGATTTCATTGGCGATCATAAAATTTTTTAATTTTTAGAACTATTTAAATTTAACAATCCAAAATATCAGCAGTTAATTATTTTATGATTTTTTAAATAATCAATTATTTTATCAGCAGAATCCTTAACGCACAATTTATCTGTATTGATCACTATTTCTGGATTCAAAGGTTCTTCATATGGAGCTGAGATACCGGTAAATTCCGGGATGATCCCTGCACGCGCTTTTTTGTATAACCCTTTAGGATCTCGCTCTTCACAGATATTGAGTGGCGCTTCTACATAAACTTCAATGAATTCGCCTTTGGAGAGAAGCTCTCGATTTATATCTCTATCTTTTCTGTAAGGAGAAATGAATGAGGTTATTGCGATCATACCTGCATCCGCAAAAAGTTTTGCAACTTCACCAATTCTGCGGATATTCTCTTCCCGATCCTCTGGTGAAAAACCAAGGTCTTTATTCAGTCCATGCCTGATGTTGTCACCATCTAAGATGAAAACCTGACATCCGGCTTCGAATAACTGTGCTTGAAGTTCAACAGCAACAGTTGATTTTCCTGAGCCGGATAAACCAGTCAGCCAGATAGCAGCACCTTTATGCCCGTTTTGCTTTTCTCTATCCTCTTTTGAGATCCCACTTTCATGCCATGTAATATTTTTGCTTTTGATCATTTTCATTCTCCTTTTCCAGCATAGAACTTTACTAAAACATCCGCGACTGGTTTTCTCATTATTCTCTGATCAAGTTCCTCACCAGCATGTAATTTTCGTCGAACTTCTTTGCCAGAAATGCCGACGGTATGGTAACCTTTCTGAGAATACTCTTTAATCAATCCGACTCTATTGATCTCTTCAAAGAAAGCTGCAAAACCGACATTCACCGGTTGGGTCTGTAATTCACCTTTGAGGTTATTAAAAATTTCCTGAGCATCGAAATCACCCCACGCAGGTGTCCCGTCATCAAATGAGGCATCAGCATGTTTTCTCCCAATAATAATATCTGTAAAACCAAAATTCTGTCTATATATTGCATGCATTATCGCTTCTTTGGGTCCGGCATAGAACATTTTTACATCCATACCGATAAGCATAAGATGATCTTTGAAGGACATCCCTTTTTCTTTCCAGAGTTCTTCATCGCGGTCACCTTCACCGATAATGCCATTATTGATTAACACCTCATATGTTTTCATTCGAACATCAGCAGGTACATCATCAGATTTTGTCGCCCCAACAAGCGGATTAAGCACTGCACCCGCATTATACCCTTCTCTGATGAGGGTTTCCAATCCATAGACCAAGGCATATTCATGAGCTCTGTGCAGAGGATTTCGTGTCTGAAAGGCAACTATTCGCTCCCATCCTTTATCCTTAAATAACTTCCTCGTTTCTTCTGGGGAATACATGTACTTTTCATAATAGTGAGTATGCTTTGGTTCTAATACCCAAATTTCTCCGCTGAGCAAGTAATCTCTTGGGTCATCATTTACTATTTTTGGACCAGGATGATCATTTCTATCCGTACCATACACAGAGAGATTGTATTTATTCTTATCGAAATAAAATATGTCGGATATTTTTAATGACCCAACGAGTTCATCATTCTCATTTTTTATGGCGACAGTTTCACCAATTCGTAATTTATCCTTCTCATCTTTGAAGATTGGAAAGGAAATCGGGATAGTCCAAGCATATTTTTTCCCATTTCTTTCGATAACTTCTTCTTCAAGAACTTTGTTAAATTCTTTCTCATCCATGGGACCAATAAGTGGTGATAGCAATCCATTTGCAATACTATAAAACATTGAGAGATCAGCATCACTTATTGTGTAGACTTTTTTATCCTTAATTGCGTTAATAAAGTCCCTTCCCTTATTTTTTGGAATGATTCGATTCACCAATCCCATTCCACCGTGAGGTTCAGGTAATTTCTGTGCCTTAATTAATTTTCCTTTTTGATTTATTTAATAAAAATTTTCCCAAGAGTTAACAATCCAAGACCAATTGTTACGATGGCAATTATTAATCGTAATTTATCTGTATTCATTTTTTTTACGGTTATCCCCGCTAGTGGCACAGAAAGAATACCTCCAAATACAAGAAACGGCGCTAACGTCCAATCGATTGCTTTATTCAAAGATAAATACATAATTAATCCAACCAGACAAGTCAGCCCTTCAGCAAAAGAAGTAATGCATATTCGCTTTTTCTTGAAAGTCTCATGTGTTATTTTATTGCCTTTTGAAGGAAGGGCTGCAGAAGTTCATCTTCAACATTCATCCCCAATTCAATATCCGGTTTTGTTGACCCATGGAAATCTGATCCTGCTGTAATCAGCAGCCCATATTTATCTGCAAGATATTTATAAAATCTAATCTGCTCTGGAGTGTGTTGAGAATAAAATACTTCTATTCCCATTAATCCAAAATCCGTAAGTTCTACAATCAGTTCTTCAAGTTCATCATTAACAAGTCTGGTCTGATATGGGTGAGCTATCACAGGAATTCCACCTGCATTGCGAAGAAGTTCTATTGCTTTTTGGGGAGGTAATCTTTTCTTATTAAGATACAAAGGTTTTCCCTTATCGAGATACTTATCAAAGGCTTCTTGATAGCAACTCACGTATCCTTTCCTTGCAAATAAATGTGCAAAGTGAGGTCTACCGATTAGTTCCCCGCCTGCTTCTTTTTCCAGTTCTTCAAGAGTAATATCAAAGCCAAAGGTTTTCATATTCCCTATCATCTTCTTATTTCGATTGAGACGGAAATCTTGCAATTCTTTAAGTGTGCTATTGAGTTCAGCTTGGTTCGGATCAAACCCATAACCAAGAATATGAAGTGTTTTCGGAAATTCTGCACTTATCTCAACGCCATTTATGAAGATGAGTTCATCCGGCACTGACGTGATTTGCGATAAGCCATCAATGGTATCATGATCTGTAAGAGATAAATATTTAAGTTGTTTTTTTGCAGCTTCAAGAACAAGTTTTTCCGGAGAATAGGTTCCGTCAGAAGCGGTGCTATGTGTATGTAGGTCAAGTAGCATTTTGTTTTCCTGGCGCACTTCGCGCCCCTCACTTACGTTTTGAATTTTCTGTAAGTGACTTAATATAGGACGGTTATGTTATTATTAATTTTTTATTTTTTATTTAAGAATTTATTGAATTCTTTTTTTAGGACATCAACTTTATCGGTTTTTTCCCATGTGAAATCAGGATCATTTCTTCCGAAGTGACCATATGCAGCAGTCTTCTGATATATAGGTCGCTGAAGATTGAGATGCGCAATGATTCCTTGGGGGGTCAATGGAAAATATTTTCTGATAAGATCAATAATCTGTTCATCATCAAGCTTACCAGTTCCGAATGTGTCGACCCATAGGTTTAAAGGTTCATTAATTCCAATCGCGTAAGAAATCTCTATCTCAAATCTATCGGCGATACCTGCAGCAACAATATTTTTGGCTATATATCGAGCCATATACGCAGCGCTGCGATCTACTTTTGATGGATCTTTACCAGAGAATGCGCCCCCCCCATGACGACCCATTCCACCATAAGTATCAACGATTATCTTTCTACCAGTCAAACCAGCATCAGCTTGAGGACCGCCAATCACAAACTCTCCGGTAGGGTTGACATGAAAGACTGTTTCCTTATCAAGATAATCTCCACATACCGGTTTTATCACATGCTCAATAATGTCTTCCCGAATTTTATCTTTTTCAATGCCAGCAACATGCTGATTAGACACGACAACTGTATGTACCCGTCTGGGAACAGAATTATTATCATATTCAATTGTTACTTGTGCTTTTCCATCTGGTCCTAAATAAGGAATTATCCCGTTTTTACGAACCTCAGAAAGCTTTCTCGTTAATTTATGAGCAAGCATGATCGGTAATGGCATATATTCTTCAGTTTCAGTACAAGCATAGCCAAACATCATCCCTTGATCGCCGGCTCCTTGCATATGGTGAGCTGCCTTGTCAGCATCCACTCCGAGAGCAATATCATGCGATTGAGGAATTATACTACAGAACACTCCACAATTTTCATAATCTATTCCAAGTTTACTGTAAGTGTAGCCAATCTTTTTAAGAGTATCTCGTACGATTTTATCGATATCGACAAAACCCTTTGTGGTAATTTCTCCAAAAACCCAGACAGCACCATTCTTGACAGCAGTTTCAGCTGCAACTCTTGAATTTTTATCCTGTCTAAGACATTCATCGAGAACTGCATCGCTTATCTGATCACATATTTTGTCAGGATGTCCCTCTGTTACAGACTCCGAACTGAAAAGATATTTTTTCTTATTCATAATTTAGCGCCTTTTTCTAATATCTATAATACTCTGGCTTATAAGGTCCCTGGACAGGAACACCAATATATTTTGCCTGCTCATCAGTCAGGCGGGTCAATTTTGCATTAACTTTGTCAAGATGCAAAAGTGCAACTTCTTCATCAAGTTTTTTAGGTAATCTATACACTTTTTTATCATAATTATTATTCCATAATTCCATCTGGGCAAGTACCTGGTTTGTGAAAGAATTACTCATTACAAATGAAGGATGCCCGGTCGCATTACCAAGATTGACCAATCTCCCTTCTGAGAGAAGAATAATTGAGTGTCCATCTGGAAATTGTATTTCATCAACCTGAGGTTTGATATTTATCTTTTTGACTCGGTGAGTATCATACAATTTATCGACTTGGATTTCATTGTCAAAATGTCCAATATTACAGACAATTGCCTTATCTTTCATATTCTGCATATGCTCTACACGGATCACGTCTCTGTTACCTGTAGCAGTGACAAAAATATCCCCCTCTTGGATAACATCTTCGAGGACTGTAACTTTGAATCCTTCCATAGCTGCCTGAAGAGCACAGATAGGATCTATCTCAGTGATAATTACTCGAGCACCAAAACCCTTCATGGATTGTGCACATCCCTTACCAACATCACCGTAGCCGCATACAACAACAACTTTACCTGCAACCATTATATCGGTACCTCTCTTAATACCGTCTGCAAGTGATTCCCTGCAGCCATAAAGATTATCAAATTTTGATTTTGTAACTGAATCATTAACATTGATTGCAGGAAATAGTAATGTGTTGTCTTTCATCCTTTGATAAAGCCGATGGACTCCGGTGGTTGTTTCTTCGCTTACGCCTTTGATATGTTCTGCTATCTGATGCCAACGGTCAGGAAACTCAATAATATCTTCCAGTATTGTCTTATGAAGAACACCAAGTTCTCTACTCGAAGTATCGGGCAGAGGGATTGTTCCGGTTTTTTTGTATTCATCTTCTAATCGAACACCTTCATGAACAAACAAAGTTGCATCTCCCCCATCATCCACGATAAGATCAGGTCCTTCTTTATCGCTGAATAAAAGAGCTTGTTTTGTACACCACCAATATTCTTCAAGAGTTTCACCTTTCCATGCAAAAACTGGAATCCCATCTTTCGCGATCGCTGCTGCAGCATGATCCTGTGTGGAAAAAATGTTGCAGGAAGCCCATCTTATATTCGCACCCAACTCAATAAGTGTTTCTATTAACACAGCAGTCTGGATCGTCATATGAAGACTGCCTGTAATTCGAGCTCCTTGTAAAGGTCTGGCAACAGAATATTTTTTTCTGAGCGCCATTAAACCCGGCATCTCAACTTCTGCAAGCTCAATCTCTTTTCTGCCAAATTCCGCTAATTTGATGTCTGTGATCTTGTAATCTTTATTTTTCATATCTACATAATAAAGTATTAAGTTATTATTTGTAAATAAATTTAAAGAAAAAGAAAAGTCGAATCTTTTAAATAAAAATGGATAAATGTTTTCTTAAATTTTTCTCCCCTTAAATACAATATTCCCAAGAGATGTTTTACTGGTTTTAAAATAATATAAAACATATCTCCCCTCTTGCTAAAATTTTCAGTTAATTTTGTGCCCTTAGAATTAATTATCGGTCTCAATAAATTTCTTATCTGTTCTTTCTGCTACGGGTATGCGAATTCGATGCCCTCTCCTATTGACTTCAGATTCTTCATTTTTTCTTCCAATATCCTCTTCTGGATCTTTAGGGTCTTCAAAAACAGTTTCCAAGAACTCATCAAAAAAAGACGTTATACTATTCCAATATAATTCATCTGATTGGGCAGTTGGTCCAACAAAAGAGTCAAAAGCAAAAAGTGTAGAATATAGAAATAAACTAAGTGCGAAAATTAATACTATTGTTACATATGCTTTCTTTTTCATCTTTTTTCTTTTATAAATTATTTTTTGGATATTCGATTCAGACAAATTTCTTTGTCAACAAAAAATAAAATAAATAGTTATTTATCTTATACTATTTTTTATAACCTGTATTACATAATCCTTCTGCTCAATATTTAATTCAGGATAAATTGGAATTGATACAACTTCTTTTGCAGCTTTTTCTGATTCCGGAAGGTCACCTTCTCTGTATCCTAAATAAGCGAAACATTCTTGAAGATGTAGAGGAACAGGATAATAGATCGCGTTCCCAATATTCGCTTCATTGAGTTTATCTTGCAATTCATCTCTCCTGGGAGTACCAATTGTATATTGATTATAGATCATTTTGTTATATGATTCAACAAAAGGAGTAACAACCAGGTCTTTCAAATGTTCATTATAATATTCCGCATTCTTCTGACGACCTTTATGCCACTCTTCGAGGTAAGGAAATTTTTCTAGAAGTACTGCTGCCTGAATTGTGTCAATGCGGAAATTTCCACCAATTATTTTATGATAATACTTGGGATTGCTTCCATGCTGACGTAATATTCTGATCTTTTCTGCGAGTTCATCATTATTAGTAGTAACAAGCCCACCATCTCCACAAGCGCCAAGGTTTTTACTCGGGAAAAAAGAAAAACATCCCACATCTCCTAATGATCCAGCGCGTTTTCCTTTATATTCAGAACCAATTGCCTGAGCCGCATCTTCAATAACAACAAGATCGTGCTTCTTTGCAATTTCATTGATCTTATCCATTTCTACACACTGGCCAAATATATGAACCGGCACTATAGCTTTTGTATTCTCAGTAATCTTTTCTTCAATAAGGTCGGGATCAATATTATAGGTTTTAGGATCAATATCCACAAACACGGGTTTTGCGCCAACACGAAATATGGAACCTGCAGTGGCAAAGAAAGTAAAGGGAGTTGTAATTACTTCATCACCTTCACCTATATCAAATGCCAT
>JAVCDK010000162.1 GCA_030765865.1 Candidatus Celaenobacter antarcticus | reverse complement strand
AACCACAAAGTTCACTAAGTTTTTTCTCTCATCTTTGTGTTCTTCGTACCTAGGTGTCTTCGTGGCAAATTTTCATCCAGTTTTCTTTTTTTTGCCCAAAAGTACACAGATATTAAAAAGTTAGATACTAAAAAAAGAGAGAAACTTTCATTCCTCTCTTAAAATTTGTTATATGAAATTCTACTACTTATACAGTCTCAGTTTCCGGTTCGACATCTTTTGAAAGCACACTGTAAATATACGCCTTTACGCCCATAGCAATAGCAATAATGAAGATAATACCAATAAATGTAAAGAGTCCGCTAAGAAATGGTATCTTAGAAAAGATCGCGACTACAATTACAAAGATAATACCAACGATAGCCATAAGGATAAATTCTCCGAGGAAAATACTCCACTTCTTGCCATAAGTGATGTCATTGCTTTTTCTCAGTGCACTGAGTGGTTTGATCCCTTTATCGAGGAAAAGATAGAGAGACTGTCCCCAGGCAACCTGAAGCACTATGCCGGGAATGATCAATAGCATTGAGGCAAAATAAATTCCCATCCACATGAAACCGCATAAAAGGAAAAATTCACCAAAATTCTTACGATATTTCGCATCAAAAATAACTGTTGGTGAAAAAGGTTCTCCCTTGCTCATATGCACAACGAGTCCTATGAGACCGATCGTTGTTCCGATATTGAGATAAGGTATCCAAATAGTTAAGACCCATAGTACGATTGCTCCAAGTAGATTGAGAATGTTTTTAAAGCCATAGGATAAACCATTTGAAATAATGCTACCAATTGATAACTGTTCGTTCATCGTTACTCCTTCATGTAATATTTCAGCAAAATTGCCGTTGATGATTGTATGGATTGAGCAGGTATAAAAAAAACATGTCAAGTATAACTGAAAATTATCAGGCACATTTGGTTTAGAAAGTTGGGTATGGAATACAATGTTCTAACCTTCTAACTTTCAAACTTTTGATTCCGTTTCGGTTTGATATTTATTCATTATTATCTTCCTTTGAGTCTTGGAGACTTAGTGGCTGTATCCATCTTGCCACAAAGGCACAAAGACTCCAAGTTCATTTTATTAACCTTTTGATTCCTTCTCGGTTTTACTAATTCATTAATTTTATCTCTCTGTTTATTCATTTCGGGTATATTCATTATCTGTTTTAATTTATATGTAATTGTTCTATCTGATATTGTGTTAATGCTTTTCTTGCGCAGATCATCAGCTTGATTGTGATTTGCCTCTTCGTTTTTCATGTTCTTTTCCTTTTAAGAAATAACTATCTATCAATACAATAATCAAATTTTTTCCACTTAAATAACTTTATACATGCCTGAACAGCTTCAGCATCATAAAATACACCGCTGTTATCCTCTATTTCTTTTAATGCTCTGAGAATTCCGAGTGTACTTCGATAGGGACGTGGAGAATTCATAGCTTCCACGACATCTGCAACTGCTATTATACGAGCTTCTAACAAAATTTCATCACCTTTCAAACCATCGGGATATCCTGAACCATCTAATCTTTCATGGTGCTGCTTTACTACTTTAGCAATAGGCCATGGAAAATCAATATCCTTTAAAATATTATAACCACCAGCAGGATGTGTCCTTATCATTTCATATTCCAACGGGCTTATTGCACCGGGTTTGCTCAGTATTTCTGATGGTATATATATCTTCCCTATATCATGTAAAAGAGCAGCAATCCTCACACATTCAATCTTATCCTTACTAAGCTCCAATTCCTGTGCAATTGCACAGGAAAGTGCAGAAACCCGTTTTTGATGACCGGCTGTATATGGGTCTCTTATTTCCAATGTAGAGGTTAATGCAATTACAATATCGTTGAGAGTCTTTTGCAATTTTTCCTGACTTTCTTTCAATTCTTTAGTTCTTTCTTTTACTTTTTCATCTAATAGTTCTCTTTCTGCTCGCAATTCATCTTCTGCTTTTTTGATACGGAGCATAACATTTATCTGGGCAATAAGCTCTTCTGTATCAATGGGTTTCGATAAGAAAGCATCCGCCCCTACTTCCAAACCTTGGATCTTGCTTTCTGTATCGATTCTTATTGCTGTGAGTACAATAATAGGAATATGTCTTGTTAATTCATCTTCCTTTAGTTTTTTGCAGACTTCGTAACCATCCATTTCGGGCATGACTATATCTAGAAGGATTGTGTCCGGATGTTCATCCCTTGCAATTTTCAATCCCTCTTTTCCCGACTGAGCTGTTAAAACCAAATAATCAGGCATTAAATCTTCAATCGTTTCTTTGATTGCTACTAAATTTTCCTTGATATCATCGATGGCTAAAATTTTTTTCATTATTTTCTTCCTTTGAGTCTTAGAGTCTTCGAGGCTGTTCCCATCTTGCAACAAAGGCACAAAGGCGCCAAGCTCATTTTATTAACCTTTTGACCCCGTTTCGGTTTTATATTTATTCATTTTTATCTTCCTTTGAGTCTTAGAGACTTAGTGGCCGTATCCATCTTGCAACTCGTAACTCGCAACTCTCAAAATGTAACCTTTCTCAATTATTTAATTCTTTCGGCATTACCAGTGTAAAACTAGTACCATTTTCCCTGTCTAATGATAATGTTCCATACAACTGATCAGTAATCATTTTTATAATTGATAAACCAAGTGTCTCCGGCTCATCTATGTTTATATCTGCAGGCATACCTATCCCATCATCTGATATTTTTAAAACAAAATTATCCTTTTTATCAGTCAATTCAACATGTATATTTCCAGAACTTCTTCCTTCAAAAGCATATTTTATTGAATTCGTTAGGATCTCATTCAATATCAATCCCAATCTGTCTAATATTTCAATACCAATTGTGATTTCTTCAAAAGAATATTTAATCTTAACTTTATGCTCTAAATCATAATTGTATTTAAGTTGCTCTGCAAGTGACGTAATATATTTCCCAACACTCACCTCAGACATATATTCCGAACCTAATAATAGCTCATAAGCTTTTGCCATTGACATTATTCTATCCTGGCTTGATGCAAATCCCTTTATTGCATCTTCTTTTGTTGTTATTTCGTTCTGCTGAAGTTGAAGGAGACTTGATATTACCTGTAAATTATTCTTTACCCTGTGGTGCACCTCCCTCAACAATAATTCTTTTTCTTTAAGCTCTCTCCTGATCTGCTCATCCGCTTGTTTATGCTTGATGGCAAGAGCAATTTCTTCTGAAATAAATGTTAAAATATCAATATCTTTCTCAGAATAAAGATTGGGGTCATCGTAACTTTGAACAGCAATAACCCCGATTACTTTGTTGTCAACTTTCAAAGGAACACCGAGCCAAATTTCGGAACGAGTTCCAATGGTTTCGATTTTACCTTGTTTGTTTAATTCATCCCGTAATTGTCTTGGAGCAAACAATGATTTTCCTGTTTGTATTACATATTTAGTAAGAGTTTTTCCAGCTGGAAATGATTCATAATCATTTTTTTCATTATAATTAAAAGCAAGAGAGATCATATCAGTTTTTTCATCGTATAAAGCAACATAGAAATTTGTCGTGTCAATTACATCTCCCAAAAAATCTCTTATCTTGCTGTAAAGGTCTTGCATATTATCTACCGTATTCACCGCATTGGAAATGTTATATAATGCTTTTTGGGTTTTCTCTGCTTGCTTGTGCTTGGTGATGTCTATAGTAGACGATTGGTAGCCAATCAAATCCCCTTTATCGTCAAGTAGGTTGGTAGCTAAACCCTGGGCAATGAATGTTGAGCCGTCTTTCCTTTTTGCAGTGTATTCACCTCCCCACTTTCCAATCGTGTTAAGCGCTGTGATTATTTCAATCGCTTCATCCTCATTCTGAATAAAATGGGATATTGGTTTGCCGATAACCTCATCCATTTTGGAATAACCCCAGATTTCAAGAAACGATTTATTCGCTTGACTAATAATGCCATCCCTGTTCGCTATACTCTTCGCGGCTATGGCTACATCAAACACCAGGTTCTTAACCTTCAGGGCTTCCTCCGCCTGCTTGCGCTTTGTGATATCTTCCTGCATTACAACCACATTTGTCAACGTGCCTTTCGGGTCCAATATGGGAAACACTTTGCATCGTGTAATGACTTTCTTATTCTCGTAGGGTGAAACAAATTCTATTTCAGGCATTTCAACGATTTTCCCTTTCAAAGCCTCCTTGAAGTACTTGACTACGCCCTGGCTTACGTTCGCTGGCTCTGTGAGCGCATTTCTTCCCAGGATCATGTCCTTGTCGGGCACAGCGTAGAACTTCAGAAATGCTTCATTCACCATCACATTGAATCCTTTGGAATCCATCACAAAGGTGGGAAGCGGTGATTGCTGAATCAGGCTCTCCAGGAAAAGACTCTTTGTTTTGATCTGTTCCTCTGCCTGTTTGCGTTCGGTGATGTCAGTCACAAGCACAAAAGAACCAGCAGGTTTTCCTTTTTTGTCAATTAAGGAAGTTGCCTTGAAAATAGTGTGGAAATTAGTGCCATTTTTCTTTTTCAGTTTAATTTCGTAGGTTCTGTGCAAGGTATTTGTTATTTGTGAAATTTGTTCTTTAAATATTTTAATGCTCTCATCATTAATAAAATCTAATGGCGTTTTGCCAATCACCTCACTTCTTGAATAGCCAAGCATATCACAAAGTGATTGATTTACATCAATGGTTTTCTGGTCAGAATCGAGAAGCCAGAAACCTTCAGAAGTAGTGACAATAAGATTGCGATATTTTTCTTCACTTTCTTGAAGCGCATTTTGTGCCATTTTTTTTATTGTTATATTGTGTGCTGTAGATAGTATACCAATTGTTTTACCATCACTACTTCTTAAAGGTATTTTGTTCGTTTCCCACCATACTTTTTTACCTTCAATATCTAAAAAATCCTCTTCATAATCTAATTTTGATTTACCGGTACTCATTACAAGCTTATCATCAGCGCGATATTTATCAGCATCCTTTCCCCAGACCATAACATCATCATCACTACCTATTACTTCTTCAGGATTTTTCATACCTGCTTCTTTAGCGAAGTGAGTGTTGCAGCCCAGATATACTGAGTTTAAATCTTTCCAAAATATGCTGGAAGGAACAGAATTAATAACCAATTCAAATAAATCTTTTTGTCTTTTTAATTCCGTCTCGGCTCTCTTGCGCTCGGTGATGTCTTCGACTTTCCCGATCATATGGGTTGCTCGACCCTGTTCGTCGCGAAACGTTTCAGCAAGCGCGTGAATGTCAACGATGCTTCCGTCGCGTTTATTTATTCTGTATTCAAGATCATATTCCTGCTTGCCGATTAATGCATCCTGGAATACAGTAAGTATATGTTCCCGATCATCCGGGTGAACCAGATTCTCTACAAAATGCTTAAATATCAATTCTGTGGGCATTGCTGGATCAACATCAAATATCTGAAACATATTTTCTGACCAACTGGCAGTATCTGAAGCAACATCATATTCCCAACTTCCAGTATTTCCGATACGCTCAGCCTCAGAAAGCTTGTACTCACTGTGTTTCAATTTTTCCTCAGCCTTCTTGCGCTCCGTGATGTCAATGACGGAAATTAAACCAGCCAATCTTCCTTTATATTTTGTTCTTACACCAACTGTACTTATCCAAATTTCTCTCCCGTCTTTGGTAAGTGAGCGAAATTCATTTGTTTGTCGTAAATCATTTTTAAACATATCCTCTGCAATGATCTTGTAAACAGCTTCCTTATCTTCCGGTAAAACGAAATCAATTGGATTTACATCATCTGTGTCTGCTTCAGAATCGAATCCATAGATTTGTGCAATTGCATTATTAGAAAGAACTACTTTCTGTGTTTCAGCATCAAGAACGAATATTCCTTCACTCATATTATCGAATAACAATCTGTAATTATATTCGCTTTCTTTCAAAGATTTTTCTGCCAGTTGATTTTTGTCTTTCTCATCTTTCAATTTAAAAGCGCTTTCAATTGCAGGAGTTAATCTTACCAGGTTTTCTTTGAGAACATAATCCCAGGCGCCTCTTTTTATGGAATCAGCAGCCATTTCTTCTGAAAGGGAACCTGTTATGATGATGAACGGAATATCCGGGATTAGTTTTTTGGCAATTTCCAGGGCTTCAAATCCTGTGAATTGGGGCAGACTATAATCAGAAAGGATAATATCCGGTTTAAAGTCATGAATAGCGTTTATAAAATCCTTTTCTGTTTGTACCACCTCAGACGTAAAATCAAATTTATGAGAAATTAATTCTTCTTTGATAAGATCAGCATCGAACCGGTTATCTTCCAGCATTAATATTTTCATTTTCTTCATTTTTGTTACTCCTTAGTCTTGTCGGACTTGACTTAAAAGCCACAGGCGTTGAGTTAAGAACGATGATGTTCACCCCCAATCCTCAAGTCTTTTCTGTCAAGAACACAAATTTTCATTTTCACGTGTTTGATAATGTAAAAAAGAAAGAAGCGCCTTCATTTATCTTTCCTTCTGCTCTTATCTCACCGTTATGTTTTAATATTATACGTTTCACGTTTGCCAATCCGATACCGGTGCCCGGAAATTCATCAGTACTGTATAAGCGTTGAAAAACATCAAATATCTTATCTACATATTTCTGATCAAAACCGGCACCATTATCTTTGATGAAAAATATGGAATTACCGTCTGTGTCTTTATCTATGCCAATGTGTATTTCCGGATTTTCCTTTTTGCCTGTAAATTTGATAGCGTTCGAGATGAGATTTATCCATACTTGCCTCATAAGAGAAGCATCGAGATTAACATCAGGCATGTCATCAATTACAATAGAAATTTTATTTTCCTTGATATCAGAATCAAATGTCTGTAATGCCTCTTCTACTAATGTTTTCATATTGAAATTGATCTTCTTCATATCTTTTCTGCTTAATCTTGAGAAAATGAGCAGATCATCGATCAGTTGGTTCATTTGTTTTGAAGAGCTAATGATGTTATTGAAATAATTTTGTGACTTTTCATCAATTTCGTGCTTGATGTTTTCACTGAGAAGTTTGGTGAATCCATCAATGTGACGCAGCGGTGCTCGCAGATCGTGCGAAACAGAATAGGAAAAAGCTTCCAGTTCTTTATTCGCAGCATTCAGCTTTTCTCTCTCAAATTGCAATTGCTTTGATGTCTTATTCAAATCTTCAACCATGTAAAGCATGGCTTTTTGGCTTTTGTTTAATTTCTTTACTTTCTCGTTTAATTCTTCAGTCCTTTGATTAACCTGACTTTCCAATCCATCTTTTAATTTTTTAAGCTCTTTCTCTGCCCGTTCATGTTCAGTAATTTCTTTTTCCAGTTCTTTGGTTCTTTCTTTTACTCTTAATTCCAGATCTGTTTCTATTTTTTTTCGTTCGGCAATTTCAATTTTTAATAATTTGTTGGCTTTTTGTTTTATTTTGTATCTATAGTAAAATACAATCACTAAAATCAAAAAGATAATTAGTCCAAAATACAGGCGTGTTTTGTGTAATTTGCTTTGTTCGATTTGCAGTTTATATATTTCATTTTCTTTTTCTGTTCTCTCGGATTCATACTTTATTTGCATTTCAGCGATATTATCGCTTAGCTCTTCTGAGAATTGCTCTTTCGTTATTTTTGCATAATCTTTCTGGTATTTTAGTGCCTTTTGATAATTTTCTTTTAATTCATAATATAATGACAAAAAGAAAATATTATCATTAAGCAGTCCCTTATTATTTAACTCTTTGGCTAAATCTTTAGATTCAAGTATATATGGATAAGCCTTATCAGGTTCTTTGCTTACTAAATAATATTCGGCAATATTAAAAGTAGTAAGAGCTGTTTCCCATTTATCGTTCAATTCACGAACAATTTGCAATGATTTTAACCGGTATTCTAAAACTTTCTTTTGTTCTCCGGATGCCAGATATACATTGCCGATGTTATTATACAATTGGGAAACACCCATTTTATCATTGATTTCATTGCTAATATCCAACGCCTTGAAATAGTATTCTAATGCTTTATCATGTTTCGCTGTTTTACTCATTACATTCCCGATTGTAATCAAGGCCTGAGAAATATATTTTTTATTACCAATTTGATATCTTAAGTTTAGGTTCTTTTGAAAATATTCCAGCGCTTTATCAAAATTGTCCAGATAGAAATTTGCCTGTCCAATATTAAGATAAGAGTTGGCAATTCCGTTTGTATCATTTATATCTTCCATGATATTTAGAGCTTTCAGAAAATAATCCATGGATTTTTGACTATCACCCAAATTATTGTAAGCAACACCAAGATGATTATAAGCATCGGCTTTGGATTTTTGATTATGAATATTTTCAGATAAATCAATTGCCTGTTCTGCAAATGCAATTCTGTCATTGGGTGGCAATTTCCAATAATATCCTGCTAATTCGTTCAAAATTTCTATCTTCTCTTTACCTGAAACATTTTCTAATCGGTTTTTCAGACTATCAATTTTTGCATTATTTGCGAATAGTAAATTCATACAAAAAAATAGCAGTAGAATTAATATCGTTTTTTTCATATTTAAATCATTGAAAGGATTGACTGGCAAGTCTCGATAGACTACCAGCATATTCGAATTTATTCGGGATAGAGTTCAGAATGCTTTCTTTCTCATTCCGTCTCAAGTCCAATGTTGCTTTGCTCCCGTGAAATCGAATCTTGCCGTAATAAATAGTATTAAATATCATTTTAGTCTTTAACTCTATTTTTAAGTTCATCAATCTCATCTCTAAGTTCTTTTATCCTAAATTCTCGATCAATTGTTGCATCATGGAATCGCTCCAACTCATTGTTTTTTTCTTCCAGTTCGGAGGTTCGCTCTTTAACCAATTCTTCCAGATGTAATCGGTGTTTTACTAGTTCTTCTTCCGCCTGCTTGCGTTCGGTGATGTCTTGAAAAACCCCATACATTTTGACGGGCTGGCCGGCCGCGTTACGGATAACCGTGCCCAATGCTTGAACATCCCGCACCTGTCCATCATTCTTTCGAACGATTCGGTGCTCAAGATCATATAGCCCCGTCCCTTCCAGGGCAGCTTGGAACGACGCTTCAATTCTCGCGGCATCGTCTGGATACGCAAGAGTCATCAACTCTTCGCGAGTAATGCCAGCGACATCAGCGCCATGAATTCGCCGCCAATTCTCGGAAAAGGTCCATTCATCCTTGACAATGTCCCATTTCCAGGATCCCTGACCTGCTAAGCGCTCTGCAGCCGACAGAAGGTTCTCGGAGTTCTTCAAATCATCCTCTGCCTTCTTACGCTGGGTGATGTCATTAAAAAGCACAGCAAATTTCCCGGGTCCTGCACAGTAAGCATAAACATGATAATATTTTTGTGTCGCTTTATTATAATCTTCAAATTCTTCAGGAATACCAGTTTTTACCACTCTGCCATAAAGTTGAATCCAACTATCCTCTATATCCGGCATGATCTCACGGATGGTTTTATCGATTACTATTTCAGAATTTATTCCTACAATCTTTTCCCAGGCAGGATTTACTTCCAGAAATTTGTAATCAGTTGGTTCGCCATTTTCATTAAATATCATTTCATGCAATGCAAACGCATTCATCATTTTAATAAACAGGTCCTTGTATTTTTTTTCACTTGCTCTCAACTTTAATTGTGCCTGCTTGCGCTCGGTGATATCGGAGAAGGAACCTATTAATCCCACTGGCTTTCCATTTTCATCCTTTATTATTACCGAATTTGATTCGACAATGAATTCAGTTCCGTCCAGTCTCTTTCCTATTAATACTCCCGAAGATGCGACTTTACCCTCTTTCAATAATGTCCCTATCATCTCTCCGGCTTTTCCCTGTGTTGATTCAGTCCAGTATTCTATGGCATTAGTACCAATCATTTCCTCGGTGTTTTTATAACCCCACATTTTTGACGCAGAAGTGTTTGCGTAAGTAATTATTCCTTTTAAGTCTGCCGCAAAGATCGCATTCATGGATGTTTCAGTTGCTAAAGAAGATGTTTTTAGTTCCCCCTCCGCCTGCTTGCGTTCAATCGCATATTGCAGTATTCGAACCAGATTATCACTGTTCATTTCGCTCTTTGTAAGATAATCCTGCGCGCCTGCCTTAATTGCCTGCAATGCCACGCTTTCATCGTCCAGTCCGGTAAGAATTACTACCGGCAATCCCGGGGCGTGTGAACGAACCTTTTTAAAAGTATCGAGTCCCTGGCTATCAGGTAAACCCAGGTCGAGTAATATCACCTTGAATTGCTTTTCGTCCAGCAACTTCAATGACTCGTCGAGCCTTGCTGAATTCGTGATTGCGAACTCAACTTTTTTGGTTTCTTTCAGCATTTCCATGATAAGCCTGATATCACCGGGATTATCCTCTACTAATAGTAAGCATATTTTAGGATTCATGTCTTACTCCTTGCGTATAATTGAACTTTTTATTTTTTCTTCTATATTTATTCCTTTAGGTCGTGGTGGTAATTTTACAATGGACAGCCAGAAATCTTCAATGGCTTTCACCACTTTAATGAATTGGTTAAGATCTATTGGTTTAGTTATAAAGCAATTTGCGTGGAGATTATATGCCTTGAGCACATCTTCTTCCGCACTGGAAATAGTCAGTATGACCACAGGAATTCGTTTCAGATCCTCATCATTTTTAATGTCCGCCAGCACTTCCCTGCCGTCTTTTTTGGGCAGGTTCAGGTCGAGCAGGATGAGATCGGGATTTGGCTTATCTGCGTATTTACCTTGTTTCCTCAAAAAAGCCATAGCTTCTACGCCATCTGCGACAGTGTAGATATTATTCAGCAGTTTACTGTCTTTAAGAGCTTCTTTTGCCAACCTCACATCACCGGGATTATCCTCTACCAATAGGATGTCGATAGGCTTGTTAATTTTACTATTTTTCATCATTATCTCCTATGATTATTTTTTTAAGGTAAAATAAAATGTAGTTCCTTTACCCAATTCAGATTTGAACCAAATTCTACCATTGTGGCGTTGCACAATTCTCTTACAGATCGCAAGTCCTATGCCTGTGCCGGGGTATTCTTCCTTTGTGTGTAATCTCTGAAATATATTAAAAATGCGGTTTTTGTACTGTTCATCAATGCCAATTCCGTTGTCGCGAATAGAAAAGATACATTCATTTTCATCTTCCTGTGCAGAAATATGTATGCGCGGCGATTCTTTGCTGCAGAATTTTATAGCATTGTCTATGATATTTTGAAAAACTCGGACAAGTTGGGAATCATCTGCTTTTATTTTGGGGAGGTCATCATTCGTTACTATTGTTCCTGTTTCTTGTATTACTTGCTGTAGATTGGTTATTGCTCTCCCCAGGATAGTGTACGAATCCACTTCCTCAGATGGTTTTGCTCGTGTAGTAACGCGCGAAAATTCCAACAGGTCGTTTATCAATTTTTGCATCCTGTTTGCGCCGTCAACAGCAAATTCAATGAAATCTTTTGCATCCTGATCAAGCTTATCTCCATAGCGCCGTTCGAGCAGCTGCGTATAGCTGGAGATCATTCGCAGAGGTTCCTGAAGGTCATGCGATGCGACATAGGCGAATTGTTCGAGTTCCTGGTTAGAATTTTTTAATTCTGCATTAAATTGCAATATGCGTTCCTCCGCCTGCTTGCGGTCGGTGATGTCATTTATTACTCCAACCAGAAATTTATTACCTGCACTATCGGTGTACAGGGTTTTTCGTGTTACAATTGTTCTTATCTTTCCATGTCCATCGGTAAGAAATTGTTCGTTGATATTTTCTTTCCCGGTAGTAAATACTTCCTGGTCTTTGGCAATGAACACCGTCATTTGATCTTCGGGAAAATGTTCATATCCAGTAGTACCAATTATTTCTTCCACAGAGAGGTTTAACAATGAACAAAGAGCATCATTTACGAGACAAAATTTATGGTTGATGTCTTTCACGAATAGAGGCGACCCCACTGCGTTAATTATCCTATCCAAATAATGCTGCGAATTTTGCAAAGCCTCTTCCGCCTGCTTGCTCTCGGTAATATCTTGGGCTGTCCCGAACATCCTTTGTGGATTGCCAGTATTGTTAAAACTAACTTCGCCATGTGCATGTATCATACGCTCTATACCATCAGGTCTAATCACCCGCATTTCAACATCATATGGTTTTTTAGCTTTCAGTGCATCGTCCACAGCTTTTCTTACTCTCTCGCGGTCATCAGGATGCATTTTTTCTACGCTTGAATTCATGGAAGGAGTATATTCTTCCGGATTCAAACCATAAATGCAATAAAGCTCATCTGACCACCAAACTATATCAGTTTTTATATTCCAGTGCCAGTTGCCGATGTGTGCCATTCGCTGCGCAACCAAAAGGTTTTCTTGGACTTCGATAAGCGATTCCTCAACCTTCTTACGTTCTTCGATTTCTGCATTTAATTTATCACGCGAGGTAGTTGTTTCTTCTAAATTTTCGGTCATTTGATTAAACTCTGCTGCTCTTTTTTCTTTTTCTTTTACAGCCAGCTTGCGATTTCTTTGATTCACCAAGAGTAAACCTATAAGCAGCGCCTGGAAAACCATGAATAAAATAATCCCAATAATCTGCCATCGGTATCTATACAATACAGAATAAGGTTTGTTATATATCACACTATTTTCAGGAATATCTTTGCTTTCAATATTAAAGCGTTTCATTACGTTATAATCGAACACATTTTTAAAAATTGCTTGATGAAAAAATGGGCTAGTGCCTATACTTTCCTTATTCAGAAGTTGCATAGCAACTTTGCCAGCCTTCTCTCCTTGATCAAATCCACTAATAATACTTCCCCCCATAATCCCGGAATCCGTGCTAAACCCGTAGCAAACATAGACCGGAACTGAAGTATTCTTTGCAACAAATGTCTGACTTTCCTTCAGTGAAAGCACCTTTCCGTTTTTATCCTTAATGAAATGCAGCCAAATGACTACTGAATTTGGGGGTACCTTCTTTAAAGCTGCTTTCAGTTCATCCATGCTCATATTGATGAGATAACCAAACGCTACATTTTCTTTATAAGAAGTCTCATAATCACGAACATATTCAAGCATAACTTCGGCACTCTTCGTTTGGTCAGCAACAAAAAATATTTTGTTAATGCCGGGATGAACCGAAAGAATTAAATCCAGAGTGCTCCGGATCCCACTATCCCCTTCTAGTAACCCATATATTTGTTTATAATCCGCTAGATCTTCCGGATCAACCCGATCAATGCCGCAGAAAACAAAGGGAGTATCTGGATGAAACGTTTTTCTCATTTCCAGCATTAAGTAAAAAGCATTGTGATCAGACACTATAATCGCATCTATTTTAGCGGCGCTGTATTTATAACGGAGAATTTCTTCAAATTACTTGCAATAAATTTCATCGTAATATCTCTTAGAATCCAAGTATTCGATAAAGATATTAAAATTATTATCACTAAGAACTGATTTTATGCCTTTCACAATATCATCTGACCACTCATAACCGATATGATAAGAATTGACTACTAACACATTCTTTCTTTCTTTCCCTTCGGCGGCCGAGTCCTCCTGCGCAAACAAAGGCGCAGACATGATACAGTTGAAAAGCACCATAACAAATACCGCACTAAAAATATTTCTTTTAAATAGTTTCATTTCCCATTCCTCCTGCCGGATCTCTGTTACGCGTGCCGTCTGACATATTCATTACCGGGATCAATGGTGAAATTTCTTGAGTAAGTATTATCGCTTCCATGCCGTTGAACTGTGGCAGGGTGTAATCGGAGAGGATAATATCGTGTTTATAATTTTTCAGAGCTTTTACAAATCCTTTCTCGTTATCAGTCACCTGCAGAGTATAGCTTTTTAAGGTTTTTTTAAATTCCTGCTCTACAAGTTCTGCGTCTTCAGGAATATCTTCCAGTATCAAGACTTTAGTTTTCTCATTCATTATATTCCACCTTCTAAATATGCACTTCTTTAAAATCCTTCTATCGTTTTCTTCATCCGTATAATAAATATTGCACCGTGTGGTTTATTATCTTCTACAGTTACTTCTCCATCATATTCTTCGACTGTCTTCTGTACGATATACAGCCCAATGCCGGTATGTCCGGTTTCTCCATAATGAAAACCCTCATCAAATATTTTATCTTTTATTTCATCGGGAACACCAGTACCATAGTCCTTAAATCTGATCTCACAATGTTCTTTGCCTGGTATGATATCAATATCGAGTTGAGTAGTTTTCCCATGCCTGACCGCATTACTGATGATATTATCAAATACTGAATAAAGGGCATTATCGGCATACGCTGTGCATGTTCCGGTAATATTGATCTTCAGATCAGGATAGTTCTTTATTACTTTATGTAACGCTTCTTCCAGGTTATATTCATCCAATTCAGCGTGAGACTCTAAGAATTTTAACTGATCCCGTTGATTTTGTATCGTTTCTATACTTTTCCACACGCGGGTCTCAATCTCGTCAAGCATAGTTTCATCCTGCTCATCGCGGTATATATCAACTGCGCTTTTGATGACAGTGAGATCATTTGTGATATCGTGACGTAGAATTGAGTTTGCTGTTTTTAACCTTTCTCTGTTGATTTTTAATTCTTCTTCCGCTTTCATGCGCTCGGTGATGTCTAATCCATAAACATTCACAAAATGTTTTTCAATAATCGGAGTAAATGTTAAAGACATAGTTTTATTTTCTATTTCAATTTCAGTGGTTCTGATAATGTTTTCTTCAAAGGTTTTTATTATAAACTGTTTCCACTCGCTGGGAAGAGATTTTTCTTTGGTGTATTGCCATTTTTTGAGTAACGGTTCGCTGGCTTTATTAAAATAAATTACTTTTCCTTCTGAAGAAATACGAAGTACTGGATACGGATTTTCAGCAGGAAATTTTGCAAGTTGCTCGATTTCCTCCATGGCCTGCTTGCGCTCGGTGATGTCCCTTATAACACCTTCAATACCCTGTATTTCACCATCCTTCCCAACAATTACATGAGAACATATTGAACCGATTTTAACTTTTTTATCTTTTGTTATTAATTTTAATTCATAATCAGTTACTTTACCATATTCTTTTAATATTTTTAGTAAATTAATCCGATCAGCAGTATTTTGATACACAACATCAACTGGTTTTCCAATTAATTCTTCAGGTTTATAACCACTTATTTTAAGAACCGATGGAGAAAGATCAGTTATAATTCCCTTATTATTGGCCCGGTAATAAATATTCTGGAATGATTCGAATATTGAACGATATTTTTCTTCGCTTGCTTTAAGTGTTTTTTCCGTTTGCTTGCGTATTACAATTTCTTTGCGAAGATTTCGGGTTCTCTTCTTAACCTGCATTTCCAAAATGAAAATTGCTATGATGGCTATGATAATAATGATGCTGATAATATAGGGTAACAGCATTAAGAGTTTATCCTGGAATGACAAACTATATTCCTCGATTGGCGTCCACCATTTTTTGTGCAATTCATCATAGGTCCCGTTCGCTACTATTATTGATAATCCCTCATTTAGAAGCGCTAACAGTTCTTTATCTCCTTCTTGTACAGCAAAGCTGAAATCCTGGCTGAAACCTTCCAATTCAATATCAAGAACATCAATATTATCAATACCAAGTTCATTCAGCAATTGCAATCCCATAAGTTTCTGGGCAATCACCGCATCATACTTTCCTTCGGAGAGTTGCTGGAATGCAATATCGTAGGTGTCTGTAGCATATATATTATGAGATATTGAGTCTCTGGTGACAAATTCCTGGGCATTATTCCCTCTCATTACTACGATTTCTTTTTGCTTCAGGTCTTCAAGGATTTTAATATCCTTTGTACCTTTTCTCACGAATACGGCTCCATTCATTGTATGATATGGAAAGGTGAAATCAAAGACTTCTTCTCGCTCAGGTGAACGTCCCACCAATGGAAGAGCATCGATCTGTCCATCTACCAGTTCTTGTTTTATCTGAGCCCATGGACCCACCTTGATATGGATATTCAGGTTCATAACTTCTGCAGCAGCTTTAATGAGATCTACAGAAAAGCCGTCTGCGTTTCCCTCTTCATCCACAATGCAGAACGGAGGATAACCAGGTTCTGAGGCAATCAGGATCGTGTCGGTTTTTGTTTTAATATTCCGTCCGGCATTCTGTGCTGCTATTCTGCCAAAAGGTAATATTATAAAAACTATGATGAATAATAATGCACTCACATTTTGAGCACGTGTTTTAGCAAACATCTTAACAGACATATTTACTCCAAATAATTATTATAGAAAAAAATATTCTTCATTTTATCTTCACGCTTCTATCGTTTTCTTCATACGAATAATAAATATTGCTCCGTGCGGCTTATTGTCCTCAACAAAAACTTCTCCACCATATTCTTCGATAGTCTTTTTAAGGATTTTCATCAAAGCTCCTTATCAAAAATCGTGTATTTTCTTTCTTTTTATCATCTGTCCTCTTCAGGTTAGAGACGTCTTATCAGGTTCCGAATGTTGAAGTTCAAAATTTCTTGTAACCAGTTCTAATTTTTTAATAACTCACAAATTATACGTGTCAAGTATTTCATATTCCTTCGAACATTTCTGCCATCATTTTAACATAACATAAATAAAAACTGCGGTTACCCAGAATTAAAACTGAAATATTAATTTCTACTTTTTCATCCATCATAAACTTGATAAGAAAAACACACCCGTTTTTTTCTACACATGACAGTGCAGGATATTCTCAAAGAGCTTGAAAGTGAAAATATTATAAAGAGATTGAAAGATGAATAAATCAAAAGAGACAAAAATTACAATTCGAAATGCGAGCCAAAAGGATTTAGACACGATCCTTCGAATCTGGCAGGATGCTGAACTCATTCATAAACCAAAGGGGCGTGACACAAAGTATAACCTGCATTCACAGCTTCAACTTCCACAAATACGTGTGTTCATGGCATCAAGTGAGGGCAAAGATGTCGCAACGATCATGGTCACTCACGATGGACGCAAAGGATGGTTAAACCGTTTGGCAGTACTGAAAATTTATCGCAATAAGGGGATAGCGCAGAAGTTAATAGCACATTCGGAAAAGTGGCTGGCATCTCAAGGATTAGAGATTTATGCAACTCTAATTGATGATCCCAACGATCCCTCGATGAATTTATTTGAGAAAGCCGGCTATACCAAGCATAATGATATCGTTTACTTCACTAAAAAATTACATCCCAAAGTATAGAAAAGGAATTAAACAACAAGTCTTCGTTTCACTTCGCCTTGGCATGCAGAGAACACCAGTCTCCCTAATAATACGCCGAGGTAGGCAAAGAGAGGATTGTGTAATAAATTTCGTTTTAAACGTTAAGAAATAAGGAGTGTGTCATTCCCATGAAAACGGTATCAGAATGACAAGTGTTGGAAAGATGGAGGATAAAATTCTTATGAGCTGCTGATTTAGAATATAAGACAAACCCGGCTACCACACGGGGTGATAGCCAGGTCTATTTGTATAATCATCAGTCGATCATTAATTTTTTGGTTTCTTGATAATCTTCGGTCTTAAGCTGATAGAAATAAATACCGCGTCCAAAATTCTCGGTATTCCATTCAACAGAGTAATTATTCACCACACGGTCATCATTGATCACTTCTGCGACACGCTGTCCGAGCACATTATAAATATTCAACTGCACAGGACGAACTGTTCCTTCCATCCCGCCAAGACAGAAATTAAAGGTAACCGATTGCCCGATATTTACAGGATTC
This sequence comes from Candidatus Celaenobacter antarcticus, assembly GCA_030765865.1. GTDB lineage: Bacteria > Cloacimonadota > Cloacimonadia > JGIOTU-2 > JGIOTU-2 > Celaenobacter > Celaenobacter antarcticus. Next base: position 10,434 of record JAVCDK010000162.1, on the reverse strand, counting down.
GGAAAACCTGGAAGCAGATTGGAAGTAATAATATTCATCTCACCATTCTGGTCAACATCGACAGGAGTAAACTCGATCGAGCCATAAAGATTGTTCGTTCCACCGAAGTTCACAACCTCTAACCAGTAATAGTAGATAGTGTAATAAGGATCCGCAGTGAGGTCTGTAAATTCATAAGATTGAGGTGTGGTTGTAGTGCCATGTCCGGGAATGATCGAAGCATTGACTTTTTGAACAGTCGAGAAATTATCCTCTTCAGAACGGAAAATATTATAACCGATCACATCTGTTTCTGAAGCTGTCTGCCAGGAAATAGTGACGAACTCGTTCATATACACTGCTGTGAAAGCAGAGAGTTCGACGGGAAGAGTTCCTTCCTGGCTGAATATGAGTGGAGGATCAATAATTTGTGTTGGAGAAGAATCATCGATTGTGAGTGTTCTGTTATCAGTATAATCTTCCCAAACCCAGGCTGAGCCATCAGCATTTCTCAGGGAAAATTATTTCAGGATTGCTCCGCTCATTGGCTGGAGAGTAATATCTACTTCTCCATCCATGATTTGATAGGACGTATCATTCAGCAGATTTATTGCTGATTTCTGCTCCTTATTAAAGGGAATCTTCACCGTATGAGCTTTTGTGTCATTATTGATCACGACTGTGATAGAGCAGTTATCATCACTTCTTTTATATGAATAAACCATGCCATCAGTTAGCACAGTATGGAAATCCCCGGTTCGAAGGCAGGAGAAACCTTTCCGTATTTGAATCAACTTTTTATACCAGTCACGAAGAGCAACCTTTTCTTTATCCTCAGTATATTTCCAGTTCATTGGTCTTCGGCAGTCCGGATCGTGGGCACCCATCATACCGATCTCGTCGCCATACCATATATGAGGAGCACCAACGTAGGTCATCGAGAAGAGCATAGTGAGTTTGAGTTTACCGGTATCACCTTTAACGGTTTCAAGATACCGGAAGGTATCATGGCTGTCAATGAGGTTCATCATACATTGTACAGACTGGATAGGATATGCAAGCAAGCCCTGCTTGATGTCTCTGTCAAAAGTCTTTGCGGTGCAACTTCTCATTGCAAAGAAGCGCATCACGGGATCTTTGAAGAAGGCATAGTTCATGACCGCATCAAAATAATGGCTGTTAACCCAATCTGTTGCATTGCCCCAGATCTCGCCAACAAGATAGGCGTCCGGTTTGATAGATTTGACTTTGTCGCGGAACAGTTCCCAGAACCAGAATGGAACTTCATTCGGCACATCCAGGCGGAAACCGTCGCAATCCATTTCTTTGATCCAATAATCTGCAACATCGAGAACATAGTTCACCACATCCCAGTTCGGATCAGCATCATCAATATTTTTTATGCTGTTCTCTGCTGGATTAGGCAGCGTAAGGTCCCAGTTCAGGTCCGGCATTTCGCCAACACCCCACCAGCATTCATAATAATCTGAGGGATTGAAACCTGCAGGAATTGGATCAGGAAGGGGCCACTTCTTTATCTCATACCAGTGCCAGTAAGGTGAATCCGGTCCTTTCTCAAGAGCATCCTGAAATGCCCAGAAAGTTTCACCTGTATGGTTGAAAGCACAGTCTATGATCACATGAATTCCGTGTTCATGAGCTTCTTTTACAAATTTTTTAAATTCTTCCGCAGTTCCGAAATGAGGATCGAGTTTCATATAATCTACTGCATCGTATTTATGATTGGATTTTGCTTCGAAGAGCGGATTGAAATATATCACCGTAATACCAAGATCTTCAAGATAGCCAATTTTTTGTCGCACACCTTCGATGTCGCCACCATAAAAAGACCACCCGTCCGGCTTTCCGTCATGCCTGTACGGATTGCTCTTCAAGCTGGAAATATCATACCAATCATCAACCAGGTGGAAGTATTGCTTGTTCGGAGGTAATTTCTTTCCGGGTGCAGGTGGTTGGTTCACACCTTCATAATACCATTCTGTGAAATCCTGGTCATTGGATTTGTCCCCATTGTAAAATCTGTCGCAGAAAATCTGGTAGATAACACCATTCTTCACCCAGTCCGGTGTAAAGAACGGCTCGATTGCATCCTTTGAATAATGAAATACCATATCTTCATCAAAGTTTTCGGTCAAAGCACCGTTGAGAAGATAGAATTCTTTCCCACCATCTACATAAATGAAGTAGTAATCAAACTCATCATCCGGTGAATCCAGCTCAACTATTTTATGATAATAATCAAACGTATCATCCGCATCCACAAAATCCATCTCGATCTTTTCTCCGTCTTTCCAGAGATAGATATTTTCGAGGTCGTTTCTGTGTGCCCGGGCTTTGAATTCAATCTTTGTGTCGGAGAGCGGATTGATCGTTTCCAGTGATTGGTCGGTCGGGATTCCATACGTCATGACATTTCCATCACTTATTTCGATCTGAACTTTTGGGAAGCGTTCGTCAACATCGAGAATGGAATTCTGCCCACCGAAACCGTCATCAGCAAACCGAGAAGCGCTCATATCTGTGAGCCAGTCCGTACCGTTCACGACGAATTTATACTGGTATTCTCCACCCTTGAGAAGGAGGGTCGTACTGTAGACCCCGTCCTGTTCTTCCATTTTGTTGGTTTTTGCATTCCACCCGTTGAAAGATCCTGCCAGGTACACATCGATCACACCTTCTTTATCTGGTCTATATGAAAATTCTACTTTATAGAGAGCGTCTATGTCCTCTTTTTTACCCACGAATACAACGGAATTTTGTCCACCAAAACCATCGCCCACAAACTCGGCTGCGTTCTCATCGGTCACCCAGTTGCCGTCCACAACGAATTTATAGGTAAATTTTCCTTTGGGAAGCTGAACTGTTGTTTTGTATATTCCGTTATCTTCTTCAAGTTGTATATCTTTATCCGACCAGTTATTGAATTCACCGGCAAGATACACGTCATGTTTGCCACCGGTAAGAGGTTGATATTCAAAGGTGACAGAAAAAACTCCGCTTTGTGGTTTAGTTTCTTCTTGAACAAAAGTTGTCATTGGTTTTTCTCCAATAGTTATTACTGAATTTTGTCTAACTTTTTTATCCGAGCAAACATCGAAAACTCCTTTTAAGAATGTTCTGACATTTGTGTCGGTAAACCTATGTCAAGTTATTGCACTCAATTCTCAAGCATTGCGATTTGAGAATATCGGGACTTTAAATCCCATTAATAAAGAGTTTGATGTTTGGTAGTGTGGAGGACTACAAAAAAAAAGACTCGAAAACAGATTATGCATTCGAGTCTATAATCTATACTGCTTATCTTACCGCAGAATTATTGTTTTGTGGATATCGGTTACTTTGTCATTAACCATCAATTTTATGAAGTAAATACCTGCACTCAAATCCATGCCATCCCACTGGAAAGAGTAAACTCCAGAATCAAAATTTTCATTCATAAGAGTAGATACGCGCTCGCCTTTTATGTTATAAATCTCAATTTTAACCTGCGAATTTTCTTTCAGAGAAAAAGAAATTGAGGTTTCCGAAGTAAAGGGATTAGGATAATTTGCATGAAGTGCTGTATCAAGATTCTGAGGTTGATCACCTGCATCCATAAGCTCATGAACGGTTATAAAGACCGTATCGGGATCAGACCATGAATTGCCGTCAAACACCATGAGTTCAATCGGGAAAACTTCGTCCTGTGTTACCAGAGGAGCAGTAAAGCTCGGGTCTACAATTGCCGGATCATCAAGAGTGATCTGTGCCGGAGCAGTCCAATTGTAAGTTAAAGTCAGTCCTTCAGGATCATATGAACCTGAGCCGTCAAGCTGAACATAATCACCTTCATCTACTGTTTGATCAGGACCTGCATCTGCAACAGGTGGATTATCTATAATATTTACTATTACCGGGTCTGTGGGTGAAGATTCTCCCTCGGTGTACACCGCAGTAACAAAGTATTCATACTCACCTATCGTCAGATTCATATCAGTATACATTGTAGTGGGCGGGTAGATTGCAACAATCACCGTATCATCGCGGTATAACTTATAAAAGCTTAGAGTCTTCGCACCGGAGGAAGGGGCATCCCAATCAAGGGTTACATCATCGACATTAACTACATATGTAAGATTCGTAGGAGGATCAAGCTGAACAGAAACTACGTGAACGTAATTCCATTTGGTAATATTATCTGTTCCAAAGAAATTTGTAACTGCGAGAGTTACAGAAAATATTCCAGCTGAAGTATAGATATGAACGGGATTCTGCTCATCGCTTGTTTCCCCGTCACCAAAGTTCCAATTCCAGTCTGTGATATATGAATAGGATTCATCAGTAAAGGTCACCTCAAGGGGAATAGAGCCCGTTCTTGGAAATGCTGAAAAATCTGCAGTAGGTGGCATGCTGTTCAAAACAGTAATATCAACATAATCGGGATCAGAATATAACTCACCATCAAACACGATAAGAGAGAGAGTAAAGATAGTATCCTCATCCACCAGTGGTGCAACAAAAGTAGGATCAACTGCAGTTGAATCAGAAAGCACTATTCCTGATGGGGTACTCCAGTGATATGTCAATGGAAGCCCGTCCGGATCGTATGAACCGGAGCCGTCCAAATATACTGTATGTCCTTCGATCACGATCTGGTCATCGCCTGCATCTGCGATAGGAGGTGTATTTGGTCCAACAAAAACAGTTTGTGTGTTGGAAGGAAGTGATTGCCCTTCAGGATACATTGCCGTAACATAGTACACATGATTTCCAAATGGTACTGAAGTATCAGTGTAGCTTGTGGTGGGATGATACACCAAGGCAAAGACAGAATCATCGCGATAGAGATTGTAATATTCAACATCCCGGGTTGCGGGTGCATCCCAATCAAGATCAACGTTCCACTCATCTACAACTGCGGTGAGATTAGTTGGAGTATTTGGATTGAAATCATTATAATAAACAACAGGAATCGTGGTTACAGTGTCATCGATTGTAAAATTTCTATTCGGCAAATCGAATAATTCAAAATTATCATTAATTCGGTATTTATATTCGATCACATCACTGACACTTCCATAGAATGAATATTCTCCTGTATAAATCTCATCACCATTAACATCGGTAAGCTCCCATTTATTCCATCCGTTCATGGAGCCGCTTACTGCCGATGTATCAGCACCGGGCACGAACCAGCCATTCCATATCTGAAGGGTCATATCAACTTGGAAAGTAATGATTAAATTTTGTTTTAATCCACCGACAATGAAGTATTCATTTGGCTTGTTCATATCAAAAGGATCGGCATTGTTCTGATCGGAATGAGAATTTTGGAAAATCCCACCATTCAAACCCATTACTGCATGAAGAGAGCTTGTCAGTACAAGCACCAAAATTAAAACCATGGTAGATTTTTTCATGTTTGACTCCTTAATATACTGAATTTATTTTTGTGTCTTTTATATTTTTCTGCTTTAAGTGCGAAAGCTACAATCAATGTTAGAAAAATCAGTAATAACTTATTCATATATATCTCAAAAACAATGATTTCATATCAAAGGAAAACATGAAGCATGCAAAATTATGTCAATTAAATCGAGTTTGTAATGAATCATTGGAAATTCATCTGTCATTTTTCTAGCAATTCCTCGTACATTTCTTTTGTCTGCCTTGCAATTATCTTCCAGTCAAAATACTGCTCTACCCTCTTCCTTCCATTCTCTCCGAATGTCTTTGCTAACTCTTTGTCCTCAAGCAGCTTATTGATCTTCTCGGAAAGCTGTTTGGGCTCGGCAGGTTCAACGAAAAATCCGGTTTCACCTTCCACGACTACTTCCTTTATTCCGCCAACTTTGCTTGCAACGACAGGAGTTTTGCACGCCATTGCTTCAAGGTTTATGATACCAAAAGGTTCATAGATGGAAGGACATGCAAAGACTGAGGCATTGCTGTACAATTCTATGTACTGCTCTTCTTTTAGCAGTTTGTTAATCCACAGGGTATTGGTAGTTTCCTGCATTTTTTCTGTGAGCATTTGCTCGATTTCAGGAGTGTCGGGTGCGCTTGTGCAGAATACAACTTTTGCTTTGATATCTTTCGCTGCTTCAATAAGATAGACCATCCCTTTCTGCTTGGTGGTCCTTCCCACGAAAAGCACATACTCCTCATCAATGCCATATTCTTTAAGCGTGAAATCTGTGAGTGTTTCCTTCCATTTGCTTGTGTCAATACCATTGTATATAACTGCAATTTTCTTCTCGTCGATATTGAAATATTTAAGGATATCGGCTTTCATCATATTTGAAACTGCCACAACTCTGTCCGCATTTTCAATGCCAAGTTTTTCCACCCAACTGCTGAGTTTATAACCTGCTCCGAGCTGTTCTTCTTTCCAGGGACGAAGCGGTTCAAGACTGTGTGAGGTAAGCACGAATTTGTTATCATATAGGATCTTAGCGAGAAATCCTGCAAAAGCAGTATACCATGTGTGTGTATGAACAATATCGGAGTCCATGACATCATTCACGATCGAGAGATCGATCCCAAGAGTATCCAGGGCTTTACTGATGCGGGGATCCCCCTCCAATTTTCCAAGAGATGAATATCCTTTGACCCGATAACCTTCCTCTTTTAAATCCTGATCTCCGAAACTTCTCACTTCTATATCTATCATTTTGCGGAGTTCCTGTACAAGATACCGAACATGCACTCCTGCACCGCCATATACATTCGGCGGATATTCTTTAGAAATAAATGTAACTTTCATAAGAACCTTTCTAATATTTTTTATGCAATGTGAAAATCCATGCAGGATCCTCATTCGATAAAGTTATTGATAACTCTTTACCTTTTTGTGTAAAGGTTTTTCCTGATAACAATTCTTCTATCGTATACTCTTCTACTGCTTGAATGCCAAATTTCTCTAAGGGCAAATGCAAAACACCAGAGTGCTCATTATAAGCATCCATATTGACTGCAACGAGGATTGTGTTTTCGTTGTTATAGGATGTTTTCCCATAAAAAAGGATATTATCATCTGACGATTCATAGAATGAGAGATTTCGATAATAGTGTAATGCGACATTCTCTTTGCGTATCTGGTTGAGCTTTTTGATATAATATTTGATATTTCCCGGCCTATCCCAGTCCCAGACTTTGTATTCATATTTTTCTGAATTCAGATAATCTTCCGTGCCCGGAATCGCTTTATTTTCGCAGAGTTCATAACCATTATACATTCCATACACAGAGGAGAGCGTACTCGCCAGTACAATTCTCTGCATGAAAGCCGGGCGTCCAGCTTCTTGAAGCAGAGGCATCAGAATATCGGGTGTATTGGTGAATAAATTTCCTCTGAAATAATACTGCATATCCGTCATGGTAAGTTCTGTCATATATTCTGTAAAATCATGCTTGTTATAGCGCCACGTGAAGTAAGTGTAGGACTGTGTGAAACCAACTTTTCCGAGCAGCTTCATCATTTTTGGTTCTGTAAATGCTTCTGCAAGCAGGATAGCACTGGAATCTTTTTTATGGATTTCTTTTATGATCCACTTCCAGAATTCAACCGGTTTTGTATGAGGATTATCCACTCTAAATGTACGAATACCCTGTTCGATCCAGAAAAGGAAAATATCTCGAAGCTCATTCCATAATTCCCGATAATTCTCACATTCGAAATTCAGCGGATGTATATCTTCATATTTTTTTGGTGGGTTTTCTGCATATTTGATCGTTCCATCGGAATTATGATAAAACCACTCGGGATGTTGCTTTATCCAGGGATGGTCTGGGGAACACGTAAAGACAATATCTATAGCCAATTCAATCCCAAACTTGGCTGCTTCCTTTATAAATCGATGGAAATCTTCCATTGTTCCGAAATCCGGATTAACTGCTTTATGATCACCATATTCATTACCGATAGAAAATAGACTGCCCGGATCATCGGGACCTGCTTTGAGCGAGTTATTTGGACCTTTCTTATTTGTCCCTCCAACGGGATAGGTCGGCGCAAGATATATTGTGTCGAATCCGAGATCGTGCACATAAGGCAACCGGTTTATCATATCATCGAAGGTCGCACTTTTGCCCTTTATCTTTCCTTGTGAACGGGGCCACATCTCGTACCACGCAGCAAAACGCGCTCGTGGTCGATCAAAATAGACTTCATATATTCGATCATGAGTTATGATGCCATCTTCCTCCTCAACAACAAAAGTGTATTCATACAAACCCGTTTCCTTCGTTTTGATTGCCGCTTCAAATCGGTCTTGCCCGATCGAATTCATTATACTCTGCAGCCAGCTCTTTTCTGCTTTTTTTCTGAAATTCAGAAAAACTTTCGAGGTAGCGTTCAGTCCTGTAATTGTGACATATATTTTGAATGGAAGGTCGGTTTCACACTTGCAATAATACTGCCCTCCATCAACTAGCGGAGCTATATTATTAAAGAGGATTTCAGCTTTTTTCATGCAACCTTTGCACTTTTTAGCAGTTCTGATGTCAAGGTTTTTGGAATGGTGAGCGCATTAAAGAATTTTAACCACTAAATGACACGAAAAATCACAAAAAGTTTTATAATTTTTTAATTTTTTGGTAGGAATAATAGGACGCAGTCCCACGCAGATTAAGAATTAAATTTATTTTAAAATTTCCATTTTCTAAATTTTTTTCGTGGTTAATGATATTTTTTTAAGAAATAATTGACATTTTATAATAGGTAATTTTTATTTTTGTGGAGTTTCAAATGAAAAAAATTATTATTGTAATCTTTATTTTATTTCTTCCTTTTATTATTCACGCACAAACTACTATCGATGAAATTTATCTTCTCACGGTTGATGGAACGATCGGACCGCCAATTGCAAATTATATTATAGACAGGATCGAAACTGCAGAGGCACACGATGCAGCAGTTCTTATTGAAATTGATACACCTGGCGGACTCGATACTTCAATGAGGGAAATCATTCAAAAAATAATGAATGCTGATGTGCCAGTTATAGGATATGTCACCCCGGAAGGTGCTCGTGCTGCATCTGCAGGTGCGATAATTATGCTTGCATGCGATATTTCTGCAATGACTCCCACTTCGAGTATTGGCGCTGCTCATCCTGTTTCTATGGGAGCAAAGATAGACTCGACCATGGAAAAAAAAGTGGTCAATGATATGCTTTCATACGTTGCATCCATTGCCCAGAAAACAGGGCGCAATGAGGATATCGCAAAAAAGATGGTCTCCGAAAGCATATCCCTTCCTGCCAGAGAAGCGCTGGACAAAAACATAATAACATATTTAGCTTCCTCGAGAAAAGACCTCTTCAAACAAATAGACTCTTCAGAAATTATCAAGAATGATAAAGTGTTTATCATGAGCACAGAGCACGTAAATGTTATTCCCAGCCGGATGAACTTCATTGAAAGATTTTTATTTTATATAACAAATCCCAATATTGCCTATATCCTCCTCATGCTTGGCATTTACGGACTTATTGCAGAATTCTCATCACCCGGAATCGGTTTTGCAGGAGTTTTTGGTGCTATTTCTCTATTGCTTGCTTTCTTTGCACTTTCCAATCTGCCGGTCAATATTGTGGGATTATTACTTATTATCGTTGGATTCATCTTGCTCTTTCTTGAACTCAAGGTGCAATCCTCCGGAATATTAGGAATAGGAGGTGTTGTGGGTATAGTACTGGGCTCTATGATGTTAATTCAGTCCAAAGTACCCTTCCTCAGAATATCACTCTCACTTATAATCGGAGTCGCGATTTTCACGATCTTGTTCTTTCTGCTCCTGGTCACACTTGTACTGAAGGTACATAAAAGCAGGGTGACCACAGGACGGGAAGGTGAAATTGGCGAAAGAGGACTCACAAAAACAGTACTCAATCCAGAAGGACAGGTTTTTGTTCGCGGTGAGCTTTGGACAGCAATATCTACCGAAGGTAAAATAGAAGAGAACCAACCCATTGAAGTGGTAAAAATCAAAGACCTTACTTTATGGGTCAAAAGGGTATCGTCACAGTATGAAAATTCTTGACGAACTCTCTGCATTTAGGATTTTTCTGAAAATTTTTCTTGAAAAGGAGAACACATGAAAAAATTTCTTCCAATATTCTTGGTTATTGTTGCCGTATTGGTTCTTGTTGCATGTGAAAGTATGTATATGAGAACTGCAAAACTAGCTATTCGTGATGAAGACGATCCGGATAAAGCTATTGAAAATCTTAAAAAAGAGATCGAATCCAATCCTGGAAATGCTGATGCATACCTCTTCATGTCACAAATTTACGGTCAATATAAGGAAGAATATTACACATCCTATCAATACGCAAAAAAAGCGTTAGAAGCCGATCCGAGCAAGGAAAAAGAAGTTAATATAATATACCTTTCAACCTGGAGCCAGCTCCACAATCAAGGACTTGAAGAATTGAAAGAACAGAATTTTTC
>JAVCDK010000088.1 GCA_030765865.1 Candidatus Celaenobacter antarcticus | reverse complement strand
CAGCAATGCTTTCAACAACTGTTGATGGACCTCGCGTAAGATCTCCGCCTGCAAATATCTTATCAATATTTGTATGCATTGTATTCTCATCAACTTCAATTGTGCTCCAACGGGTAAGATTAAGATTTTCACCATTTATTTTTGCAATTTCATCGAGCAGGAATTGTGTTTTCGGTTTCTGGCTGACTGCCGGAATGACCATATCCACCTGCATAATAAATTCTGAATTTTCAATAGGTACAGGCCTACGTCTGCCGCTGCTATCAGGTTCTCCAAGACGCATTTTAATGATCTGCATGCCTGAAACTTTTCCATCTTTCCCAATGATCTTCGTGGGATTCTGCAATAGATGAAATTCGACACCTTCTTCCTTTGCATCTTTAACTTCCACTTCATCAGCCGGCATCTGTTCTTCGGCACGGCGGTACACGATCATGACTTTTTCTGCACCAAGACGAAGTGCTGTTCTCGCAGCATCAATAGCAGTATTTCCACCGCCGATCACTGCGACGGTCTTCCCCACTTCCTTGATCTTTCCTTCAACTACATCGTGAAGAAAATCGATACCGAGATGACACCCTTTCAGGTCTTCACCTTCGATGTTCATGCTGACAGCAGTCCATGCCCCAAAACCAAGAAATACAGCATCGTACTCTTTATACAGAAATTGAAGTGTGAAATCCCGTCCAAGCTGCTCGTTGTTATGAATTTTTATTCCGAGTTTCTTTATCAGATCGATCTCTTTATCAACTATTTCTTTGGGCAAACGATATTCCGGAATACCGTATCGGAGCATCCCTCCGTTTTCGGGCATCGCTTCGTAAATTTTGCATTTTTGTCCCTGTTGAGCGAGATAATAAGCAACTGTCAAACCGGCTGGACCTGCACCGACAATTGCAACCTCTTTACCTGTCGAAGGTTTGCACTCTGGAATATATGTGTTTGCAGAATCTTCGAGATCTTTATCAGCAGCATATCGTTTGATCTGGCGTATTGCAATGGGTTCATCAACGATCTGACGACGGCATTCTTTCTCGCAAAATGCCGGACAAACACGTCCAACTGAAAGTGGTAACGGAAGCCGCTGTTTAATGAGCTTAACTGCCTCATGATAGAGTCCGTCATTCACCAATGCGATATAGCCCTGCACATCGACTCGTGCCGGACATTCTAAAATGCAGGGAGCAGTACAATCCGCATAGTGATCCGAAAGGAGAAGTTCGAGAGCCATTTGCCTTGCTGCATGCACCTCTTCGGAATCCGTATTGATTTCCATCCCTTCATATACCTTTGTGGCACAGGAAGGTACAAAACCTTTTGCTCCTTTCACTTCTACCAGGCAAACCCAGCATGAGCCAAAGGGTTTCAAATATTTATCGTGGCAAAGTGTAGGTATCTCTATGCCGTATTCAGTAGCAACTTCCAGGATCGTTTGACCTTGTTTTGCAGTTACTTCTTCTCCATTTAATAAAATTTTTATATCTGCCATGAGTCCCGCTTATGATTTTATCACTGCATCAAATTTACATGCGGTCATACAGGCACCGCACTTTATGCAGATATCTTGATTGATTGTATGAGCTTCTTTTTTTTCACCAGTGATCGCATTTACCGGACACGCTCGTTTACATGCTCCGCAGCCGATACATTTCTCTTCTATGATGTGAAATCTTATAAGGGCTTTACACACGCCGGCAGGGCATGTTTTATCATTAATATGTGCTTCATATTCATCTCTAAAATATTTGATCGTGGTAAGTACAGGATTGGGAGCAGTTTGACCAAGTCCACACAACGAACCCTTTATGACCTTATGAGAAAGATTCTCCAGCTTTTCAATATCGCTCTGTTCACCTTTTCCCTGGGTAATTCTATTGAGGATTTCGAGCATTCGTTTGGTACCGACACGGCAAAATGTGCATTTACCACAAGATTCGTTCTGGGTAAAGTTCAGAAAGAAACGAGCCATGTCGACCATACAGGTTGTCTCATCCATGACGACCATACCGCCTGAGCCCATGATCGCACCTGTTTTTGTAAGTGAGTCATAATCAACAGGGGTATCGAGAAGACTTTCCGGAATACATCCGCCTGAAGGACCACCGAGCTGAACTGCCTTGAATTTTCTATTATCTATAATACCGCCGCCGACTTTATAGATCACATCACGTAGCGTCATACCCATTGGAACTTCAACGAGTCCGCCGTTTTTTATCTTGCCGGTGAGTGCAAAAACTTTTGTGCCCTTGCTCTTTTCAGTGCCGAATTCAGCATATTTTTTAGCGCCATTTCGGATTATCCAGGCAATATTTGATAAGGTTTCCACATTATTGATATTGGTTGGCTTTCCCCACAAACCCGATTCTGCAGGATAAGGAGGACGAAGCTTAGGCATTCCTCTTTTACCTTCGATCGAGCACATGAGAGCAGTTTCTTCTCCGCATACAAAAGCTCCAGCTCCCTCATATACTGTAAGATCAAAATTGAAATCCGATCCCATAATATTACTTCCAAGAAAGCCTTTTGCTTTAGCTTTTTCGATTGCAATTCGAAGCCGTTTCACAGCAAGAGGATATTCAGCACGGCAATATATAAAACCTGTATCAGAGCCAATTGCATACGCAGCGATCAACATGCCTTCAAGGACACTATGAGGATCACCTTCGAGCACACTTCTATCCATAAATGCACCGGGATCTCCCTCGTCAGCATTACAGATTATGTATTTTTTATCCGCAGAATTGTTGTAGGCGAACTGCCACTTCAATCCGGTCGGGAAACCAGCGCCACCACGCCCTCGCAAACCACTCTCTTTGATCTCGTCGATCACATCGACAGGTGACATGTCTTTTATGACCTTTTGCAGCGCTTCATAACCGCCACGCGAGATATACTCATCGATGGATTCAGGATCGATAACTCCGCAGTTTCGAAGTACTATTCTCGTCTGATAATCGAGGATTTTTTTCTCTTCTCCACCAAGTTTATCAGAAAAGACAATATGTTCGGTGAGAGGTTTTGTCTCGATAAAATGAGCAGTCAGAATATCATCAATATCCTCTGCATTGAGATACCCATACATAGTGCTGCCGAATTCTTCATCTTCGATCTCCATCAGCACTTCTGCATAGCACATACCTATACAACCTGTATGATCCAATTGTGCTTGTATATCATGCTCTTCGAGAAAGGCTTCCACCTTCTCAAGAACATCTAAACCGCCAGCTGCAATTCCGCAGCTTGCTAAACCGATTTTTATTCTTACTGAATTTTCCAAATTCTCTCCGATCTGATTAAATTTGGTTCGTTATTTTGGTTAATATTGAGCTAATATATCTTTGATCTTGCCAGGAGTTAAGCGACCATATGCCTTATCATTGACCATGATCACCGGCGCAAGACTGCAACATCCAAGGCATGCGACTTCTTCAACAGTAAATTTCAGATCTTTGGTTGTACCGCCCGGCTCTACCTTCAATTCTTCATAGAGAGCTTCTGAAATTTTCTCAGCATTGGCAACATGACATGCAGTTCCATGGCAAATACGGATAATGTTCTTACCGATCGGCTGCAAGCGGAATTGTGTATAGAACGTTGCCACACCGTAGATTTCTGAAATAGGAATTCGAGTTTTTTCTGATATATATTTCATGGCTTCTTTGGAAAGAAATCCAAGCTGTGCCTGTGTCTTTTGTAAAATGGGGATCAGAGCACCTTTTCTGTCTTCAAATTCGCGTAAAACCACATCAATTTTATCAAAATCGCTTTCTACCATGTATGGAGTCCTTGCTTGATTTTTGACATGTTGAAGAGGTGTGCCCCTGAGCAGTCAAGTTATTTGGGGAATTGCGTTACTTCAAAGAATTTGCTGCATATTGTACCTGAATCAATAGCATATATTAATGATATGAACCTACAAATGAAACATCACCAAGCAATGAATTATAACCATAATCTTGTATAGTCCAGGTCTGTCCGCCATCAACAGTATGTAAGATCATACCAAGCTCTATTTTCCCACCATAGGGACCAACCACCCAGGCTTCATTCTTATTTAATGGAGAGATTCTGTATAGCAAATAACCTCCTGATGAACCAGGTGGGTCTTGTAACTCCCAATTCTCACCTCCGTTTTCTGTATAAAGGATCCATCCAACATCTTCTACGACCCATGCTACATCTTCATTTATCGCACAAACACCATTTGCATCCCAGTCTGGAGAGATATCGGTCTTTTGTATTTCCCATCTATCGCCACCATTAGAAGTATGAAGAATTGTTCTTCCATGTCCTACAGCCCATAAACAGGAATCTGATGCTGCACTTATTTCAATCATTCCTCGTTCTGAAAGGAATTCACCTTCAGCTTGATGACCCCATGTATCACCATAATCCGAAGAGTGAATTATTGTTCCACCTAAATACATCTCATTACCACACACCCAAATTTTATCTCCAACAACAGCAATGGAACATAAATTATAAGGTAAAAAGGAAGTATCAGCTTTAGATGTCCAGGTACTTCCACCATCGTTTGTGTGAATGATTGTATTATTAGAACCAACAACCCACAATTCATCCTGGCTACAAGCATATAGTCCCATCAATTCTTCATTCGGAATACCTCCGCGATTTTGAATTCGTTCCCAGGTTGAACCGCCATCAGATGTTTTTAAGATAGTGGCATATCCATCTACTGGAGGACCTACAATCCAGGCATGTAATGAATCAACAGCTTTGACAGCATCCAATGATACATTCGGAATAGATAATGAATCTCCCTGACGAACCCAATTTTGGCCTCCATCATTAGTATAAAAGATAGAGCCATATCCATCTATAGGACTTCCAACGATCCAACCGATATGATGTTTATCCTCATCAGGTCCTGTTGATTTTTCGCAGCAGCTTGAAATCATCAATATCGAGAGTAAAATCAAATAAATTACTATTTTTTTCATCTGTCCTCCTGATTTTTTTAAATTCATCATTAATACAAAAATTTAATTATTCCCTCAAACAGTTGTCAAGATTTTCAAATTTGTAAGTAGCATATTCCGAGAGATTTGCCACACCTGTTATTCCAGCAGCAGATGCGATCGTTACAATATGCCCACTGTTCGCAAGTCTCATCTCAGGCAGAAATGCCTTGATCGTACACAGGTGAGCCATCAGGTTGATCTTAATGGTTTTCTGTATTTCTTCATCAGAATATTCCCAATAGGATTTGCCAAACACCACTCCTGCATTGTTGACCAGAATATCTATCTTGCCGATCTCTTCTTTTACTTTCTGAGCAGTATCTTCGATCTGTTTTTTATCGGAGACATCGCAATAATAACCTGTTGCAGTATATCCCCTTTTCTTTATCGCGTTTGTCACTTCATCCAGATGCTTCCGGTTGATATCCCAGATAACAACATGAGCTCCTTCAATTGCCATCAGATATGTAAGCTTTTTGCCGATTCTGAAAGCACCCCCGGTTATCAAAACATTCTTATTCGCTATTATACTCATTCTATCCTCGATTCTTGTTGTTAAAGGGAGACTGTATAAGTAAAAAAACATTAATAAATTCGTGTAATGATGGTTTGGGAGTAAAATATCCGCTTGCCCTATGAAATCTTTTTATCTTTTATTTCATCGGGGTGATGTTTTATGCATAATCATGGATTTTGCACTCATAACATATTAAACAAGATCTGGCTTCTTCCGATAAATCGGATACGCTATGACATGTTGGAATCTTGCGCTACGTATGTAATATTTGGAGTATTTTACTTCTCAAACACTGTCCACTGATATACTCTTTCTGTAATTTCCTTTTCCGGATTTTTTATCTTTATTCCTCTGGTTTTTGCTATTTGTTCAGCAAGCCCTGTTTCAATAACATCAATATGTGAATTTTCATCAATAGGAACTCTCTTTACATACAGATCGGGCATCTTTTCTGTCGATGCCTGCATAAGCATCTGTTCTATACCGGCTGGTTCACATACGATAAAATCAAAAGGCAATTTTACCCATTGATTTGTTTTATCTGTAGGAATAAAGTAATTATCAACAAGGAGAGTTTTCAAACCATCAGAGAAAATATAAATCAATCTCACATAACATACTTTATTTGATTTTACCAATAACTGAGGTTCTTCATCAAAATAGTATACAACTGGTCCATCACTCATTTTTTCTGTCTGGAGTTCTACTTTAAGCGAATTATCACTCTGGATGGATTCATACAAAGCTAGCTTATCCTGTAACGCTTTATCCAAATCTTTCGGTTTAATTTTATCCCATCCAATATTATTACAAGTAACCTTGTTTACAAATATCTGATTGCTCATTTCGGAATTATTAGAGATATTTTTAACTGTAAGGAATATATATAAACCCGCATCGGAATTTATTAATTTACCTCTTATAACGTAATCAGCTGCAGCAAAATCCTTGATGTTTAATCTTTTGCAATTTTTTGCAGTATTCAATTTGTTTGCCACAATCTCAGAAAATGTATTTCCAAACTCTGATACAAATCCAGTGTTCTGCCACTCAAAAGGATAAATAATAAATGAAGAATTGTTTTTCATCCGAGCAATAACCGACTCCAAAAGTTCGTCTGCCAGAATTATCGTTGACTTTGGCGTCATGCCAACCAGGGTTATTAATTTTTCTTCGATCGTATTTCTGGCAGGTAATGCTTTCATTCTATTTTCAAGATCATTCTGCCAATTATTTAGAAAAAGATATATTTTCATATCCTCAGTAATATCTTGAATATAAGCAATGCACTGCTCATATTTTTTGATGGCTTCGTTCGGATTGGATGAAGCAATCTGCTCAGCAAGTTGAAAAGATTGGGCAATCTTATTAATTCCCCTTTCAATCTCATATCTATAAATTTTTTTAATATCTTTCAATGGAAGCCCGATCATTGCATAGAAAATATTATCCTCAACTGCTTTATCCAAGACAGTATAGTTCATCACTTCAAGATCGGTTTTTATCTTTGTTTCGTTAAGAAAATAATCTTCTACTTGTGTCTGCGTCCCACTTCCCTCTTCAGAGATACGATTTATCGTTTTACCGGATACACTGCACGAAATAGTCGAAGCTGCATCGCTCAAAGCCATTTGGATAGCTCGTTTCTCTGATGCTGCTTCATTTCCATTTTTAATCTCAGAAAACCCTTTACCGATAAAATAACCTGAGAATTGGTTTACGTAATTATTAGTGTACCAACTCGGTGTGGCTATGAGTATCGAGGTAGTACTTATTAAGATCAGTGTGATAATTAATGCTTTTTTATTCATATTATGTCTCCTCATAATATTATTGCCCGATTACTAAATATTGTGGCATTCTTGCTTTACCTCGACATTCGGGGTGACAGTAAAATAAGTTGCTTGTTTTAAAAATTCTAACGTTCTAAGCATTTTTGCTTTCAAAGCTTTCTCCTACTTCCTTATTCTTGTTTACTATGTTTTATTTGAGTTTCACATTCTGTACAAAATTTGATATCTTCTTCCAAGTTTGTTCCACAGTTGTTACAGAATGTCATAATTATTTCCTTCAATTTCACATTTCAATTTTCTTTGAAAAATTTCATATTTTTCTTCCTCACCTTCTTTGACTGACCATCGTTTCACTTCATTAATATTTATCTCGTTAAATTTTGCAACCAAAATCGCCTGTTCAAAACATTGCATATCATTCCAAAAATAATAGGAAGCTAAACGATCTTTCACACACTCGGTAGGTGAAATAATTCTCATATCACCAGTATCGGTATGTAGTTTAATAATATCTTCAATTGGTTCTCCACCGACAGATAAAGGACCTGGTGGAAACTCTATGACATAATCTGTCTCAGAATGTTTAAAATATCGATTCTCTTCGTAAAAATCAATTCTTGAAAGACATCTTACCAAATCCTTTCGCTTTGTATAACTTTTTTCAACAAAATCCAAATCCATTGAGACATATCTGTTTTCCGAATAAATACTAACGCAACTACCACCAGTTAATATTACATCGATACCGCACTTTTTTAGATGTGTAGAAATATATGCACCCAATTCTTTCAAATCCAACTCACTTATTTTTTTCATAATGCTTTATTGCTTCTCCGTGGACGGCGCCTATTATAAAGTAGTTTTTGTTGCAATTGCTGTGGATAAAAATTTACAGCTTTTTCGAGTAATTTTTTTAGTTCCGGCAGAAATTGATATCGTGGATTGAATTTATACACCTTTGTTCTACCTTGTGATCGAGCAAATATTATACTGCTTGATTCAAGTTTTTTTAGTTGATTTATAACCGGAGTAAGTGGAATCTCATAAAATTTTGCTATCTCCCTCGCATATCCCTCTTCGCGACAAAGAATGAAAATCAATACTTTTTCCTTACAAATCGATCCTAATAAACTTTCTAACATATATTCCTCTTTTTAGTTCATATGAACTATATTTGAGATCATCTGAGTTTTTATCATTTTTTTTGTAAAGTATTTTTATCTAATTTTCTATTTGATTATGAACGGTTGCTTGATTTAATTAATGGACTTCTATATGTTGTGAAACTTCCGCTTGCCTTGTAGGAAAATTTACCCTATGAAATGCTTGCCCTGTGTAATCCACAAAGTAGTACAAAGCAATTACATAGAGCGAAGTAATATTTAATAGGGAATGACCATAACGGGGGATTTTGCACTCCATATAATACAACCTCCGAATAGAAAATCCCATTCGAAACATTCGGATGTTCCCGAATTTTTTAGATTTCGTCATGGATTGGTCCTTGACGACTCATTCAAATTTTTCAAACAAATAATGTGGGTTGCACTTATTACTTGAATGTATAAATTATTAAATAATATTTTATTAAAAAAATAGGGTTTCACTAAAGCTGTTAAATCCAATTTTTATTAATTATTTAGTTTTAGTATTGTGAGCTTGTGCTTTCTAGTATTCTGGATGCAGAATCCTGTGCAGTACTATTCTCAGTTTGTGTTGAGTCTGGTTTGAGGAATATTTACTAAATTATCAATTCTTATAGGGGCATATTGATAACAATTTTTTAGACCTTGCTCTGTAATAATCTCTCCCTTTTTTCTTATTGTTTTTTCAAAAGGATTATAATCCCCTTCAGGTACTAAAGAAAAATTAAGTTTTTCTACATATTTATTAGTTACTGGATCTTTGATTTTTTCTTTAGATATAGCAAAAAAATATTCTTGATTATTTATACTAATCATACCTAATTTTTGAGAAATTTCTGGGATTTTTCTTTCTGAAATTATCGTCCCATCAGAATTTATTATTTGATTTTCTAAAGCATCTTGAATTTTCCTTTTTAAAGTCATTTTAGTTTGTTTACGATATGCATCTCGATTTAATTCCACTTCTTCCTTTTGGTTGTTAAAACAAATATTTATTAATGCATATTTTTCATTTGAAGTGATTTTTATTTCTTTATTGTCTCTTATTTCTTCACTATTATTATAAGGAATTAAATAAAAATCTAATATAGTATTTTTATTAAAAAGACTATCATTTAAGGTTATAGTTTTATCTTCTGGGATTTTTATAGCTAAATATTTCCCTTGGTTTGTATTTATTTCATCTATTTTAGTCCCACCTTTTAAAAAGACCATATTGTAGTCTCCAGTACTTTTTGGTATAAAATAAAAATTCAACGAGGTAGTCCTGTTTTTTTGCACAGTCACATACTCGGTTTTTGTTTCATCATCAGTTTTCATCTTAACATTATGTGAACCAGTTCGGACATTATTCAGGGTTTTAATTGTGCCTTTTGTAATCGAACACACATAGTCATTATCTATATACACAGAGCCATCTGCGTTGCTCTCAACTTTTATTGTACCATAAGAGTATTCGGTTTCTACCTCAATATCAGGTTGAGTTTGTGGGGTACAACTCATACAGAAAACAAAATCGCCATCCTTAAATCCCCTCATTTTACCATATTCAGGAGTTTGGTCTCCATGGGTATCATATTCAACCTTTTGTCTAATATTGAAGCTTAACTCCTCTCCGGTAAGATATCCATCATTATTGTAATCTCCAGACATATTTTGCAAATTGTCTAATACAGCTTCACAAAATGGAGAATGAAAAACACCATCACTTGCTTCCTGATCAGCAGAACCAGCACTGATTACCTGCCTAACCGGTTTTGCTATTTTTTCTGTTATAATCGACTCGGGTTTGTTATCGGCTCTTGTAATATCGACAAAATGCCCACTAAAGCAGGAATCAAAAAGGTAAAGTACGTGTTTTGCATTATACATCATAGTAATATCCTTGATAGTATTCATGGAAATATATGATGATACATCATCTTTGTGAGCATCCTCAGGAATTATATATCCATTATAATATCCTTCTTGATAAGGTATCGGAACAGAATTTCCATGACCAGCATAATAGATAATAATCCTGTCATCTGAGGAAGTTTTTTGCAACTTGTTCAAAGCAGTAATAATATTCGTTCGAGTTGGTTTTGTATAGGTGTTGTCAGTAATCTTTGTAACTTCAAATCCAATCTTTTCCAGTTCATTTGCAACTGCATCAACATCTTTTACGGCATTAGGAAGATCTTTCCAGTATTTGTAATCACTGATTCCAATAACCAAAGCATAGCTTTTATCATAAAGCTGGAATGTCTTACCATCACTAGTTTTTATTTTTATTCCTCTTATTTTAACCTGCTTTCCCATACCTTCGTCAGTAATATCCTCGACATCCCACTTTGTTTGCATAAAGTTCGCCTGGATCTTGGCAATTCCTTCGTTAGGTATTTCTACACTTCTCGTAAAGGGTTCATATTCATTATATGTACATTTTAGAGAATGTAAACCAGGTTTAATATCATCTAACCTAAAAAGATTAAATTCTCCGAAATTTTCTGAAATACCAATATATTTACCATCGAAATATATACTCGCTCCAGGTATATCAGTTAGGACCTCCAAGGCATTTTCATACGCAAAAAGGGATGAAAATACCGAAAGAAAGAAAATCAACAATATTATTCTCTTCATATTTACTCCTCTTTTCATTGAATATTTCCCAAAAACTTTAATTTTTTTTGGATATTTTCGTATAATCATTTGTGCATGAGCGAGGGCTTGCCGTAAGTAAAGATATACTACTGATGAGGGTTAGTATAATTAATAATGTTTTTTTGTTCATATTTATTTTCCTTTGTTCTTATGGTGTAAAACATCCGTGATGTTTTACACCATCAACACGCCTGCCCCGTAGGGAATAATGACCATAACGGAGGATGTTGTATTATATAATTATGGTAAATAGATACTAACGATTAAAACCTTTCACTGATGCCTTATATCAAGAAATCTATTTATTGAACCATTATTGCGATATAATGATAGAAATGAGGAGGAGTCATCACATATAGTAGTACGGATTCGAGGTCTTCATTCCTAATTTTTTCAACAGCTTTTAAATAATCTTTTGTATTCTCTATGTCCTCATCTTCAAGTTCAAGAATAACATCGCCAACATTGAGATTTGAATCATACGCAGGTGAATCAATATCAATTTTAGAAACAATTACTCCTTTGTCAATATTCAAATTGTGTTGCTTGGCAAAATCCGAATCCAAATTATTTACTTCTATGTGTAGCCATGATTTGTTATCTTCAGTATTATCTTGAATAAAATAAAAGTCCAGTGATGAAGTCCTATTTTTTTGAACATTTACATACTCAGTTTTTGTTTCATCATCTGTTTTTACTTTCACAGTATGCGAGCCGGTTCGTATATTCTTAAGGGTTTTTATGGTTCCTGCAGTAATGGTGCACACATAGTCATTATCTGCATACACAGAGCCATCTGCGTTGCTCTCAACTTTTATTGTGCCATAAGAGTATTCGGTTTCTACTTCAATTTCCGGCTGTGTTTGCGGTGTGCAGCTCATGGCAAAGATAAACTCATCAGTCAGGCAGGATGAATCCCATGGTATCTGCGCATTGTTCGTTTCATCTTTTACTGCAATACGCACATTCTTGAATACATCCTCAATTTCCTGTCCATCAACTTTCATCTCTCGTATCAAATGTTTAGTATATGGACTGTTGCTACCCGTTCCATCGGCAGCGGTATTACCCGGTGCTGTGGCATACGCAATAAAAGTGCCGTCTGTTTTGGACGTAACCTGTGCCAAGCCCTTACTCGTAGATTTCGTTCCCTTATAGGGATTATCACGGCAGGCATCGAGGATAACGATATTCATCTTTGCTTTTTCGAGATTGCTCATAAATCTGTTGAGTGCCACTGCTTCAAACTCGACATCCCTCTCGTTCATTATGTTTGCCTTGAGTGGAATGAGGTAGTTTATACCGTTTACCTGGACACCATGTCCGCTATAATAAAACAAACAAATGTCTTCAGAAGAGAAGTTATTTTCAAAATCCCATATCACATCAAGCATTTGTTTCTTGGTCAGATCGGTTTTTTGTATTACGTAAAAATCAAGCTCTCTAAGCGCATTTGCCATGGCATTGGCATCATTCACAGGATTGCGAAGATAAACTCCTTCATAATGGCCATTTCCTATCACAAGAGCATAGCGGCTTGATGCTGAGAGCGAAAAAGCTATAGCATTTAATATGATTAAAAAAACAATTACTCTTTTCATTTTAAACCTCCTGATTGAGTTTATTTATTTGAAAGTTTGTGAGATGCTGTCAATAAATTTGTTAAATAAGATTTTTATAGAAAATATCCGCTTGCCCTATGAAATCTTTTTTATCTTTTTTATTTCATCGGGGTGATATTTTAAGCAACATCGCGGATGTTGCACTCCATATCTCTAAAAAGATCTGGCTTCTTCCGATAAATCGGATACTCTATGACAAGATTGGAATCTTGTTTTACTTTGTAACTCAACATTCCGATGTTGAGTATCTGTGAAAATCGAAACCGTGTGAATTGTTTAAGTCGTAATCCTCTTTAAAGATTAATATTACTTCTCCTCGATTGAAGAAGTGAGATATGATGCAGGATGAGCCTGCACCTACCCTCCAGCGAGAGGACAGTGACGGATTTATCCCGTCAGGATACGAGGATTAGTTAAAATAATTGACAACATTCCAACCTATAATCTCTTTTCTCAGCAAGAAAATTCGGTAAGGATTTCTTATGAAAAAAATAATAACATTTTTAATTTTACTCTTACTGGTTCCTATTCTATTATTCTCCGACAACACGAGGATATATCCTGATTATCAAAAAATTATTGAGAACACAAATCTGAATTTGCGGGAGCAGGCAGAATATTATGAACAATTTCGCGAAGTTCTTGGGGATTCAAAAAATATGGATAATTACGATGTAACATACTACAAAATTGATATAGAAATTGATATCCTATTAGAATTTATCGAATCCGAAATAACAATGCAGGCACTGATTTGTGAAGATCAGACAACAGAGATCGAGATGAATTTTACTAATAATCTTACTATCACAGATATTCAGCAGAATGGCACACCTTTGAGCTTCGTGCATACCGATGATATCATAACTATACAGCTTGATGACACATATAATATTGATGACATGATCGAGATTATCGTGAACTATGAAGGTTATCCGGATACAAAACTCAGTGATTGAATGAAATTTGAATCCCACAGCGGGACACCGAATGTTTTCACAATGGTATCTCCAAAAGGTGCGAGGAAATGGTGGCCCTGCAAAGATACCCCGGCAGATAAACCGGATTCCCTCGATGTCTGGGTCACTTATCCTGAAGAATACGTGTGTGCATCCAACGGACTGCTTATCGAGCAGATAAATAATGGAAATGGGACTGTAACAGACAAATGGCACGAATCCTATCCTGTTGCCACGTACCTTACATCACTTGCAATCTCCAATTATCAAATTTACTCTCAAACCTATACTTCCGGTGATGACACAATGCCGATCGATCATTATCTTTTTCCTGAACTGTACGACACCTGTGTAAATCTTTTCAGCATTACACCGGCTTTAATCACATTTTTTTCATCCGTATATGGTGAGTACCCCTTTCTTGAAGAAAAATACGGGCATGCCTTATGTGCAAATTTAAGCTGCCTTGCAATGGAACATCAAACATGTACATCATTTCGAAGTGGATATGTCGGAGACCCGGGAGCAGAATCAACTGTAGCACATGAACTCGCGCATCAATGGGCCGGGGACTGCCTTTCAATAGGATCATGGGCGCATGTGTGGCTGAAAGAAGGTTTTGCTCGCTATAGTGAAGCATTGTGGGCAGAAAATTTATATGGATCACAGGGATTACACGATTTTATGGATGCTCTTGATACAGGCACAGACCTCGATCCCTGCCTTTACCGCGATCCTGAAGGATCTGCATCACAAATATTTGGTATTGTGATCTATTCAAAAGGTGCGTGGACAATTCACATGCTTCGCGGTGTGCTGGGAGATACTGATTTCTTTACAACAGTCTATAATCTTATGCAGGATCCACAGTTCAAATATGGAAATTTCCTCACTGATGATCTGAAAGATATGGCAGAAAATGTAAGCGGTATGGAACTCGACTGGTTTTTTCACGAGTGGTTTTACAACGAAGGGCGTCCATTTTACCGTTATGCAACCTATACTTCAGATATAGAAGACTCGCTCATAATTGCCACACAATCTGAGGGAACGTTCGGGCAAAATTTTGCAATGCAATTACCTGTTTGTGAAAACGAAACAAACTACAGCATTTTTGCAGATTCCGGTTTCAGTTATAATACACTTCCGCTTGCCGGCACACTCGATGATCTTGTTTTCGATCCCGACAACTGGGTGCTCGATGCAGGATATAATGAGATGGTTCCGGTTCTCGATGAGATCGAAACAAAACGCGAAGCAATATTACTCGTGTGGCAGGAATTCTTTGATCCGCAGATCGAGGGATTTAATATTTATAGGAAACAAACCGGCGAGGAATATATTAAGATCAACAACGAAACTGTAACTGGAATTTACTACTTTGACGAAGAAGTTGTTTCAGGTGTAGAATACTATTACAAGATCGCAGCAGTGCTTGAGAGCGATAAGCAATTTGTCAGCCAATTTTCAAACGAAGTGTATGGCACATCAATTGATTTCTCGCTCGATCAGGGAATACTTGTTATCGACGAGACTGATCAGATAAATCCAGCCTTTCCGACCAATGCTGAAGTAGATTCTTTCTATCAATATTTGCTGCAGGGATACGAATATACCGAATGGGATGTTGACGAACAGGGTGATCTGCCCCCACTTTCCGAGATGGCAAAATACAGCAGTGTTGTATGGCACTCCGATGAGATGTTCACTTCTCAATTTATTGGCTCAGTGTATCCTTTGAAAAGCTACTTTATAGCTGGAGGAAACATGTTCGTATCGGGATGGAAGCATCTTCCGGGACCTTCCGATCTTTTTGAACAATATCTCCACACTTCACTGCCCGAATACAATTCCGATGATGATTTTACCGGCGCGTATGGAAGCGGTGAACTTCTCTATCTTGATGTGGTCGAAGCTAAAGTTCCAATTGCCATGTGGGGTGATAACCTCAGCTATATTTATAAATTATTTCCAGAGGATGATGCTGAAACTATTTTCATGTATGACTCCTCAATCGATGCGCCTGAATGGGAGAATGTGCCATGCGCCCTGCGTTATAATGGAGATTACAACCTGTATCTTCTTGGATTTCCTTTATATTATATGAATGAATCTGAAGCCCGGCAGCTCATGCGTACTGCAATGGAGGATTTCGGAGAAATGTATGCTGTAGAACCTCAAATTCATGATGAAATATCGTTCCGAGTATTTCCTAATCCGGCGAGAGATAATTGCAGTATCTCTTACTCGTTGAAAGAACAAAAAAAGGTAAAAATAGAAATATTTAATGTTAAAGGTCAGTTAATAGAAATACTTGTAAATCAACATCAGCAAGTCGGAGATCATAAGTTAAGTTGGAATACTGCGGATTATCCTTCAGGGATTTATTTGTATAGATTGCAGACTGGAGAGGTTATAAATAATTCAAAAATATTGATCATACAATAATGAAAGTGAGAATGGTAATTCTCAACTGTGTATAAATATAAATTTGTAACTTATTTTTAATGCCATCCTTCGACAGGCTCAGGATGACAATAAAAAAATTTTCTTGTTGGGTAAGGAATTTGATCCGCCAGCTGGCGGATAACAGTCACCTGCTCTACCGCTGAGAGAGAATTTCCTCTCGGATAAACTTCCTACCTTGATAAGATTTCAATTCTTTTTCTCGTTTCATAGCTTCAGTTTTTGTTGCAAACTCTTCGTGGTAAACTAATTCCCATGGTATATACTTCGCTGTCCAACCCTGTATGCCTTTATTATGAAAATGAAACCTTCTCTCTAAATTGTTTGTATATCCAATGTAGATTTTATCATATTCTGGGGAATGTAAAACATAGGTAGAATATTTCATATCCATAATTCCTATTCATTTTTTTTATCCTTCGACCAGTCTACGTAACGCTCCGCCCTAACAGGCAAGCTCAGGATGACAATAAAAAAATGGCTCCACAGGAGGGATTTGAACCCCCGACAAAGTGGTTAACAGCCACCTGCTCTACCGCTGAGCTACTGTGGAACGCAGTGGAGACTTACATCTTAAGATCGCTCTGTTGTGTCAAGTAAATCAACACTTATGTATATTAAAAATTCAATGAACAATAATCAACATTACAAACTTCAGATAAATCTAATTCGCTCCTATAGAGTGACTTGAACCCCCATCCGCCAGCTGGCGGATAACAGCCACCTGCTCTACCGCTGAGCTACTTGGAACGTAGTGGAGACTTACATCCAATGATTGCTCTTTCGTGTCAAGAAAAAGAAATTACGCAATCATTTGGTCTTGGTCTTTTTTATCTTTTGAGTTTATAAATTGAAAGATCGGAGCCCCATTATCAATGATAACATCACGAGTTATGATGCATTTATTCACATCCTTCATATCAGGAAGATTATACATAATGTCCTTCATAACGTTCTCCATAATTGCCCTTAGTCCCCGCGCCCCGGACTGCCGTTTTGTAGCGATTTCCGCCACTGCTTCAAGGGCATTATCTTCAAATTCCAGGTCAACATCTTCAAGCTCAAAGAGTGCCTGATATTGCTTGATTAAAGCATTCTTGGGCTCAGTAAGAATTCTAACCAATGCGTCTTTATCAAGTTCCGACAATGAAGTATTAACCGGCAATCTGCCGATCAGTTCAGGGACCAAACCGTATTTGAGTAGATCCTGGGGTTGCACTTTGCTGAGGATCTCGCTTTTTCTGTCCTCATAAAGACCAAGAAGCTCAGAACCAAAACCAACAGTTTTTTTATTTATTCTTCGCTCGATTATCTTCTCAAGTTCGTTAAAAGCGCCACCAACAATAAACAGAATATTCTTTGTGTTGATCTCAATAAACTCCTGATGCGGATGCTTTCTTCCACCTTTAGGAGGTACGTTCACCTTTTCTCCTTCGAGAAGTTTCAGAAGCGCTTGCTGCACACCTTCACCGGAAACATCTCGTGTAATGGAAGGTGCTTCGGATTTACGAGCAATTTTATCAATTTCATCCAAATATATGATGCCACGCTCAGTTTTTTCAATATCATAATCTGCTGATTGAAGCAGACGGACGAGAATATTCTCGACATCTTCTCCAACGTAACCCGCTTCTGTAAGGGTGGTTGCGTCTGAAATCGCAAAGGGAACCTTAAGAAAGCGAGCAAGTGTCTGTGCAATAAGAGTTTTTCCTGTACCTGTAGGTCCGATCATGATAATATTGCTTTTTTCAAGCTCTACGTCTTTTACAAATTTCTGCTTAAAAATTCTTTTATAGTGATTATAAACAGCCACAGAAATTGTTTTCTTTGCATTCTCCTGCCCAATTACATATTCATCGAGATATTCTTTTATTTCTCGCGGAGTGGGAAGCTCAAAATTTTCATCAATTTTCTTCTCACGTTCTTTCTCAAGGATTGTATTACAGATGGTAATACAAGTATCGCAGATGTTGCCATCAACACCACGCACAAGTTTGTTAACTTGACTTCGGGTTTTTCCGCAAAAGGAACATTTTTGCTCTTCCATATTACTTCCTTTGAGTTATTACCTCGTCAATGATACCATATTTAAGGGCTTCTTTTGCATCCATGAAAAAGTTTCTATCGGAATCTTTTTCTATCTTGCTTACCTTTTGGTTGGTGTGCTTGCTTAATATTTGATTAATGCGCTCTTTAATCTTAACGATCTCTCTCGCATGTATTTCTATATCGGCTGCCTGCCCCTGCACTCCGCCAAGCGGTTGATGGATCATAATCCTTGAGTTGGGTAATGCGGAACGTTTTCCATGAGCACCTGCTGCGAGAAGTAAGGCGCCCATACTTGCAGCTTGTCCCATGCAAATTGTGCAAATATCCGGTTTGATATACTGCATTGTATCATAAATCGCCAGTCCGGATGTGACTACACCACCGGGAGAATTGATGTACATATATATATCATTTTTCGGATTGTCAGCTTCAAGATGAAGAAGTTGGGCAATAATGATGTTTGCCATGTCGTCATTCATTACAGAACCCACAAATATAATACGATCTTTTAAAAGACGGGAATAGATATCATAAGCTCTTTCAACTTTTCCCGTTTGCTCAATAACCATTGGAATCAGTGTCATTTTTCCTCTTTTTCACTTTCTTTCTTATCAGTTTTCTCTTTGATAGGTTTCTTAAATTCAACCGTGCTTTCAATACCATTTATGATCTTATCACTTATAAGATTTTCTTTTATTTCTTCTTTATTGATCTGCTTCTTGTAAAGCTCCTTGTACTTATCTATGTCCATGCCCATATTCTCGGCTGATCGCTTTATCTCATTTTCAATTTCTTCATCTGAAACATCAACTTTTTCAAGCTCTTTCAATCTATTCATTACATAATATACGCGGATTTCGTTCTCTGCATAACTTTTATAGACACTTTTCATTTGTGCAAGAGCTTCAGTATTGAGATTTTTCTGCTGCTGTGCATACTTCTTCATCATTTCTTCTGCATAGTTATCTACAAATGAATCGGGAACTTCAAAAGGATTTTTCTCAATTATTTTCTGTAAAATAAGAGATTTGACCTGACTTCTATTTCTTTGTGAGATCTGTGCATTAATGCTTTTTTTTATTTCATCCTTCAGTGCTTTCAGAGAATCAAATTCCCCGATTTCTTTTGCGAAATCATCATTCAGCTCTGGAAGTTCAACTTTCTTTACTTCGTTTACTTTGAGCAGCATTTCCTTTTTTTCGGATTTATCTTTTCCGTTCTTCGGACCAAGCTCTACAGTTGCAGTGATCTCATCACCTTTTTGTGCACCGATGAGTGCTTTATCAAAAGCTTTCCCATAAGTCTCCTGTCCGATTTTATAAGAGCTCTCATCTTTTTTGGTGACACCTTTTCCATCGAATTTCAAAACAGTATAGTTGATCACATCATCCTTTTCAGCGGGATCTTCCTTATCTGAGATGATTGCATAACTCTCCTGCAATCGAGAAAGTTCACCGTCTATCATCTTCTTGGTTACTTTTTCCGGTTCGAATTCAACAGAAAAATTCTTGTATTCTTTCAGTTCGATCTCGGGATTAACCTCGAAAGTGAAGGATAATTCCAAATCATTTCCAGGTTCCCAATCCGTTTCTTCGAGAGCTCCCTGATTGATAGGATGGATGCCCATCTTATCCAGTTCTTCTAATGCTAATTTATAATATTTCGGGACAGCATCTTCAAAAAATCCATGTTTTATCTGGTCTTTATACATTCTCTCAATCATCTTCAAAGGAGCTTTACCTTTGCGAAATCCCGGCATGGACACATATTGTCGAAAGCTCTTGATCGTTGTTTCATAATCCTTTTGAGCAACATCATTCGCTACGGAGAAACTCATTTTTCTCTTGGTTTCGCTCACTTTTTCAATTTTTGGTTTCAATTCCATTCTATATTCCTTTATGTTTTATAAAATCTTGGTGCGAAAGAGGGGACTCGAACCCCTACAACCTTTCGGCCACTGGATTCTAAGTCCAGCGCGTCTACCAGTTCCGCCACTTTCGCACGTTTCTATGAAATGATAATGTAGTGCACATATATGTCAAATAACCTCTGGGTTATTCAAGAAAGGAAATATTTGCTTTCAGCTTTTCTATCGTGTTTTCAAGCAGTTCTTTTCTTTCCTTCTCCTGTTCAATGATCTCGGCAGGCGCATTATTTACGAAATTTTTATTATTCAATTTACCAATACATTTTATCAGACTGTTCTCAACTTTGGACAACTTCTTCAAAAGCCGTTCACGCTCTTTATCAACATCGATGATGCCTTCCAGAGGCATGTATATTTCGATATCATCAACAACGGTTGTGGTAGATTTTTCGGGTTTTACTGCATCATCGCCGATATAGATCTCATCGACCTTAGCCATGACTTTAATATAATGCCGATTATCCTGTAATATTGCGCATCGCGCTGGAAGTACATCCTTTATCACGATCTCAACATATTCAGATGGTGAGACATTCATATCTTTTCGAATACTTCTGATCGCTGTTATCACCTTAAAGATGAGCTGCATCTGCTCTGATTCCATAGGATAACTGTCTCTATCAGTAGCAATCGGAAAATCAGAAATCATGATCGATTCTGCTGTTTCAGATGGATAAAATTCTTTAACCCGATGCCAGATCTCTTCTGTTATAAAGGGCATGACCGGATGGAGCATCTTCAGTGATTCATTAAGAACTTTCAACATGAGATATTTCGCAATTCTCCTTGATGCCAGATCATCAGAATTATAGAATCTGTCCTTGATGATCTCAAGATACCATGCGCAGTACTCATTCCAGAAAAACTCATATAACTGATGAGTGACATCAAGAAAACGATACTCCTCATATGCATCTTTGATCGTTTTTTTCACTTTATTCAATCTATGAAGTATCCATGTATCAGTCAGCTCGGTCGGCTCTTCTGATTCTTCCGGTAAACCATCGATTTCTGCAGCATTAGTGAGTGCAAATCGGGCTGCATTCCAGATTTTATTTGCAAAATTTCTACCGGTCTCAATCAAATTATCCGTATAGAGTACATCATTTCCTTTCGGGGTATTGAAGACCATGCTGAACCTGAGTGCGTCAGTGCCGTATTTTTCTATGACGTCAATTGGGTCCGGAGAATTACCAAGAGATTTGCTCATTTTAACGCCATTCTCATCAAGGACAAGACCATGAAGATAAACTGATTTGAATGGAATATCTTCCATCATTTCCATGCCGCCCATGATCATTCTTGAAACCCAGAAAAAAAGAATATCATAACCTGTGACAAGAAGATCGGTGGGATAGAAATATTTTAGTTCAGGAGTTTTTTCGGGCCAACCAAGAGCCGAAAAGGGCCATAACCATGACGAGAACCAGGTGTCCAGAACATCAGGATCCTGATGAATATGACTGCTTAAACACTTTGGACACGCTTCAGGTTTTTCTTTTGCGACTATGATCTCACCGCAGTCATCACAATAGTAAACCGGAATTCTATGCCCCCACCATATTTGACGGGAAATACACCAATCACGAATATTTTCCAGCCAGTTGAAAAAGACCTTTTTATATCGTGTCGGATGGATCGTAATCTTTCCTTTTTCGATAACCTGCATCGCCTTTTCCGCAAGGGGTTTCATCTTAACGAACCATTGGTTTGAAAGATAGGGCTCAATAACTGTTTTACATCTGTAACAATGCCCGACATTGTGCTGATAATCTTCGATTTTATCGAGCAGCTTTCTCTCTTTAAGATCCATAACGACCTTTTCGCGGCACTCAAATCTATCCAAACCTTCATATTCCGTACCGGCATTTTCGTTCATAACACCGTTCTCATTAATAACTGTGATCTTCAACAGATCATGACGCATTGCCATATCAAAGTCATTAGGGTCATGAGCTGGAGTAACCTTAACGCAGCCAGTTCCAAACTCTTTATCAACGAACTCATCAGCAATTATTGGGATTTCCCGATTTGTGAGCGGAAGGATCAGTGTCTTACCGATAAGTCCTGCAAAGCGAGGATCCTTTGGATTGACTGCAACGGCAGTGTCGCCAAGCATTGTCTCAGGGCGTGTTGTGGCAACAGTGATAAATTCGTTTTTTCTATCTTTAATAGGATATTTGATATACCACAGATGGGATGCCTTGTCTTCGTGCTCAACTTCTATATCAGAAAGTGCCGTATTACAGCGCGGGCACCAGTTTATAATATATTCCCCGCGATAGATAAGTCCTTTTTCAAACAGAGAGATAAATGCTTCTTGAACTGCATTGGAGAGTCCTTCATCCATAGTGAAGCGTTCGCGTCTCCAGTCACAGCTCGCACCAAGGCGCTTGAGTTGATCAAGAATCCTGCCGCCTTTTGTTTTTCGCCACTCCCATATGAGCTCTATCAGTTTCTCCCGTCCAAAATCATGTCTGTTTTTGCCCTGCTTTTCAAGATCGCGTTCAACAACATTTTGCGTAGCGATACCTGCATGATCTGTTCCCGGAAGCCAAAGGGTTTCAAAGCCCTGCAACTTTTTGAAGCGGATCATTACATCCTGAAGTGTATTATTAAGCACATGACCCATATGAAGAATGTCAGTAACATTTGGAGGTGGAATCACAATAGTATAGGGCTTCTTCTGAGGATTTACCTCAGCATGAAAAAGTTCCTTTTCAAGCCAGAATTCGTACCACTTCCTCTCAATCAGATGAGGATCATATACTTTTTCCATTTCTTTCATGGTTGCTCCTTTGACATTCAGCGATGAAAATTGGTTAGAAGCCCGATTTTTAACAGAGCTTTATGCTGTCAAGTTTTGTTCATTGCGTCGCGCACTTCTTAAATATACAAAAAAAGAGCAGTGCAACTGCTCTCTACAAGGAATCGGAAACTCAAAGGGGTATCAAATCCTTAACAGATAATCTATATCTACCTCATCGACGGTTTCTTTACGTAGCTCTTCCAATATCTGTTTGAATATCTGGCGTACACGTTCGCGTGACAGCCCGAGTTCTCGTGCGATCTGCGCAAAGTTTTTTCCCTTATCATCATCACCGAAGCCGAAATATTCTTGAATTATTCTCGCATCTCTCGGGTTAAGAGCTTTAATTTTTTTATTGATCTTATCGTGCAGTTTTTTTCTGTAATACAACTTTTTGGGATCGCTTACATCTTCATGGTAAGAGGGAGCAGTGACTTTTTTCGCAGCCATTCGTGAGAGCGCATCAGATTCTCCATACATATTCTCAAGTGGAACAATATCAGTGGTAGTATTCATCAATTCCAGCGCTTTTTCCTCTTTGACATCAACCTGCTTTGCAATTTCTTTTGCAGTCGCTTCCTCACCGCTTCTTGCACGATGTTTTCTTCTTGCATCCTCGATCTTGCTTATGGTTGTTATTGTTTTTGCAGGAATTCTTATAAGCCGGTTTTTTTCATAGACGGCATACTGAATTGATTGCTGTATCCACCACACAGCGTAGGTAATGAGCTTGGTTTCCCTAGTCAGATCAAACCGTTTAATGGCTTTTATCAAACCAAGATTACCTTCACTGATAAGCTCGGATAAACTCAATCCTTTCCCCTGGAATTTGCTCGCTACTTTGACCACAAATTTGAGATTACTTTCTATGAGTTTGTTCATTGCCGCCTCATTCCCGGACTGAGCTTTAGTAACCAGCTCGCGCTCTTCTTCACGGCTCAGTGTGGGAAAACCTGCAATATCAGAAAGATATTTTTGCAGTCCCCTATCCTCAGCAGGATTCATCGGTATAATTTTTGCTGCCAAAAGTTTCTTTAATTTAGTTTTAAGCTACTACCAATTAACGTCTTTTTATCCTAATCCCTTATTTCAAGAAATCTATTTATTGAACTTTTATCGCAACATAATGATAGAACTGCGAAGGAGTCAATACATAGAGGAGTACCGAATCGTCTTCATCATCTTTCATATTTTCTATAACATTGAAATAATCTTTCGTGCTTTCTATCTCCTCATCTCCGAGTTCAAGAATAACATCGCCAACATTGAGATTGGAATCATAAGCGGGAGAATCAATGTCAATCT
The DNA here is from genome assembly GCA_030765865.1 of Candidatus Celaenobacter antarcticus. Taxonomy (GTDB): domain Bacteria; phylum Cloacimonadota; class Cloacimonadia; order JGIOTU-2; family JGIOTU-2; genus Celaenobacter; species Celaenobacter antarcticus. Next base: position 4,560 of record JAVCDK010000088.1, on the reverse strand, counting down.
GAGAAACTATCACACCTTTGTCAATGTTCAAATTTAACTGTTTGGCAAAATCTGAGTCCAGACTCCTAACTTCTATGCCGAGCCAGGATCTTTCATCCTCAACGGTCTTAGGTTTGGATGCAATGCTGGATTCGGGAAAGGATTCCAGTTTCGCAGTTTTAGAGAGTTCTTTACCACCACGTATGATCTTAATTGAGATCTTATCGTCAACCTGTTTGTTCGCAACCATTAATCTGAATTTATTTAAGTTTTTCACAGGTTCGCCGTCAAACTCGATAATAACATCTCGTTTTTTTAATCCGGCTTTTTCGGCAGGAGTGTCATGTTCAACCTTGCCGATAAGTACACCTTCAAGACTGGGCAGATCAAGACTTTTTTGTAAAGCGGGAGTTATTCCTTGAGGTAAGATACCGAGATATGCTCTCTCTACAAACCCCTTATCAATAAGATCATCAATAAGAGCTTTTACAATATTTATCGGAATTGCAAAGCCGATACCAATGTTTCCGCCATTCACAGATGATATCGCAGCATTGATACCGATCACATTGCCGTTGATATCCACAAGTGGACCGCCGCTATTACCGGGATTGATCGCCGCATCGGTTTGAATATAGTCCTGATACACTGGAGAATCAGCACCAAAATTAAGGTTCGCCCGTCCCTTTGCGCTCACTACGCCGGTTGTAACTGTTCCTCGAAGATTTTCCGAAAATGGATTTCCAATTGCAATGACCCAGTCCCCCACTTCAATCCAATCCGAGTCACCAAGTGGAGCGGTAGAAATATCAGTATCTTTATCAACGGCAATTTTGATCACTGCAATATCTGTTTTATCATCCAGTCCAACTACCTCTGCATCATAACGCATCTGATCGTTCAGAGTAACAGTTATTTTGGCATCTTCGCTCTTCCCGACAACATGGTTATTTGTAAGAATATATACGTCATTTCCCTCTTTTCTGAAAATAAAACCCGAACCGTATCCAACTGTACGCCTATTATTTTCAGGTTTGGGAAAGAAAAATTTGAAGAAATCATCATTAAAAGGAAATGGAGACGAAAACTGTTTATAATTGCTTTGAGTTTCCCATTCGACTTTAATGTTCACAACCGTGCCGATAAGGTCATCAACTATCTTCACAAACGGACTATGTCCATCACTATCTACCAGTGGAATAGAAGCAAATGCGGTTGTCGAAAAACAAGTTACCAGCAAAAGAATGATCAATGAATATTTCATGCTTTGACGAAACATCTATGCGACTCCCGATTTCGTTATGCTTTTTTTACTTTTCCGCTTTTGATACAGCTCGTGCACACAGTCATTTTTTTGACCGTGCCGTCGACTACGACCGAAATTCTCTGAAGATTCGGATTCCAGCGACGATTTGTACGCCTATCTGATTTACTTCTATTATGTCCAAACATTGGGCTTTTCCCGCATATTTCACATTTTTTTGACATAAAAACCTCTTATAAGTTTAATTCGTTTTAGTTTTAGATGACATTTTTCTGAGACTATAAATTTTGAAGCAAGTTTTTTATTTCTTACTTCTTATACAAAATGGGTTAAGGGTTTATTCATGGCAAGAAAAAAAGCATTATTTTATATAGAAACTCTTGGATGTCCCAAAAATCTTGTGGACAGCGAGGTGATTGTATCCAATATTCAGGATGTTGGATACGAGCTAGTGAACAATCCCAAATCAGCGGAAGTACTTATAGTAAACACATGCGGATTCATACAACCTGCAAAGGAAGAATCAATTGATGTGATATTGGATTTTGTTCGTCTAAAAAAAGAGGGCAAATGTAAAAAATTGATAGTTGTCGGCTGTCTCGTTCAAAGGTATAAAGAGAAATTAGAAAAATCAATACCTGAAGTCGATTTCTTTCTTGGCTTGGATGAAATTTCCGAGATCAAACACATTTGTAACTCGAAAGATCCATTCGAAGATAAACGCTTCATCCTTACTCCGAAGCATTATGCCTACCTCCGAATCAGTGACGGCTGTGAAAATTTTTGCTCTTATTGCACGATACCATTCATTCGAGGACCTGTTCGCAGCAAGTCAATTGATGAAATCGTGAACGAAGCAAAGCAATTAGCCGATCAGGGAGTCAAAGAAATAATCATTATCGCTCAGGATATTGGAAATTACGGTGTGGATATTTATGGTGAACGCCGTCTAAATGAACTACTTCTTGATTTGGATAAAATCGATGATATCCATTGGCTGCGACTATTATATTTAAATCCTCAACATATCACAAAAAAGCTACTCTTTACGATAAAAGACAGCCAACGAATCTGCAAATATCTCGATATTCCAATTCAACATATCAGCGATAATATTCTTAAAAAGATGAACCGAAAAACTTCCAAAAAGGACCTTATTCAAGCTCTTGGTATGATCAATGATCTCGTTCCTGAACTCTCTATCAGAACGACTTTCATTGTAGGATTTCCGGGAGAAACAGAAAAGGATTTTGAAGAGCTTCTGGATTTTGTTCAAAAGCAGAAATTTGATCACCTTGGTGCATTTACCTATTTTCAGGAAGAGGGCACCAAAGCTGCTTCTTTACCAAATCAAATTACCGAAGATATCAAGCAAAAAAGATTTGAAAAATTAATGGAAGTCCAGAAAGTGATATCGCAGGACAGCCTGGAAAGGTTTATCGGCAAGAAGTTGTCCGTTATTGTTGACAAGAAAATCAAACCTAAAATCTATGAGTGCCGTTCCGAATTCGATGCACCGGATATTGATGGTATTGTTTTTCTTGAGGAAGCTGATGCCAATGTTGGTGATATAATTGAAGTAGAAATCGTAAATAGTCTCGAATACGATCTCATCGCACATCCGGTAAAAAAGTGAATACATCAGGAGTAACAGCATGAGAAAAAGAATATTCAGCGGCATACAGCCCAGTGGAAAATTGCACATTGGAAATTACCTTGGAGCAATCAAGAACTGGATCGTACTTCAGGATGAGTATGACTGTATCTGGGGTATCGTTGATTACCATTCTATGACCATTCCCTATGATCCCGAAGGAATGGAAGGGCGCGTGATAGATTGTGCTGCTACTTACCTTGCTGCAGGTCTCGATCCAAAAAAATGCGTGCTCATGATCCAGTCAAAGGTCAAAGAACATACTGAACTCACATGGATCTTAAACACGGTTACTCCCGTCTCATGGTTAGAGAGAGTGCCGACTTTTAAAGATAAATCAAAGCGATTCAAAAATAATATAAATACGGGTCTGATGGACTATCCGGTGCTTATGGCTGCGGATATCATTCTGTATAAAGCTGTAGCAGTCCCTGTCGGCGAAGATCAGCTCCCACATCTTGAACTTTCGCGCGAGATCGTACGTAGATTCAACAGCACTTTTGGAGAGGTGTTCCCTGAGCCCAAAGCGATAATTCGTGAAGGTGCGCTAGTGAGAGGTTTGGACGGACAGGCAAAGATGAGTAAATCGCTCAATAATTGCCTATATATTGATGATACTCCTGAAGAAATCTGGAAAAAACTTTCAGTTGCAGTTACTGATCCTCAAAGAGTACGCAGGACTGACCCGGGTGATCCTGAAGTGTGTAATGTTTTCTCCTTGCATCAACTCTTCTCAACCGATGAGCAAATTGCCTATTGTACAGAGGGATGCAAAACTGCAGGGATCGGCTGCATTCAGTGCAAAAAGATCCTTTCTGAAAATATCGCTCAGGAACTTACTCCGATCAGAGAGAAAAAGCGAGACCTTCTTAATAATATGAGTTATGTTAAGGATGTTCTGGCTGAGGGTATTGCCCACAGCCAAAAGATCGCATCAAAGACGATCGAAGAAGTATACGAAAAGATCGGCACGAACTATAAATTTCTAAAGTAGAATGTTCGATTAACATTAGAAACTCTGGGATGTTACTCATATCGGAAATTGATCCAACGTTGTATAATTTCAGCATTAATCAGAGAAATATTTTCCACTTGACATACTCTCAAATTTCTTTAAATAATTTGACAGTAAAATGCCAGCTATTGCTTTTATGTTCCATTAAAAATGACTTAGGTTAAAATTTATGTACACGATATTACTTATAATACATGTGATCGTCTGTGTTGCCTTGATCGTCTCGGTGCTTTTGCAGTCCAGCAAAGGCGGCGGACTTGGTGGTGCTTTTGGTGGCGGAGGTGGAGACACGCTTTTTGGCGGACAAACCGCTTCCAATTTCCTTAAGAAAACAACCCGTGTTCTCGCAGTATCTTTTATGGTGCTTACCATTCTACTCGCATTGACCCTCAAGCCAACTAAATTGCAAAAAGAATCCGGACAGGTTTCTGAGGAGCTTCAAAAGGAAATCGATGAAAGCGACCAGACACCACAGGAAGTACCCGCAACATTACCAGAAGGTTTCGAGGTGATACCGGAAGAATCCGGAACTCAAAACTGATAATTTTTCTCGTGCAGAAGTGGCGGAACTGGCAGACGCGCAAGACTAAGGATCTTGTGTCCGCAAGGATGTAGGGGTTCGAGTCCCCTCTTCTGCACCAATCATAT
>JAVCDK010000008.1 GCA_030765865.1 Candidatus Celaenobacter antarcticus | reverse complement strand
AAATCAATGAATTAAAGCCAATTTCTTATCATAAAACCATAATTCCTGAAATAAAAAACGAAAAAAAGTAAATCTAAACCGAATATTATAAAATCATAACTAAAATTCCTTTATGGAATTTCCTGGATTTTATTATCAGAAACCTTGACGATATTAATATAGGATTCCTTTATGCGCCTAAATAAAGTAACTTAGTTATTAAGTTATATAAGTTCAAAATATTTAAGATTGAAAGTAGAATTTTTTACGTCTATTCTTCATGATAAGTATGAGAACAAGAAAAAATAGGAGAATAGAAAGCATGCAAGGTAAAAAACTCTATGTGGGAAATCTTGATTATTCAGTCACAAAAGACGATCTCTCAGAATTATTTGCTGAGTTCGGCGAAGTGGTTGAAGTTATTATCATCGACGGAAAAGGTTTTGGATTTGTAGAAATGACAGAACCTGCTGAAGCTGAAAAAGCAATTGCTGACTTAGATGGAAAAGACCTTAAAGGTCGCGCCATGAAGGTCAACGAAGCACGTCCGAAAAGAGATAACCGAAGAGACTTTAGTAGACGTTCTTACTAAAGAATCAAGAAATTCACTAATGTTTGGCATGATCATTTATTTGATCATGCCTTTTTTTTATTGGGAATTTTCTTAATATACGGAATAAATCCCCTCGGACTTGTCTCATCGTAATCCCGACTTGACGGAAAGAAGTCGAGTAACTCAGAACTCCACACCAGCAATCCACCAGCTAGCAGATAAATCCATGCTTAATTTTTTCTCCCCCCTAAAGGTCAGGTGAGAGGTTTTATCAATTTCTTGACATGATTGGAAGGAAAATTACTAAAGCGAATACAAAATTGAATTCATGCTGTTTTTATGAGAAATTTAGGCGGAAAAATAAGTGGAAGTAATTTCAAATGTTTTTACACTAACTGCAAATAATTGTATTTAAATTTTGCATTAAAGGGATAAAATAAAAAAAGCAAATGATAAAACACCGAAAAAAATTAACCAAAAACGTTTGGTAAAGATGTTTAAAGATATCAAAAGATTAGAAAGTGACGATATTCGTTTTTGTTTTTTAATTGGTGCAGGTGCTTCAAAAAGTTCAGGGATTCCAACGGGCTGGGAATTATCTGAAGAATGGTACAATGATTTGAAAGAAGATTTAAATGAAGATGAACTACAAAAATGGGAAAATGAGATAAATTTTGATATAAGTAAAATAGGTGAGTTTTATCCCCATTTATATAGAAAAAGATATGAAATATCTCCACAAGTTGGTTATGATGAATTTAAGAAAATGATGGAAAATGTTGATCCCGGACTTGGTTATGTAATACTTTCACAGATCCTTGCAAATGAAAAACATAATTTTGTTATAACAACTAATTTTGATTACCTGATTGAAGATGCAGTAAGGATGTATACTTCTACAAAACCATTCTCGGCAGGACATGAAACCCTTGCTGAATTCATTTCTTCACAAACTGAAAGACCTACAATAATAAAAATTCATAGGGATTTATTCTTACATCCGTTCAACGATGAAGAAAAGACACAAGAATTAAAAGAACAGTGGAAGAAAGCCCTATTACCTATATTAAAAAATTTCAATTTGTTAATCATTGGTTATGGCGGTAATGATGGTAGTTTGATGAATTACTTAAATGAAATAGATATCGATAACCGTAAACTGGTTTATTGGTGTGCTCGAAATAATGACACCTTAAATGATAAGATAAATAATTTATTAACAGCAAAAGATTACGTTGTTACAATTGATGGTTTTGATGAATTAATGTATTCTCTGTATAAAGCACTAGATTATGACACATTTGAAAATTTAGATGATGTTGAGAATCATCAGTTCGTTATAGCTGCAAAGAAAAGAATAACAAGTTTAAATGATAAGCGCAAGGAATTATTTAATAAAATACCAAAAGATAAAAAAACTGAAATATCTGAAAATGCTAAGAATATTTTTACTGGCGCATCCCAATATTTGTTAGATGCTTATTTGGAAAAAGATGATGATAAAAAGGAGAAAATCTATAAAAAGGGTCTAATGGAGTATCCGGATGATGCTGATTTATTGTCCTACTATGCTGTATTCCTTAAGAATATTCGCAAGGACTATGATAAATCCGAAGAATATTACAAAAAAGCAATTGAGTTAGACCCAAAAGTTGCAAACAATATTGGTAACTATGCTAATTTCCTTTCTGATATTCGCAGGGACTATAATAAAGCCGAAGAATATTACAAAAAAGCAATTGAGTTGAAACCTGATGATGCTGACTTTATTGGCAACTATGCTCATCATCTAATCATTTCTAAGCAAGATTTTGTGAATGCTGAAAAATATATTAATAATGCATTCGATCTGGTAGATAATAATAATTTTAGTCTTTTAGCAGAATTATGGTTTTATCGATATGCTCATTATAAGCAATATTTGAAACAGGGGGAAAGGGAATTGGAAAAACTTTGTTCTCAAAATGCTAAATCAATAGGTTGGGATTTGCACGATCATATTGAAATTGCGAAGGAAAAAGGACATCCAGATATAAAAAAATTACAAAAATTTGCGGATAAAATAACAAAATAACTTAATCCATCAAAAAGTACTTGTACATAACCTATAAATTAACAGGTTCATAACATCACCATTTTCTTGACATGTAAATACCTTTTCATTCACACAATACGTTGATAAAAGAACGAGAAAAATGAAAATTCTGAAAAGATTGAATAGAAAACGATGAAAGAAAAGACAAGATGAGCTGTCCGAGGAAAATGGAATCGAATCATAGCCAAATCAAACTCATCAGCTTCGGGGATAGAATTCCCAGCGGTACTTTTACTGTTCATTCAAGATTTCGACGAACAATAAATTTTTACAATAACTCAGTGCTGATTTCAGTCGTGAGTGAAGATATTGGGAGAGGACCATTCAATATTATTGTACGTGGACTCGATCTCAGGAAAATCCAATCACTTTCTGTTCTCAAAAATATTGTAACGATAAATAACATTTCTCTCATAATGCATGAAGCTCTGAAATATACCTCAAAATTATATCTCCAATCCATAAACAATGCAATTCATACAGATAATTTGTCGTTTTTAGAAAGCACTCTAGTGAAATTGGGCACCGAAAAAAGTCTTTGTTTTCTTTTGGACGAAAAAAGAGAAGTACACTTCAAACCTGGCTTTGAAAAGGAGTTGGTTAAAAGGATGAAATTCGGTGTTTCCTTGATTCTCAAAGGCACAATGGAAAGCTTGAATGAAGGAATTACTCGCATCAAAGGGTGCGGTTTCGGACTTACTCCAAGCGGAGATGATTTCATTGCAGGGTTGCTTTCCGGATTTTATCTTAAACAGGAAATATCCGGAAAGGATTTATCTGAAATAAGGAAGAAAATCTACGAAACTGCAAAGGGCGACAACCTGATCTCCAATACATTTCTCTATCTCGCAAAAAATGGGCTGTTTATCGAGCGGTTCAAAAATTTTATACACTCCCTTTTATATGAAGGGCACGAAGAAATATTTACACATATCCAAAAAATACTAAATGTTGGCGAAACCTCAGGCGCAGATATGCTTGTCGGTTTCATGTTTTCATTTAAGAAAGTGGGTGAGCAGTGGTAGTAAAAGGTAAGATCAAAAGAGGGGAATATTTTGATTCTGTCACGCTGATGATCGTTACAAAACAGATCAATGGGATCGCAGGAATTACGGACGCAGCAGTAGTGATGAATACTGCAGAGAACAGGTCGATATTGGATTCTTCAGGACTTCTCCTTTCCGAGTTTGATGAAGCGAAAGGATCCGATCTTTTGATATGCATCAAAGCAGATAGTGATGAGATCGCAGGAAAAGCTATGCTGCAAGTTGATGAGGTTCTTGATAAAGTTCGGCACTCGATCAGCGATTCTGAAGATTTCCTTCCTAAAAGTCTTGAAACTGCTTTGAAGACAATGCCGGATGCAAACCTGGTCCTCATTTCCGTTGCAGGTAAGTATGCTGCACGTGAAGCAATGAAAGCACTGAAAAAAGGACTTCATGTGATGATCTTTTCGGACAATGTTTCTCTCGATGATGAAATCAAATTAAAGAAATATGCTCGTGAAAAAGATCTTTTTGTGATGGGACCGGATTGCGGAACCGCAATAATAAATGGCGTTCCACTCGCTTTTGCGAATATAGTGAACAGAGGTAAAATTGGAATAGTTGCAGCTTCGGGAACTGGCTTGCAGGAAATCAGTTCGATCATATCCAACAACGGAGCTGGAATATCTCAGGCAATAGGCACGGGAGGTAGAGACGTGAAAAAAGAGGTCGGCGGTATCATGTTCCTTGCAGCTCTTGATGCATTAAAAAGTGATAAAAATACTGAAATAATCGTGCTTGTATCAAAACCGTCTGCAAAAGAAGTACTCAAGAAAATATTGGGAAAAGTTGAGGATATTCATAAACCCGTAATTGCGATATTTCTTGGTGCTGATGAAAAATTATTTGATGGTTCGAAAGCAATTCCAGCCAAAACCCTCGAAGAAGCTGCGCTTAATGCAGTTAGTATTTCAAAAGGAAACAATTATAATATAGTTCAAGACTATCTTAGGAAAAGGAGTATAAAAATGAAAGATAACGATAAGTTATTAAGAATAGTTAGCAATCTCTCAATGGAACAAAAATATCTTCGGGGACTATTTTGCGGCGGCACACTCTGCGAAGAAGCACACCTTATTCTCAATAATATAATAGGGGAGATGTACAGTAATATCACATCACAAAAAGAATTCCTGTTGAAAGATCCATGGAAAAGCACAAAGAATACACTCATCGATATGGGAGCAGATGAGTTCACGGTTGGCAGACCTCATCCTATGATCGATTATTCTTTACGAAACAGGAGAATTCTCCAAGAAGCTAAAAGTCCTGAAGTTGCAGTCATACTATTTGATGTGGTACTCGGGCATGGTTCAAATATGCATCCAGCAGAAGAGCTTGTTACTGTTATTAAAAATGCACATCTCCAATCACCTGGTGGAATAATTGCCTTTGTATGTTCGGTTACGGGTACAACAGAAGATCCCCAAGACAAGAAACAGGTTGTGAAGAAGTTAGAAAATGATGCAGATGTGTCCGTATTTGAATCAAATGCAGCAGCTGCTGAATTTGCAGGTTTGATCATAAACACTTTATCGAACAATTAGCGAAAAGGAGAATAGCAATGGCAAAAAATGACCTCTTTGATAAAGATCTAAAAGTAATAAATATCGGGCTAACCTCCTTCAAAGATAGTTTGGAAGAAGTTAATACTGATGTCATGCAGGTTGACTGGAAACCTCCTGCAGAGATTGATGAAAAAGCTCTTAAAATTATATCGGACAACTATTCATATATTAAAAAAGAGAATGAAAAAAGTCTTAAGAAAATACTGAACGGGACTCCATTTCTTGTCGATCTGGACATAGCAATAGAAGTGATACCAGGCATGAAGAAAAACATGATACTCCATGCAGGACCTCCAATAAATTGGGACAGAATGTGCGGGCCAATGCGAGGAGCGATCATCGGTGCGCTGATATATGAAGGGCTTGCAAAAAATCCTGAAGAAGCAGAGAAAATTGCTGCTTCCAATGAAATCGAATATTCTCCCTGCCATGAGCATGGCACAGTTGGTCCGATGGCGGGAATAGTGTCGCCCTCGATGCCGGTTTTCGTTCTGAAGAATGAAGAGTATGGAAATCATGCATATTGCACGATGAACGAAGGACTTGGCAAAGTGCTTCGCTACGGTGCTTTCAGCAAAGAAGTCATCGAAAAAATGAGATGGATGGAATCTGTCTTGTATCCTGCATTAAAAAGAGCTGTGAACGAGCTTGGAAAGATCGATCTAAAGAACATCATTGCTCAAGCGCTGCACATGGGAGATGAGGTACACAACAGAAACAGGGCAGCGACATCCTTATTTTATCGCCAGATCGCACCGGCTGTTATTAAAACAAACGATACCGATATTGCAGTCAAAGTGCTCGAATTCATCAACGGCAATGACCATTTCTTCTTGAATCTATCTATGCCTGCGTGCAAAGTCACGCTTGATGCAGCCAGAAATATCAAAGGGAGCAGTGTTGTCGTGGCAATGACACGTAACGGCACGGATTTTGGCATACAGCTTTCTGGAACAGGTGATCAGTGGTTTGTTGGACCTGCACCGATACCCGATGCGCTTTTCTTTCCGGGATATACAAAAGATGATGCAAACAGGGATATCGGAGATAGCTCCATAACAGAGACAAATGGACTCGGTGGATTTGCAATCGCAGCATCACCTGCCATCGTTCAATTTATCGGCGGAGCAGCACAAGATGCGTTGAATTACACTCGGGAAATGTACGAGATCACTGAAGGTGAGAATAATTTATATCAAATTCCCTCTCTTAATTTCCGCGGAACTCCAACCGGGATTGATGTTGTAAAAGTAGTAGAAAAAGGTATTCTGCCCTTTATTGATACAGGTGTAGCTCATAAAGACGCAGGGATCGGACAAGTCGGCGCAGGTGTATTGAGCGCTCCGATGGAACCGTTCATAAAAGCGGTGCAAGGTTTTGCCGGATCGTTAGAAAAGAAAAAAAATAAAAATAATTATAAGGAGTTATCATGAACAATAATGAATTCCTGGAATTTATGGATAATGTGAGAGTGTATGACCTGACTCAGCGATTGAGCATTCATACACCGCCATGGCCCAGCTACATGCCCCTACAAATCCAATATTTCAAGCGACTTGCAGGTGCTCATATGGGGCAGGGTGCAAACGGGCAGATCATAAAAACAAGTAATCATGTCGGGACGCACATCGATGGTCAAATCCACTTCTTTGGCAGTGGGAAAACAATCGGGCAGGTTCCTATAAAGGACTGGATCGGACAGGGAGTTGTAGTTGATATCTCCGATGAAGTTGAAGATTACTCTCTCTATTCACCCGAGATGCTGATGAGCAAGGCAGAGATCAAAAAAGGTGATATTCTCATCATCAATACAGGATACCACAGATATAGCTGGGATCAACCGGAGTCTGATGAAGTACGCTATTTTGTGAAACATCCGGGACCAGATCCTGAGTTTCACAAATGGGCTCTGGAAATGAAGTTCAAGTGGATCGGTGTGGATTGCGGAAGCGCAGACCATCCTATGAACACGATCATACGAGATTGGCATCCGAAACGATTCATTGAAGCTGATAAAAAGCTGCAAGCGAAATACAACAAAACCTGGGATGAGATGTTCCCGCTCGAAGAATACTACCAGGTCATGCATTTGAATCTTTTTCCCAAAGGACTGCTTCATGCGGAAAACCTGGGTGGTGAACTGAACAAAGTTAATAATAAACGTGTCTGGATCGGACTATTCCCTCTTCGCGGTATAGAATTAGAGTCATCCATGTGCCGTATCGTCGCTCTTGAACCACCGAAATAATGAGCACTAATCTCTAACCACGAAATACACGAAAAGCACAAAAAAATGTAAAAATTTATTTTTAGAAATAAATTAGATATAAAATTATTTTGTGATGAAAGGACACTATGTCTATAATTCATGATTTCGAATATTATAAACCGGCTGACCTGAAAGAAGTGACTGACCTTCTTGATCGGTTTGGTACTAAAGCAAAGATACTTGCAGGTGGTACCGATCTTATCGTGCAGATGAAGGAAGATGTCAGAGCACCGGAAGTTGTGATCGATATAAAGGGAATTCCGAAAATGAATGAAATTCTCCTCGAAGACAATACGCTCTTTATCGGGGCATGTGTAACATTTTCTGAGCTGATCGAATCGGAGATCATTAAAAAATATTTTCCGCTTATAAAAGAGATGTCCGAGACTGTTGCTTCTGTTGCTATTCGTAATAGAGCCACTCTTGTAGGAAATATCTGTTCGGCTGTTCCTTCTGCTGATTCCGCCCCAATCCTGCTTGTGTATGATGCTGATATTATTACAAAAAGTTCGTCCAAAGAAAGGACCATTTCAATAAATGACTGGTTCGCCGGTCCGAAAAAGACTGTTTTACTTCCCGAAGAACTTGTGACAGGTATTACAATTCCACTTCCCGATAAAAAACATGCAGGTTGTTATGAAAAGCTCGGAAGATATTCCGGTGAGGATCTTGCACAGGCGGGAGTGTGTATTCTGGTATTTGAAGACCTTCACTACAAAGTTGCATTCTGTGCGGTGGGACCTGTTCCAAAGAGAGCGTATCGTGTCGAAAAATTCTTGAAAAGCAAGGAAATCTCTGAGAAAATCATTGAAGAAGCGAAACAGTATTTACTTAAAGAAATTTCTCCGATCTCTGATATCAGGGCAACTGAAGAATACCGGACTCATATGATGGGTGTGATGTTCGAAAGAGGACTGAAGAAAGCGGTCTCCCGATTGCATGGAGGTGGAAATGCCTGAAATACATTTTATTCTCAATAATGAAAATAGAGCTGTCAGGGTAGAGCCGAACGAAACCCTGCTCGAAGTATTGCGTGAAAAATTGGGTGTCAAAAGCCCCAAGTGCGGATGTGACAGGGGAGATTGCGGTGCATGTAATGTCCTACTGAATGGAAGAAGTGTGCGAAGTTGTCTGATCCTGGCAATCGAGATTGAAGGACAGAACATTATCACAGTCGAAGGCATTTCCCGGGATGGCTTGAGCAAAGTTCAGGAATCAATGATAGATAATAATGCATTCCAGTGTGGATTCTGTGCACCGGGTATCATTATTTCAACAACGGAATTGCTGGATAATAATCCGCATCCTACTATGAACGAGATCAAAGAAGCTCTGTCTGGAAATTTGTGCCGTTGTACAGGATATCTATCGATCCTTGAAGCCGTTCAGAAAGCAACGAAAGAATAGTTTCACGCAGAGAACGCAAAGAGGAAAGAAAACGCGGAGAACACAAAAAAATAATGAAAAAAAGAAGCTTAAACATGAAAGAGTTGTTTGATGAAAAACAATACTATAAGTAACTATTTTGTTAAAGAAAATTTTTATAAAATTTCTCTGCGTCCTCCGCGAAATTCTTTGCGCTCTTTACGTGAAAATAAGGAGTAATAATGGAAAAGTTGAAATATGTCGGAAAACTGGTTGTTAGAATTGACGGAAAAGAAAAAGTGAGCGGTGCAACTTTGTTTACAGATGATCTCGAATATGGGCCAAATATGCTCTATGCTGCGCTTGTGGAAAGCACAGAAGCTCATGCGATCATCAAAAGTATAGATACATCCGAAGCTGAAAAATATCCAGGGGTGATCGCTGTATTTACCGGTAAAGATTTTCCCTATAAATTTGGACTTTACATGAAGGACAGATACATTTTTGCAATGGATAAAGTCCGCTTCGTCGGAGAGCAGGTCGCAGCAGTGATCTCACGCGATAAGAGAATTGCGGAACGTGCTGCCAAGCTAGTTAAAGTGAAGTACGAGCCATTACCAGCATTGTTCGACCAGATGGAATCGCTCAAAGAAGATGCATTTCTTATTCATCCTGATCTTGGGGAATACATACATGTTCCGTGGTTTTTCCCCAAAGCAAAGACCAATATTGCACACTGGCGCAAGACCAGAAGAGGTGATGTGGAAAAGGGATTTGCAGAAGCAGATTATATCTTGGAGGATACTTATCAGGTTCCCCGATATGCGCATTGTCCGATAGAAACTCATGCTGCTGTAGGTTTGTGTGATCTGTCCGGCAGATTGACAGTCTGGGCATCATCACAATCACCGCATACCCAGAGGAATTTATTTGTAGAAGCACTCGCTCCACTTGGTTTTACTCATAAGGATGTTCGGGTGATAGCTCCTCCGATCGGTGGGGGATTTGGAGGGAAAGCTGGAGTTTCTATGGAAATCCTTGCTGCTGCTATGGCAACCAAACTGCGTGGAAATCCAGTTCAGGTTATATGGTCGCGTGAAAGAGAATTTTATAATACTTCTCAGCGGCTTGGAGTTATTGCAAAACTGAAAATCGGGGTAAAAAACGATGGCACTTTCACTGCAATCGATCACCGTCTTTACTGGGATGCGGGAGCATCGGCAGAATATGGAGCGAATGTCGTGAATGCAATCGGGTTATCAGCAACCGGACCCTATCGTTTCCCAAATATTTTTATTGATTCTGTGTGCTTGTACACAAATCTTCCTCCATGCGGTGCATATCGTGGATTTGGCTATTCGGAATTCATGTTCGGGCTGGAGTCTCATATCGATAGAATTGCTGCTCATCTAAAGCTCGATCCAGTTGCACTCAGAAGAAAAAATGCCATCAAAGAAGGTGATACTCTAGCATACGGTGTGCCAATGAATCCCAGCGGTTTAATACAAGCGATCGATGCAGTGGCAAAGGAAATTGAGTGGGGAAAAAAAGTGAAGTCCGATGATCCGAACAAGGTGATCGGGAAAGGATTTTCTCTGCTTTGGAAAGCGCCAGCTATGCCACCGAATGCTTCGTCTGCCGCATTCATCAAATTCAGCGAGGACGGAAGTATTAATATCCTGGTTTCCGGCATGGATATGGGACAAGGATTTCTTACTGTCATGGCTCAAATCGCTGCTGAAATTCTAACTGTCCCTGTTTCCAAGATCAGGACGGAAAATCCCGATACAGACAGGAATCCATATGAATGGCAGACCGTTGCCTCACATGTAACCTGGTCATGTGGAAATGCAGTAAAAAATGCAGCTACAGACGCAAGAGATCAAATTTTTGATATAGTATCAAGAGCGTGTGATATCCCTAAAAAAGAGTTGTTTTTAGAAGACGAAAAAGTAAAATGCAAAACTCAAGAAAGCTTTGAACTTCCGCTCAAAGATTTCGTGATAAACGGAATCCAAGCTGAGGATGGCACTTTTAAGGGTGGACCAATTCTCGGAAAGGGCATCTTCATGCCCGAGTTCACCTCTGCAAACAGTGACCCTGAAACAAGTCAGGGCGGTCATCCAAATGTACATTACACAGTTGGGGCAGCAGCACTGATCCTTGAAATTGATAAAGAATCAGGTAAAATGCATGTCAAAAAAGTGGTAGAAGCGATCGATGCAGGCAAAGCGATAAATCCAGATCTGGTAAAAGGTCAGATCACAGGCGGATTGCTGCAGGGACTCTCCACAGTACTCTATGAAGATATGCGATATGATGACAAGGGCAAGTTGCTCAATCCGAATTTCACAGATTACAAAATTCCAACTTCCAAGGATGTTCCTGATGAAATCGTACCCATCATTATTGAAGTCCCCCAGCCGGACGGTCCTTTTGGAGCACGTGGTGTGGGCGAACACACGATGATACCGGCAGCACCAATGGTCGCGAATGCAGTTCAGGATGCGCTTGGAGTGAGGATCAAAACGATGCCAATCACTGCGGAAAAGGTTGCACTGGCTGTGATCAAAAATAAAAATACGTAAAATCAAAAATATAATATTCATTATAAAATAAATAATACGGAGGATATAATATGGATATGGAATTGGAAAAAATGTTGCGACCTGTGGAGTTTGATATGCCCGAATATCCCGCAAAAGTCATTACTCTTGCAACAGGCGGGCAGATGGTTATTCGTGCTGCTACGCGCAGGGATGTGCCAACTATTATGAAGGCAGTCAAGCCCACTATTAAGATCGAGCGGGATTTCTATGATGTGGTTGGCTCACGGGTTTATGCCGAGCTTCTTGCATGGTATAAATATCGTTACAGAAATTGCTATTTGCTTGTCGGGCAAATCAATAACATTCTTGTAGGTTTGGTGAATGGACGTATGCTCACGGATAAAATTGGTATCAGTCTGCATACGCTGGCAATTGAGCGTGGCTTACGTATTGGTGCTCATCTCTTTGCTTCAAAAATGGAACATCATATTGAATTCCTGGATCAGGACGAGGTGTGGATCACTGCGGAATCACCAATCGGTTTCAGACGTTGGATGATTGAATATGATCTGATAAAACAGCCGGGTGTGCAGCATGAA
Source organism: Candidatus Celaenobacter antarcticus (assembly GCA_030765865.1). Taxonomy (GTDB): domain Bacteria; phylum Cloacimonadota; class Cloacimonadia; order JGIOTU-2; family JGIOTU-2; genus Celaenobacter; species Celaenobacter antarcticus. The sequence goes on along the minus strand of JAVCDK010000008.1, from coordinate 16,766 downwards.
CTTGGCGGTGCTGATTCTTTTATGCTGACAAAAGAACTGTATTTCAAGAGTAAGGATCGACTTGTTGCTGGAACACGACCATGTCCGAAAGACCTGCTTGAAAAAGCAAAAAGCGAGATCATTATTGCTGATGATGAATCAATTGTCACGCAGATCTGCGGTGCGAAAGGAGCGTGGTCAAAATGAGAAATGTTGCAATATTAGGCGTTGGTATGACCGATTTCGGAAGGTTGGAAGATGATACTCTGATGGATATACTTTCCTCAGCTTCCATCCATGCAATTGATGATGCGGGTATAGATCCCAAGCTGATCGATCTGGTATATGTTGCTAATATGGGCGGAGGTATCTTGAATCACAGGACTGCCGTTGCCAGCGGTCTGGTTGATAATATTGGTCTGATCCCTGCTGCTGCCGATACGATTGAGAACGGACCTGCGTCCGGCGGTTCTGCTATCAAAAACGGTGTGATGGCTGTGGCTTCCGGCTATTATGATTTTGTACTCGTAGCAGGTGGAGAAAAGATGAGGGATGTCAGCGGTTGGAGAGCAACGGATTTTGTAGCTACTTTGACTCATCCCGATGCGGAATATATTTATGGAATAACTTTACCCGGAATGGCTGGAATGTTCGCAAATCTGTATATGGAAAAATATGGATATACGCGTCGTCATCTGGCAGAAGTCGCAATAAAAAATCACAAGAATGCACTAATGAATCCCTATGCTCATGTTCAAATGGATATTGCTATGAAAGGTATTCTTGATTCTCCTGATTCAGTGGTCAATAACTTACCTGTTGCCGAGCCCCTGCATTTATTTGATTCCTGCCCTGTGAGTGATGGAGGAGCTGCAATTATTCTCTGTCCAGAAGATCGCGTGAAGGAATTCAATAAACCTGTGATACGAGTGGCTGGATTCGGACAAGCGACAGATACTCTTACACTGGCAGAGAGAGACGATCCGACCGATCTGGAAGCTGTTACTCTTGCATGTGAGCAAGCATACAAAAGAGCTGGGATCAAAGCAAAAGATATTGATTTTGCAGAATTGCATGATGCATTCACCATTTTGGAGATCGCCGAAGCTGAACATGCCGGTTTGTATAAGAAAGGTGGATATAAAAAAGCTATCGAGTCCGGAGATAACAAAATAACGGGTAGTCTGCCGATAAATCCTTCAGGTGGTTTAAAATCGAGAGGTCATCCCGTGGGTGCTACAGGTGTTGCTCAGGCAGTGGAAGCCACATGGCAGTTGCGAGGTGAAGCAGGCGATAGACAAGTTAAAAACGCCAGAACAGCACTAACATTAAATTTCGGTGGATTCGGAAATAATGTCGTTGCTCTCGTGCTCAGAAGGGAGAAATAATGAAAAGAAAAAATGACAAAGCATATAAATGTAAAAAATGCGGCAGAATTACCTATCCGGAGCGTGTCGTATGTCTTAACTGCGGAAATAGAGAATTTGAAATCATTCCCTTCACGGATGAATGCACTTTGATTACTTACTCTCAGATCTTCCAGTTGCCATGGGGGATCAATGATAGGTATCTCACTATTGGTGTGTGCAAATTTGATAACGGTATAAAGGCAATGGGGCGGATCACTACTCCGGAAGTTAAGAATGGTATGAGAATGAAAGCCAATTGGACTTTATTCCGGGAAATAGCAGGCGAAGACGTATGGGGATGGGTATTTGAACCGCTAAAATAAAAAGATTTATAGGGCATTTGGTAAATTTTCAAAATTGGTGAAATAAATAGAAAGAGGAAAAAAATGAAAATCGGCATATTTATATGTGATAGATTTCGTACTTGTGCCGGGGGAAAATGCCTGAGAGCAATGAAGAACCGTGAGGGTGCATTTGAGATATATGATAAAAACGAACACCTTGAAATAGTTGGATACACATCTTGTGGGGGATGCCCGGGGGGAAATATCGAGTACGCACCTTCTGAGATGATCAAAAATGGTGCAGAAGCTATTCATCTGGCAACCGGCTTTGTGGTTGGTTATCCTCCATGTCCATATATTATACAGTTTAAAAAATTCATCGAAGAAAAATACGATATTCCGGTCGTTATTGGAACACATCCCATCCCGCAGAATTATTTCATCACTCATTCAAATCTCGGAACCTGGAATTCACCCGAATGGGATGAGATCATCAAACCGACAATATCGGATGAAGCTATTCGCAAATCTTATGATTGATATATGTTTCTGAAAAGAAACTTGCTCATCGAAATACTGCCAAGATTCTTATGGATAATTATGCCGATCTGGTATTTTAATTGCAGAATTGAAGAGAGACAAATGATGGTAATTCATGGTGAAAAATACTTTGAGTATAAGAAAAATGTAGGAATGTTTTTTCCGAAATTTATGAAAATATAGGATTATTCACTCTTTTTGTTATGTGGGAAGTCGCATCATTTCCCCGAAATGATCGCTCAAAGAGAATTTATTTTTTGGGTTTTATCAATAATTTTCATTATATTAATGTGAGAAAAAATTAGGAGTTTCTTTGAAAGATCTTAACGGTAAAAATTTTATCATTGGTTTTCAACAAATGTTTGTAATGTTTGGAGCCACTGTTCTGGTTCCACTTCTTACAGGACTCGATGTCGGTGTAACATTCTTCACTGCAGGCGTTGGTACGCTTTTATTCCATATTGTCACAAAATTCCAAGTACCTGTGTTTTTAGGTTCCTCTTTTGCCTTTATTCCCGGTATAATCGCAGTGTCAACTGCCAAAGGCGGATCGCTGCCCGAAGCATTGGGCGGAATTGCGATCGCTGGTTTGTTATACATTTTTGTAGCCATTATTTTTAAATTTATTAGTGTGCGCACCTTACATAAAATTCTTCCGCCTTTTGTAACAGGACCGATGATCATTCTTATCGGTTTGATACTGGCACCGGTGGCTATTAGTAATGCTAACGGAACGAACTCAGCTTCCATAATTGAAAAAATAGGTGTGAATGGTTGCTGGTTTGTTGCGATGTTTACATTTGCAGTTGCAGTTTTCGTTAAAGTTTTTTTTAAAAAAATAGGACAGAAATTCTTATCCATGCTTCCGGTTCTTTTTGCTCTCATTTCAGGTTATGTAGTAGCTATTATCCTGGGAATAGTAGATTTTACAACCGTAAACGAAGCAGCCTGGTTTGGTCTGCCGAAATTCTCTCTGCCAGTATTTTCAATTCGATCAATATCAATAATTGTTCCAATAGCAATTGTTACTATCGTAGAACACTTTGGAGATATTCTCGCTATCGGAAATGTAGTGGGAAAAGACTTCTTCAAGAAACCGGGTATTCATAGAACTCTAATGGGTGATGGGCTTGCTACTTCCCTTTCCGCTATGATCGGCGGTCCAGCTAATACAACGTACAGCGAGAATACTGGAGCTGTTGCACTTACCGGAAATTACAATCCAATTATTATGAGAATTGCTGCTGTATGCGCTATTATGCTTTCCTTAGTTCCTAAATTCACTTCAATAATATCTACTATTCCAGGACCGGTCATCGGTGGAATTTCTATATTACTTTTCGGTATGATATCATCTATCGGGATAAAAAATATGGTAGATCATAAAGTTGATCTTACCAATCCAAAGATCCTCATGACCAGTGCTGCCATGCTCGTGTTGGGATTAGGCGGAGCAAAATTTTCTTTTGGAAACTTCGAACTGGAAGGTTTAGGTCTTGCTGCTTTGGTTGGTATTCTGCTTAATGTAATTCTAAATTTTAAAGAGATTATAAAGAGGGAAGTTGAATAGGAATGTAGGGTCGATTCCCCGAATTAACCGCTTGACTGAGAGAAGTAACGCAAGATTCCAATCTTGCGCATGTACTCGACATCCGTCTTCATTTCATTTCAGTCTTCACTACGTTACGCCCAGACAAGACGCCGTGACAGGTCGGAGTGCTGAGTTACGAGTAAATATGATCAGCGTCTTTACGAACCGTTGCGAAGGTTGAAAAGAAACCGTTCGCAAGGTCTTGGTTTATTAGCTCCCAAAATTCTTCAATAATTCCTCGTTATTCTTTGTCTTTTCTATTAACTTTTTGAGTTTCAAAATCGCATCCACCTTATCAAGACGCAAAAGCGATTTCCTCAGTTCGTTGATTTTCACAAACTGTTCTTCAGGTATCAGCAACTCTTCCTTCCTCGTTCCGCTCTCCAGGATATTGATTGCAGGATACACACGCTGGTCAGCAATATCCCTGTCGATTATGATCTCACAATTGCCTGTTCCCTTGAATTCCTGGAAGATCATCTGATCCATACGTGAACCGGTGTTAGTGAGAATGGTAGCAAGGATCGTGCACGAACCGCCACCCTGAATATTTCGTGCCAGACCGAATAATTTACGTGGCAACTCCAGTGCGGACGAGCCCAAACCACCGGACATTGTTCTGCTTTGTGGGTTTCTCTCACTGCTGTTATATGCCCTTCCCATTCGCGTCAAGCTGTCCAGCAAAATGACCGTGTCATGACCGCATTCAAGCTCCACTTTGATGTGACTGATAAGAAAATTGGAGAGAAGAACATGGGATTTAAGTCCTTGATCAAAAGAACTGAAAAAGACCTGCACATTTGTATTTTGCTTGAAAGAGGTAACTTCCTCAGGACGTTCATCAATGAGAAGAATTACAACTCGTACTTTGTGGTCAATATGAATAAGTGAATTTGCCATCTGCTCAAGAAGCACAGTTTTCCCTGCTCGTGGTGGGGAAACGATCAGACCTCGTGTGCCTTTGCCAAGCGGTATCATCAGGTCGATAATGCGCAGGGAATCATACTCGGAAGCGCCAAGTGCAAATTTTTCATCCGGATTGGTGGGCACAAGTTCTGCAAAAGGAGTACGGTTGCTGAACTCGTCTGGCTCCATGTCGCAGATAGAAACGATCTTCTCAATTCTTCTTCCGTTCACTTCACACGTGATCCGTGCTCCGCTTACCAGCTTATACTGTGAAATGAACCGGTAGGGGAAATCGTAATATTCCCTCTTCTTATCAAAAGGGATTTCCCACAAAATGGGCTTCTGTTTACCGGAGATATTTAGTAATCCTTGAAAGGTTTTAGATGTCATTGAACCGACTTTGTTTGTGATAGAAATACTGTCAAGAAACGGAAAAGGGAAAAAGGAGAAAGGAAGAGGGGAAAATCAAATTTCTAATTTCTAATTTCTAATTTCAAGCCTGTCACGGCGTATCCCGATTTTTCGGGAGAAGACGGATTTCAAGTTTCAAATCATTCCATACTCATCCCCAGTTTGTTCATCATAAAAGCCCATGTGTCTGCTACTCTCTCGATTTGCATTGAGGTTGTTGTCCCGCCATGATGTCCTGAATTTCTTTCTAACAAATAGAGAATCGGTTCCCCATCGGGATTTGCTTCCTGCATTCTGGCAACCATTTTGCGCGCATGAAGAGGATCGACACGGGCATCATTCTCGCTGGCTGACATCAGTATCGCGGTATAATCGGTTCCCCATCGGGATTTGCTTCCTGCATTCTGGCAACCATTTTGCGCGCATGAAGAGGATCGACACGGGCATCATTCTCGCTGGCTGACATCAGTATCGCGGTATAATCGGTTCCTTCAATGACATTATGATATGGAGAGTATTTGTAGAGATATTCAAACTGCTCGGGATCATCCGCACTACCGTATTCATTGATCCAGAATCGTGCATAATCAAATTTATGATAACGAAGCATATCGAGCAGAGGTACAGAACAATTCACTACTCTGAACAGTTCCGGTCTCTGGACAGTAACAGCTCCAACCAGCAACCCACCATTGCTTCCGCCGCTGATCGCAAGCTTTTCAGGATTTGTATATTTATTCTCGATAAGCCACTCCGCGGCTGCGATGAAATCATCGAAAACATTCTGCTTATTTTCCTTCATGCCTGCTTCATGCCATGTCTCGCCATATTCACCACCCCCGCGCAGATTGGGGATCGCAATCATTCCGCCTGCTTCGAGCCAGACAATATACGATGTAGAGAATTGCGGTGTTCTCGAAATATTGAATCCGCCGTATCCTGTAAGCATAACAGGATTATTGCCATTTTTTTCCATATCTTTTTTATGAATGAGAAACATCGAGATCGGTGTGCCGTCTTTTGAATCGTACCAGACTTGCTCGGCAGTGAAACCTTCGACATCGATATCTAAGGGAAATTCTTTATAAATGTTTAACGAATCGTTTTCAAAATCATATTTGTAAGTAACGCTTGGGTATGTAAAAGAAGAAAAACTTACCCATACTTCATCCTGTGACCAATAACCGCTCACAGATCCGGTTCCCAAAGTTGGAAATGTTAAGTCCCGAATATAATCACCATCCAAAGAATATATCTTAATAACCGTATAGGCATTATGTTGATATTTTGCAAAAATGTGTCCTGTAATACCACTTATATAGTCGAGTTTATCCTCTTTTTCTGGAATGAACTCCCGCCAATATTTCCTTTGAGGGTGATCGACATCCGTGATATACACTTTTCCATTCGGTGCATCCTTATTCGTTTTTATGAGTATTGTGTCATTCAGTATCTTCACGGAATATGATGCATCGAAGCCGGTTGCGATCGGTATCAATTCCGTATCATCGGTTCTTCGGAAATACACCTCTTGTTTACGGTCGAGATAACGACTATACAGTGTATAGTTTCCGCACTCGGATAACCATACGCCATGACTCATTTTCATATTCTCTTCATTGAAATATATCTTTTCATCCTCGTCCGCAGGCGTGCCGAGTTTGTGTAAATATACTGCACTCCAATAATTTTCCTCTCCCTCTGGTACTTCACCTTTTGCGGGACGCGCAAAGTAATAAAATCCCGAATTATCAGGAAGCCACGAGGAAACATACTGCTTTTTCCCTCTTAATGTGTCGGGAAGAATTTCTTTCGTGGCGATATCCATGATATATACCACAGGATTTTCATTTCCTCCCACAGTTTTTCCAAATGTGAAATACGTTCCGTCCCTGGATATGCTCGTTCTCCGAATCGATTCGTTTGCAGTCCACAGGTTGGGATCGAGTAACACTTCCCATTCCGCATCCTTGTTTTCTTTGGTGACCATCTTCCATTTTTCATCGTCTTTCCCCTTTTCCCACCTGTACATTCTTTCGCCGTCTACAACAGTTCCCGGAGCACCAAAGTCATCGTAATACCAGAGTTCATTGAATCGTTTGATCAGTTTTTTTCTCTGCGTGATAGTGTCGAGGATCGACCTCGTGAGTGTTACCTGCTGATCATCCCATGCAATGACGTCCGGATCATCGCTGTCTTCCAGCCATCGGTAATTATCCGTGATAACGATTCCGTGCAGTGTGTCCTGTACTGCAATTTTAGGAGTTTCCGGATACTTCAACTGTGCTGATAGATTAGACAAACAACAAACCATAACCATCATAATTAATATCCTTTTCATCTTTTCTCCTTTGTAAGTCCTTAGTTTATTAAGGACCTTAATTGAGTATTTATAATTTATTATCAATTTTTTTATGAAAAATCGGAGGAAGGAGAAAGGTAAGAGGGAAGAGTGAAAAGTGAGAAGGGCAAAATCAAATTTATAATTTCAAGTTTCGAGTTTCAAATTCAGGCTGGACTTCATAGTCCCAATTTGTCGGGAGGATGTAAAGAAGTAACGCAAGATTCCAGTCTTGCGCATGTACTCGACATCCGTCTTCATTTCATTTCGCCGTGACAGGTCCGCCTTCATTTCATTTCAGCCTTCACTACGTTACGCCCAGACAAGACGCCGTGACAGGTACGTCTTCATTTCATTAGACTGTTATAAAAAACCTCAATGTGATAAAAAACTAAAATGTTGTCACCCTGAGCCTCGTCGAAGGGTTCTCCACTTGTGCTTCACGCTTCGAGAATGTAGGGTCAATTGTCCCAATTGACCACGTAACTGATTATCACGTCTGCAATCTTCAATTGATGTTATTCAATCTTACATCAAAATTATTGGAACAGTTTCAGGTTTATCCTGCGCACATGTACTCGTCATGGAATGGTCCATGACAGCTCAATAAATTAGATTCGCCTCCGAAGGAGTTTTACGACGAGGAAACGAAACATATTCTAATACGAGTTTGGAATCCTCGTTCCTTAGGATTCCACCTTACATTTTTCCTCGCCATCCGGGAGAGGTTAGCCTGCCCAGTGAAATGCAGCTTGCTGTTTATTTCATTTAGGGGTGAGGGCAATTCACCAATTTCTTGACAATGTTGGAAGGAAAATTACCAAAACGAGTACGAACTGAATTCAAACTGTTTTTTTAAGGAAGTTGAGCGGAGAAAAATATAAGGAAAAATACTATAATCAAACCATGGCACTGAGTTGGAACGAGATAAAAGATAGGGCGCTCCGGTTTACAAAGGAGTGGACGGGAGAGGAACGCGAAAGTGCAGAGTCTAAATCTTTTTGGGATGCATTCTTTGATGTTTTTGGAATAACAAGAAGGAGGATTGCATCATATGAAACATATGTAAAAAAGTTAGGTGATGAATACGGTTTTATAGATCTTCTATGGAAGGGAACCTTATTAGTAGAACATAAATCAAAAGGAAAGAAGCTGGATAGTGCTTATGTACAAGCAATGGATTATCTTATTGGACTGAAGGAGCACGAACTTCCCAGGTATGTAATAGTATCTGATTTTGAAAATTTCAGATTATATGATCTAGATGAAAGAACCAAACAAGATTTTCAACTAAAGGATTTTTATAAAAAAGTAAAATTATTTGGGTTTATACCTGGATATCAGAAAAGATCATTTAAAGAAGAAGATCCTGTTAATATAAAAGCTGCGGAGTTGATGGGAAAACTGCATGATAAGCTGGAGGAAGATGGATATGAGGGACATACTCTAGAGGTTTTCTTAGTAAGAATATTATTTTGTTTATTTGCTGACGATACAAGTATTTTTGAAAAGGATACTTTCAAAGAATACCTCGATCAAAAAACTAATACTGATGGAAGCGATTTAGGGGATAGATTAGCACATTTTTTCCAGGTACTTAATAAACCACCGGAACAGCGACCAAAAAAACTTGATGAACATTTGGCACAGTTCCCATATATTAATGGAAAACTTTTTGAAGAACCACTGCCGATCACTTCATTTGATTCTGAAATGAGGGAAATATTATTACAGTGCAGTGCATTGGATTGGGGTAAGATATCACCTGCTATATTCGGATCGATGTTTCAGAGCGTTATGAAACCTGATGAGCGAAGAAATTTAGGAGCACATTATACATCTGAGACAAATATTTTGAAATTAATAAAGCCATTATTCTTGGATAAATTGTGGGAAGAATTTCATAAATGCAAGGGTAATAAAAGAAAATTAGAAAAACTACATGAAAAATTAACAAAATTAAAGTTTTTAGATCCTGCTTGTGGATGTGGAAATTTTCTCATTATATCATACAGAGAATTAAGATTATTGGAACTTGCAATAATAAAAGAAATTCATAAAAAGTCACAGGTAATGCATAATATTGAATCGATAATAGGATTGGATGTAGATCAGTTTTATGGCATTGAATATGAAGAATGGCCAGCAAGAATTGCAGAAGTAGCTATGTGGTTAATGGATCATCAGATGAATATGCTGGTTTCAGAAACATTTGGAGAGTATTTTACACGATTACCATTGCGGAAATCTGCGACAATAATAAATGGTAATGCATTGAGAATAGACTGGAATGAAATAATTTCAAAAGACGAGTTATCATATATTTTAGGAAATCCTCCATTTTATGGAAAGCAATATCAAACACCGGAACAAAAAGAAGATATGAAGATGATCTTTCGGGGCGTGAAAGGTGCTGGTGTTCTTGACTATGTAACCGCATGGTATATTAAAGCAGCGCAGTACATTCAGAATACAAAAATACAAGTAGCATTTGTTTCTACAAATTCCATAGCGCAGGGAGAACAAACGGGTATTTTATGGAATGAATTATTTGATCGATATAATATTTTCATACATTTTGCACATAGAACCTTTAAATGGACAAATGAAGCAAGGGGAAAAGCAGCAGTACATGTTATAATAATTGGATTTGCTAACTCTGACAATAATGAAAAAAGGATTTTTGAGTATGAAGATATTAAGGGAGAACCACACGAGATAAAAGCAAAAAATATAAACCCTTATTTAGTGGATGCGCCAAATGTTGCGATAACGAAAAGAAGAAATCCGATATGTGATGTACCGCATATAAGTTTTGGAAGCATGCCAAATGATGGGGGAAATTTCCTTTTTTTTGATGAAGAAAAAAATGAATTTTTGGAAATAGAGCCCGAAGCTATTAACTATTTTAGACCTTTACTTAGCGCACGGCAATATCTGAACGGTGAAAATAGATGGTGTTTGTGGTTAAAAAATATTTCACCAAAAGAACTCAGGAACTTACCATTAGTAAAACAGAGAGTAGAAAATGTAAAAAAATTAAGAATGGAAAGCAAACGAAAAACTACAAGAGAACTCGCGCAAAGACCAAATGAATTTGGAGAGGACAGACAACCAACAGGAAAATATATATTAATACCATTAAATTCATCAGAGAGTAGAAAATATATTCCAATGGAAATTTTCTCACCAAATTATGTTGCAAATAATACATGCTCGACAATTAGTAATATTTCAATATATCATTTTGGTTTATTACAATCAGTAATGCACATGGTTTGGGTAAAATATACTTGTGGAAGAATTAAAAGTGATTATAGATATTCGAATGAAATAGTCTATAATAATTTTCCCTGGCCGGAAAAACCTATTGAGAAGAATGTGAAAAAAGTTAAAGAAAAAGTAGAGCTTGTTATAAAAATACGAGAAGAATATACGGATTGCAGTTTGGCAGATCTTTATGATCCTGTAGCAATGCCAGGAAATCTTGCAAAAGCACATAGAGAACTTGATAGAGCTGTTGATCTATGTTACAGACCGCAACCATTTAAAGATGAAACAGGAAGAATAGAATTTTTATTTAGTTTGTATGAGAATTATGTCTTTCCATTAACTATGAAATAAACTTTGGAGGATGAGATGGATAAAATAATTATTAATGGCGATCAATTTATAATCTTAATTGCTATTATATGCTTTATGCTCACAGTTGGTTGGATAACATTTTTTATTATATTATCAAGGAATAAAGAGAAAATTAAAGACATTCTTTCCGGAAGTGGTTTTATCCAAAATTTAACCGTAATCGGTGTCGTAATTATTGTTGGTTGCTTAGCTATTGGAGGCATCTTTAGTGGTGAATTATGCGCTGCAATATTAAGTGGAATCTCAGGATATATCTTAGGTTCCAGTAAATCTATTATAAAGAAATCATCAAAATCACAATAAACATAAACGGAGTGCAAAATGTTTATAAATGGAATTAAAGAATTAGATCATCAAATAAGTCTCTATCAGTTTTATATTGGATGTTATATTAAAGGATTAATTTCCTATATGGTGGTAGATGGTGCTCTATTAAAATTTGCATTAGATGAAAGAAATTTTAGATATATTTTCTCAATAGCAGCATTACTTGTAAGTATAACTGCATTATTTATTATAAATTATTCTCTATTTCATTTAAAAAAAATGAAAAAAACATTTCAAAGGCTTGCAAAAATTACTGAAACGGAAGAAATAAGTACTCAACCATTTCAAATTCTTATTGTATCTTCATTAATCTTTTTATTAATTACTATTGTAGGCTGGTTTTATATCCTCATCCAATTAACATGAATGTTGTAATGAGATTAAAGGATATCTATCTTTTATAATATTTTCCCAACCCACCCTTAACAATATCCAAAATCCTCTTAGCAAGTGCAATCTTGCTATCTTTACCTTTAAATAAAACTTTACCTTTTGTATTTATCACAAATATCTTATTCTCATCACTCTGGAAGCCGGAATCTGGTTCACTCACATCATTGGCAACGATATAGTCTGCCTGTACCTGCTTCAGGCGCTCATAACTCTTTGCAACGAGCTGTTTCTCGTTCAATCCATGCTCTGCCTTAAATGCAACGAGAACGGTGGCTGGTGAGAGTTTTTTCACCTTTTCAATAATTTTCTCAGTAGGCGTGAGATCAATTGTAAATTCTTGAGAAGAGGGGAGTTTGCCTTTTGCCTGCTTTTTCATTTTCCAGTCCGCAACAGCAGCAGCGCTGATGAACACATCTATATTCTTTTCTTTGAGTTGAGTAGTTACTGCGTTCAACATATCTTTTGTGGTTTCCACGGAAATGTACTTGCAACCTGCTGGCGGAGTTAGATTTGAAGGTCCGCTGATCAGTATGCAATGTGCACCCCTGCGAACTGCATCACGTGCAAGAGCAAAGCCCATTTTTCCTGAGCTTTTATTCGTAATGTAGCGGATATCGTCTATGTATTCAATAGTGGGTCCGGCAGTTATCAGTACAGTCATATCCTGCAAATCCTTTTTGTAGAGTTTCTGGATGACCATCTCCACCATAGTGTCCACACTTGCGATCTTTGCCTTGCCTTCTTCACGTACCGGTTCGATCACATGGATACCTGCGTTTTTCAGCTTCTCGATATTTTCAAGGATGAAGGGATTCTTGTACATGCTCTCATGCATGGCAGGCACGATCATCACAGGAATGTTCGAGCCGATGGCAGAGGTTACAGTTGAAAGCACAGGCGTGTCATCGATGCCGCATGCGATCTTACTGAGGGAGTTTCCTGTCGCAGGTGCGACCAATATAAGATCACAGCTTTCTTCGTGCTCACCGGCAAGCCATATGTGTTCTATTTTGCCTGTCAGTTCTGTTACTACTGGATTTCCCGTAGCCCACTCGAACATTGCGGGAGTCACGAGCTTGGTCGCTTCCTGGCTCATCACCACAAATACTTCTGCTCCATAACGCATGAGCTCACGTGCAAGGTCAACGCTGCGCAGGCAGCCCACACTTCCGGTAATGCCGAGTGCAATGCGTTTGTCCCGAAGTTCCTGTCCTTTAGTGCCGATTATATCTTTGCTTGGATGCATGTTAACACCTCTTTTATGTCATGGATAAATTTGTTTATTACTTTTTTTGTTACTGATTGACGAAGTACGATGCGGAGGTGTTCAGTAAAGAGCGAGATCGCCCAGCCCTTGTCCCGCATTGCTTCTGCAATGAGTACGATATTAGATTTATTGGATGCAACGCCGACGATGTTCATAGTTGGATGCTGGATCGGGTAAAGTTCATCAAATTTATCAAGCTCTGCAACAAGATAATCCGTTACGTGCATGCACCTTTTAATGATGTCATTGTAGCCCTCATATCCGAGATAATTTAACATACCCCAAACTGCGATCACCGCAGCACCCGAACGGGAGCTGACAAACGTTGTTTGTGCGGTGTGTCCGCCGGAGAGATAGCTTACACTCCATTTTATTTTCTTTGTCAATTCTTCATTTCTGAAAAGAATACCACCTGCAGGAATAGGGCACAAGCCCATTTTATGAGGATCGATCGTGATGGAGCTTACACCGGGCAGGGAAAAATCAAAATCTATAATATCATAGCCCAGGTCTTTCATAAAGGGAATGACAAAACCGCCAAATGCTGCATCTATATGGAGATATAGATTGTATTTTAAACAAAGAGCTGACAGCTCGGAAATCGGATCGATCACACCGAGTTCAGTTGTGCCTGCGATGCCCACAATGCAGAATGTGTCATCATCAATCGCTTTTTCAGTTTCTGCAATGTCCATCTGCCTTTGCTCTGTCACTTTTACAGTTTTTGTTTTCAGATTGAGAATGTTTGCACTTTTGTAGAGCGAGAAATGAGCAGTTTCGGGTACGATTATCGTATGTTTTCCCGAAAGCTCTCGGTATGCCCAGAGTGCGAGAAAGTTTGCTTCTGTACCGCCTGTCACAATGTTGCCGTATGCATCAGGATTGTGCAGCAGTTCTCCCAACGAGGAAATTACTTCATTTTCCAGTTCAACCACACCGGGGAAGAGATTTGCATCACCGATATTTCTATCAATAAAAGTGGAAAAAAGCTGCTGTGCGAATGTGTCCGGATAGGTGCACATCGTGCTTATCACATTGCCATTTTTATAGGATTTGTCGTGCTTCAGCGTGGAGTGAATAAGTTCGAGCACTTCATTTTTGGGAAGGGATGATCTATTCATATATATGTTCCTTATCTGGATATGTCTTGTTTTTCACATCTTGCTTGAATGCAGAAACACTTTTGGAAATGATCTCAAAAAGGTTTGCATAACGCTTCACAAATTTAGGATGAAATTCCGGGTCCATACCCAGCAGATCGTTAATGACAAGCACCTGTCCATCGCAGTATCGTCCGGCGCCTATGCCGATCGTTGGTATCTCGATGCTATCTGTGATCTCTTTACCAAGCAGTTCGGGAATTGATTCCAGCACGAGAGTGAATGCGCCATTCTCCTCGATTTCTTTTGCTTCTTTCAACAGCCGTTCATGATCTTCCTGCTTTCTGCCAACCACTTTGAAGGATTCATAGGTTTGCGGGAGCAGCCCGATATGACCTTGCACGGGAATATTATGTGTCACGAGATAGGATATTGTTTCGGGAAAGTATCCTTCCAGTTTGACAGCATCAGCACCAGCATCTATGAACCGTTGTGCATTTTCCAAAGCGATCTCTTTACTCGAGTATGAATGTATCGGCATATCTCCAACAATGGGAAGATCTCCGGCGCCTTTAGCTACTGCCCGCATGTGATAGAGCATCTGTTCCATGGTTACGTTTTTGGTTGTAGAATCACCCTGAAACACCATGCCGAGACTGTCACCAACAAGTATAATGTCTATGCCGACTGAGGAAAAAATCTTTGCCATCTGAAAATCATAGCAGGTGAGCATAACGAGTTTTTCTCTATCTTTAAGAGCTCGAATGTTATTCACTTTTGATTCGCGTAAGTTATTAGTATTTGAAATAACCATTATTATTCTTAATTTTCATTTGAAATTAGAAATTTGTAATTAGACATTTTCTTAGTAGCCATATTTTTCTAAAAATTTAATTGAATCATAGAGAAATTCATTCATGGGAACTGGGATATTATGTTTTTTTGCCCGTTGTATAATCGCACCGGTGATGTAGTCCAGTTCTGTCTTTTTGCCTTTTTTCACATCCTGGTACATGGAGGAATAGTTCTTATATTGGTGGAGTCGATTTATCGTTCGGATAACCTTTTCCCTTTGAATAGGATAACCTTCTTTTTCTGCCACAGCAATCACTTCATCGATCACTTTTTCCACGAGATTTCTAATTTCCGGTTTTGAAAGCATGTATGAACGAACCTGAAGAAGAGTGGAAAAAGGATTCACAAAAGCATTGATCGAAAGTTTAAGCCATTCTTCCTGTTTGATATTGTCCGAAATACTCGTCTCGAATGTGCTCCTGGAGAATATCTCCAATACTTTTTCTACAGATTTTGTATTTTCCAGTACAACTTTTCCCCATGAAGTTCGCACTTCACCGGGTCGTATGATCTCTGCTCCAATACCTGTTACTGCACGGATGATCTCATTTGGAAGAATGTCTTTCACTTCCTCTTTTATACCGATCCCATTCTGAATTAGCATGAAAACAGTATCATCTTTCACAATGTTTTTGAGGTCTTCAAACACAGTTTTGACATCATATGCTTTTGTAGTAACAAGAATGAGAGAATTTGCTGGAATCTTTTTTAACTCCCTTGTAGTGAGCACTTTGCTCATAACTGTTTGAAAGCCGGACAGGAGTACACCATTTTTTTGTATGACCTTGAAATGGTCTTTGTGATGATGTTCCTTTTTCCCGACAAGAGTCACATCATATTCGCGTGAGATCACAGCTGCTAGGTAGGTGCCAATCGCGCCAGCCCCGATTATGAAGATATTCATGAAAGCTCCTTTAATCTTTGCATAATAAAATATAAAGCCGCTTGTAAATTTTTCTTATTGTCAAAATTTTTGAGGATCTCTCCTAATCGTTTTTGAGGATAATTTTTCATCTCTTTGATCTTTTCAGTCATAAGTGGAACTGTCCGCACAATATTATCCACGATTGTGATCTGTGCTTTCTGTGCAGTTCGAGAGAGGGGATTGAGGTCAACAGTGATGACTTTCTTGCCGGATGCTACCAACGCTTCGGTGCGGTCTCCATCTTCGAGAGGTACAAATACAACATCAGCGATATAGATACCTTTTTTTGAGACGATCCTGCGTTTGCTTTGCAATTCTTCGATCTGGACAGTCTCATCATTTCCCACACCCAGAACTTCATGAGCGCCGTGTTTTTCCATGTGCTTCAGGAGTGCATCTTCACGTTCCTTTGTCCTGTAAAAGAGATTTATTTCAAGTGGCACACCGGCAGCTTTGCTCAGCTCGATAATCTCGTCCGGGCAGAGCGAAGCAACATTCCCATTGAGAGATAGCACCGGATGTTCTGCTAGGAGAAGCATTGCACAAGCAGCTTCAGTTGCAAGTTCTGCAAAGTGTTGAGTTTTCTCACCAATAAGATAATCGAAGCATTCACCTCTGCCGTGAGCGATCAAACCGGCTTTTGCGACAAGCCCTTTGTCGAATCCTTCAATTAGCTTCTCGCGTACATGCAGGGATTGTGCTCTGGGATGGGAATCGGGAACTTCAATTAACATGTGGACCTCCAGAGCTGATATTTGAAATATAAGTTGTGCCGTATTCTTGAAAAATATTT
>JAVCDK010000037.1 GCA_030765865.1 Candidatus Celaenobacter antarcticus | reverse complement strand
TGCGATCTCAGTACTGAAAAGTGCAGAGAAAAAATTTCCTGCAAGTAAGGAAGTCGCATTCTTCATCGGTAAATGCTTTGATAACAAAAAAAACTGGATACAGGCATTTATCTATTTCGATAAAGCTACCCGTTTGGGTTATGACAGTGCGGAATTTTTCAACGCTTTTGCAAGTTGCTGCTATAAAATGGGTGACATAGAAAAGGCAGTCGAAAACTACAAAACAAGTATTCAAAAAAATATATTTTTTATTAAATCCTACATCGATCTGAGCAGGATCTATATTGCAGAGAAGGATTTCAACAGCGCAAAGAAATACCTCCGTATCGCTCAAAAGATAGATCCGTTGAATATCTACATTACTCTCGCTTCAGAACGATTGCGCAGGATCTTTAATAAGGATGAGAAGAAATAATGAATAAAAGGATTTTGATTTTAATTCTTGCACTTTTGCTCTCCATTTTTATCTGGTTTGAAATAAATCTTACAAAAGTTCAGAAGGTCGATATACAGTTACCCATCACGATTTCAAATGCTCCTTCTGCTCTTGTGCCCATTACTATCGAGCCCGAAACGGTCGATTTCACAGTTGAAGGCAGAGGTCAGGATATAATGGGGTACAATTTGAAAAAATATGTCTATCAAATTGACCTTAAGAACGTGCATTACGGAAGAAACTACCTACCCATTGACTATGACAACCTGGATGGGATGGAGGAATTCAATCTTTCTATTGTGTACAAATCTCCATTTAAAGATGTGCTCATAGTCATGGACAATATGAATACGATGATACTTCCGGTTGTGCTTGCGTTTGCAAACGAGGAGAGCCGGCAGTATTTTGAAGAAAATGAACTTGATATAAAGCCGGAAGAGATTCAGGTGACGGGTCCGCAATCAATTATTACTCAAATAGATGAAATTATTACAATACCCTATAACAAGGATATCCATGTTGACGATCCGCATGTGAGCGTTATCCAACCGCAAGATCCGATGGTTTCTTATGATACATATACGCTGGATATCACAAAGATGGAGCCGAAGATCATTCAGAAAACGATCTCGCTTATTCCGATTGATACATCCGATGGGATCGAGATATTTCCTTCCTCTGTGAGTATAAAAGTATCAGGGGAGCAGGAGTTCGTGAGTGTTCTCGAGGAGAAGGATATATTTGCAAAAGTAGAAATTCCCGACTCTTTCAAAGTTGATGATATAATACCTGTTACTGTGGAATTGCCTGCCGGGATCGATCTTTTGGGACAGACCCCTACAAAAGTTCGTATAAAATCAGTTCCCGAATAATTCATGAAGAAATCCCTCATTCTTGCGATTGAAACATCATGTGATGACACCTCCGCAGCACTTATAGATGGAAATTGTGATGTGTTCTCCAATGTGATCTCTTCGCAGGAAGAAGTCCACTTGAAATATGGGGGAGTTGTCCCCGAGCTTGCATCCCGTGAGCATATTCGCACTTTAATCCCGATAGTGGAAATGGCTCTTGAAAAAGCAGAATTAGGTTTGAAAGATATAGATGCAATCGCTGTTTCTGCAAACCCGGGACTGATCGGTTCTTTGCTGGTGGGAGTCTCTTTTGCTAAAGGATTGGCTTTCAGTTTGAAGAAACCTCTCATTGCAGTGAATCATATTTTCGGTCATGTGTTCGCTAATTTTCTGGAGCATAAAGATATAAAATTTCCTTTTTTAGCGCTCATTGTTTCTGGCGGGCACACGGAACTGGTCATTTTTTTTTCAGCAGTAGAATACACAATTCTCGGGAAAACTGTCGATGATGCGGCGGGTGAAGCATTTGATAAGATCGGGAAACTCCTGGGATTGCCATATCCGGGAGGACCTCATATAGATGCACTAGCATCAGGGGGAAATAAGTTGGCGACTGCATTCCCGCTTCCCATGCTCAAGCATAAAAATTTTGATTTCAGTTTTAGCGGTCTTAAAACCGCAGGCATGCTCTTTCTCAAAGAAAAAGGCACACTCGACGAAGCTCAAACCCATGATTTTGCTGCAAGTTTCCAGCATGCGATCGTTGAGGTGCTTTTCTGGAAAACGATTAAAGCGCTGGAGAAATATTCTCTGAAAACACTTTTACTGGCAGGCGGTGTTGCTGCAAACTCCGAACTGAGAAGCACTTTTTCTGAGTATTGCAATAAGCATAACTTCAAACTGCATTATCCCTCAGAAGAATTCTGCACAGATAATGCTGCGATGATCGGTGCTGCGGCTCAATTCAAATACAAAAAGAAAAAATTTGCAACTCTCGAACTGAACGCCTCGTCAGTAAAGGGCATGAAACTGTTATGATCCTCAGCTATATTCTGTATGTGTTGACTGCTCTTTACTGTTTGTTCCTCTTGTTTCTAATTGTGGGAACTTTCAGGGTCAACAGAACAATTTCATCGAATAAAAAAAATCATTTTATCTCCGTGATTATTGCAGCACGGAATGAGGATAAGCATCTGTCTTTCTTGCTGGATAATTTGCTGAAGCAAGATTATCCTCAAGACAAATTCGAGATCATAATTGTGAATGACCGCTCGACGGATAAAACTGATTATATTCTCAATAATTTTTCCAAAAAATATTCCCAGATCAAATATATTTCCATTCAAGATGAAATACCCGGTCTGGTCAGGAAGAAACGGGCACTTACCGAAGGTGTAAATCATGCACAAGGCGAAGTTCTTCTCTTTACAGATGCAGATTGCAGACCCGGAAAGTTCTGGCTGAGTTCTATGAATGAGGTGTTTTCACGAGGTTTTGATGTGATTGTCGGCTACTCTCCGCTCGAATGTCAGGGCAAGGGGTTTGGTAAAAAAATCATCTGCATGTTGAAAAAGTTGGAGCGGCTTGCGATGTTCACATTATCTGACGGCAGCATTGGATGGAACTGGGGTATTACTGCAACAGGCAGGAACTTTGCCTATAAAAAGAATGTGTTTGAATCTATAAATGGATTTAACGGGATTGGGCATATTCCATCCGGAGATGACGACCTTTTTCTTCAGAAGATCAGCAAAAGCCATTCGTACAAACTCGGATTTGTAACTCATCCGGACAGCTATGTGCCTTCTATCGAGCAAAAGTCCGGTTCGCAGACATTTCAGCAGGAAAAGCGGCGTGGTTCCAAGTGGCGGTACTATCCTGCACTCATAAAATCTGTTTCGCTTTTGGCTTTCATTTATCTTTTCTTGATATTGATAACTTTCATTCTTGCATTAGCAGGAGTGTTGACATGGAAATTCTTTCTTATCATATTTCTCTCAAAGAGTATGTTCGACTTTTTAATACTCCTGCGTGGCGCTACGATTTTCAGAGAATATATTTCATTGCTCGTTTTTCCATTAGTAGAAGTGCTGTATGCGCCGTATTTTGTCATGTTCGGATTACTGGGAACGTTTGGGAAGTATAAATGGAAAATGTAAAATTTACCCGCCTTCAACCCGATAAATCGGAATACGGCGTGGCTAGAAATGGAAAATGAATTTGATCGTTCGATTTTGTGAGAAGTCATGGACCACTCCATGACTTTAGTCGGTTTTGGGTTATGGAATGCCCGAATCATTTTTTATTGACAACGAATTAAGTATATTATTTTTACACCTATTGATTGAAGGAAAAAATGGCAAATATATGCGATATTCACGACATTTGTCGTATACAACACCAAATCGGGGGTGTTCGCGACAAAATTGTCGGGGATACACACATTATGCACTTTTTTTAGGAGTTGATGATGAATGAGAAAGTTAATAAGTTAATATTAGAGGGGAAAAAATATACTTTTCAAACAAATTGTGAGCATACCCAGTATGGACCTTATACTAAAGCAAGCACAGAGATACAATCTTGGATTGCAGAAGTTGAGGATTTTCTTATTTCAAATTATGGTAAGGATAGCTCTCCTTGGAGAGTCTATGAAAGATTTAATATCAAATATTTAAATGGCTACGAAATGGAAGAATTTAATGAGCAACATGCAATATTAATGTCAGCATTAAAATCTTGTCTTCGGATTACTCCAAAGCAGTCATCAAAAATTATAGATAAAGAAAATGAGTTAACTAATATATTAAACAAATTTCATTTAGTTGCTAAACAATTGCGCAACAGGTACAATTCAAGACCTACGTTAGACATTGATGATGAATATGATGTTCAAGATTTACTCCATTCATTATTAAAATTACATTTTGAAGATATTAGAAGTGAAGAATGGACACCAAGTTATGCTGGTGGTTCTTCTCGAATGGATTTTTTGTTGAAAGAAGAGAATATTGTTATTGAAGTTAAAAAGACAAGAAAAGGTCTAGGAGATAAAGAGTTAGGCAAACAGTTGATAGAGGATAAAGAGAAGTATAAGGTTCATCCAAATTGCAAAAAATTAATTTGTTTTGCTTATGATCCTGAAGGACGAATTGTAAATCCTAAAGGAATATAAAATGATTTAAACAAGCAGGAAGCAGAATTTGAAGTGGAAATAATAATTAAACCATAAAGTGCATAACAAGCGTGTCGGCAGTAGAGCTGGTCAGTGCTCTTTATTTGAATCGTCCGATTCAAACGTCTGGTCTGTTTGTTTTGGGCGTGATCGTTCCGATCCCGTCGCACACGCCAAACATTAGGGGCAATATCTGAAAATTATAAGTGAGGAAGATTATATGAAATTATTTTGTATTATAGTAGTTGGCTTAGTATTTTTCGGGTGTAGTCAATCAACTGAATCAACGCCTGAACCGAACATAATTTGGAATCTTCAGGTTGGTAATAATTGGACCTATATTGATTCTGTTTTCAATAATGGTAACGTGCAAATTGAATCATTTTATAATGAAATAATTAAACAAATTGTAATTGAATATCAGGGAGAAGAAATAACTTTATCTTGTTTAGTAGAGGAATCAATAAATGATTATTCTAATAACAGAACTATTATAAGTAACTTATATAGTAATGATACCGATGGATTATTTCACTACGGTAGGTTATATGAAACAGGAGATTCAATTTATTATGAAATTTCTAAAAATTTATTATTCAAATACCCCGTAGAAGTTGGTGAAATTTGGTCATTTGATAACGATACAGTTGAATGTATTGGTAAACAAACAGAGGTATTGACCCCATATGGAAATTTTCGATGCCATGTCTACAAACTAATCAAAGATGATGAAAATATCACTTATTACTGTGTTCCCTATATTGGTATTGTAGGATTAATAAATGAATATAATGATGATTCTTTTCGGAAACGATTGCTTTCTTATTTCAATATAGGTAAATAAGATAAATGAAATTCGAATTGAATTTTGCCCCTAACAAGCGTGTCGTCGGTATGGTCTCGCGGTGGCATTGTCCTGAATCGTGCCGATTCAGGGTTTGGGTTGTTCGCTCACGACGGAATCCTACTGATTCCGCCGCACACGCAGAACATTATGCGTGATAGAAAGATTATTTTTAAAGGAGGATTGAATGAATTATAAATTTTCTAATATGAGCAAAAGTCTTTTGTTGCTAATATTTTCAATATTGTTACTAGGTTGTAATTTTAATCCCTTCCATAACGATGAAGATATTTGGGATGGCAAGGTCTATACAATTCCCGAATTATTTGATAGCGGAGTTGCACAGGATGGGAATACTTATCTTGTTGAAGGTTATATATTTGAACTTAATTATTTCCCGGAGGATGAAAGATTTCTTTTATATCCCGAAATCAATACATACAGGGATACGACTTATCACAATATAGACATAAATGTTATGAGCAATTCAAATTCAATTTTTAACAAGATTGTTAATGTTTTTGAGAATACTGATGAAGAATGGATTTCCGTCACTATCAGAGGAAAAGCAAAGGGAATTACAATAGCTGGAAATGGTTGGTCAGACGATATTTTTATTATTGAGATTGATGCAATGAAGATCAACGATTAAATTTGTTGGTAAAAATGATTGAAACGCATAACAAGCGTGTCGTCGGTTTGGTCTCGCGGTGTTCTTTTCCTGAATCGTACCGATTCAGGGTTTGGGTTGTTTGTTTTGGGCGTGATC
Organism: Candidatus Celaenobacter antarcticus; assembly: GCA_030765865.1. Lineage (GTDB taxonomy): Bacteria > Cloacimonadota > Cloacimonadia > JGIOTU-2 > JGIOTU-2 > Celaenobacter > Celaenobacter antarcticus. Next base: position 23,455 of record JAVCDK010000037.1, on the reverse strand, counting down.
GTTCCGATCCCGCTGCACACGCGAAACATTATGCCTATTTGTAGTAGTGTAGAATTTAAGTTCTTGGCCCAAGAAATATTAAATATTTTTGATAAGTATGATTGAAGTAAATAGTAAAATGATAAAAAAAATCACAATATGAAAAATTGGAGATTCAATGACTAAAATAAAAAAAAATTATTCTTATGCCTACTTATTGATAGGTTTTGTATTCCTTTTCTTTTCCAACGGTCGGTGGACTTTACCGCTTGCGACATTTATAGCTCCAATATTTCTAATACGTTTTCTTAGATTTCATAAACCTTTAAAAGGATTTATATTTCTGATCTTTGCCGGATTTATTTCCAATATCTTCATCTGGAAAGAACAAATTCCAGTGCCAGGCTTTGTTTATTATATTATGTGTTTTATGATGAGTTTATTTACAGCTCTGGTATTTCTCACCGACAGAGTTTATTCACAGCGATTGAAAGGAATTGTATCAACTCTTATTCTTCCCTCTGCCTTTGTTTTAATGGATTATATTTCTGTTTTAACGAATCCGGGCGGAACATTTGGAGCTTTGGCAACCACACAATCATCTCTGCCTTTATTGCAGCTTCTTTCCATTACCGGTATTTGGGGAATAACATTTATCATTCTCTGGACAGCTTCTATTATTAACTGGCTATGGGATAACAATTTTAATAACAATGCATTTCATAATGCATTGTGGAAATACGTATTACCTGTCATTATTATAATTCTTTGCGGACAGATTCGCTTATCACAAAATTTTACAGATAATACAGTAAAAATAGCGTCTGTCAATATCCCAAAGATGGGAATACAGCATATTTTCAATGATAAACCGGACTCGGTTAATGAACAGATTAATAGCAGCTTTTTGAATAACTGTGAAATTGCCGCCGGATCTGAAGCGAAAATTGTTTTTGGAAATGAAATAATGCTCAATATGAGTTCAGACAAAGAAGATGCATATTTAGAGAAAGCAAAGGCCGTAGCGGTTAGGAACAATATATACATAGGTCTTCCTTTGTTGATATATCCGATTGAGAATCCAGGGGCAAGACCGATGAATAAGATTACCTGGATTTCGCCCCAAGGGGAAATATTGTTTACATATTTTAAAGCAAAACCCACTCCCGGTGAAGGTTCATATGGCGATGGTGTGATAAAATATTTTGATTCGCCATACGGGCGTATCAGCTCTGTTATATGCTTCGATATGGATTTCCCAAAATTGATTCAACAGGTAAATTCAATGAATATAGATATTATGCTTGTCCCTGGAAATGATTGGAAAGAGATTACACCTTATCATACTTATGCAGCTTCTTTCAAGGCTATCGAGCAAGGCTTTAATCTGGTTCGCTCAGCGTCGCGGGGATTGTCCGCTTCTTTCAATTATAAAGGTCAGGTTTTATCATCTCAGAATTATTTTACTTCAAAAGATACACTCTTTTACTCCGATGTACCTATGAATGGTAAACGCACTATCTATGCCGTTATTGGAGATTCGTTTGCGTGGTTGTGCATAATTTTCTTTATAATAATTAGTGTTATTTTTATTAAACAGAAATAATGAAATTTTTAAATGAGACTGTTTTTTATAGAATAGGCATAACAAGCGTGTCGCTTAAAGAAAATTAGAAATTAGAAATTATTAATTACGAGCCGGAGCGAAGCGTAGACCGACAAAGTCAATTGGGATCATTCTGTTTCAGTGGCGCAGGTAGAACATTATGGGCAATATTGAAAGGAGATAAATGAAAAATTCACGAATAGTAAGAATTATAATTTTCTATATAATTGCAATATCATTATCCAATATATTTCGATTTGATATATTTAATTGGGATTCAATATTAGATAAACTCCCTGCTTTTACTATAATCTTATTTAGTCCATTACAAGCAATAGGCATAATTATCGGAGCAATTATTTCAATTAGCCTTTTAAAGAAAAAGCATAAAACCAATATGTCAATTTGGGGTACATCTAAAAAACTAAGTATCCTAATGAGTCTTATTCCAATTACTTTGATGATAATTATAGGCGTTTCAAATTCAAAAGGCATTAATACTCATTATTTTGGATTAATCGGAGCTGTAGCAACATTTGTCTATTGTTTCGCTGAAGAGATCGGATGGCGTGGTTATCTTGAAGATGAATTGTGGAAAATGAAACCATTGATCAAATACACGCTAATTGGGTTTTTATGGTATTTATGGCATTTGAGTTTTATTAATAACTTTTCCATTCTTTCAAACTTACAATTCTTAGTAATCTTGATTTTGGGAAGTTGGGGGATTGGACAAATTGCCATAAAAACAAAATCAATTATTGCTTGTACTTGTTTTCATTTGCTAGTTAATATTATGATGTTTAATCCAATTATAAAGGATGGAATTACAGGTAGTTCAAAACTAATAATTCTATTTTTGTGTATAGGAATTTGGATATTTGTGTTAGGTATTTGGGGAAAAAACAAAAAGAATTTGGTCATCAACAAAGTATAAGCAGTTTCGTTTAAGTTTGATTAATAATGCCCATAACAAGCGTGTCGTCGGTTTTGTTTCGCGGTGCCTTCTTCCTGAATCGTTCCCATTCACTAACGCTCACCTCTTTTTATTGACAACCATCACCTTTTTCAAGAATTCATCTCTCAATCATTATGAAAGTACGAGTTTTAGCAAGCGGAAGCAAGGGAAACTGCATTCTGGTTTCCGGTCAGGGATCTGCCCTTTTGGTGGATGCCGGACTGAGCCTGAAGCGTCTCAAAGAGATACTTTTTGACATCGATTTCCCGATTCAGAATATTCAAGCTGTTGTTATTTCCCACGAGCATTCCGACCATATAAAAGGCGCCGGAGCTGTGGCTCGACATCTTGGAATTCCTTTGTATGTGAATGAAAACACCTACGCAGCCGGCGAGAGCAGATTCGGGCGTATCAGAGAAATAAAATTTTTCGAAAATGGCACACGTTTTACTATGCAGGATTTTTTGATAGAACCATTTTCCGTACCACACGACAGTGCGGATAATTCCTGTTTTTTGATCTCGGAGCGTAGCAATGCTTCCAAGCTGGCAATTCTTACGGATCTCGGCTACCCGACTAAGCTGGTAAAGCAGAAAATGAAGAGCCCGAGCACTATAATCCTGGAAAGTAATCACGATATTGACATGCTCATAAATGGTCCCTATGCGTGGTGGCTCAAGCAGCGTGTCAAAGGCAAACACGGGCATCTTTCAAATGTGCAGGCATCCGAACTTGTTGGCGAGATACTGCATGATGGTTTGAAGAACATTGTGCTTGCTCATCTCAGTGAGACAAATAACGAACCGGAGCTTGCGTATTTGGCAATGAAAAACTTTCTTGCGAGTAAAAATGCAACATGCAACCTGTTTGTGGCAGGACAGCATCAACCCACAGAATGGATCGAGGTTTAGATGATACCATATATTCTTCTTGTGGTTGCCTTTGTACTGCTTGCCAAGGGTGCGGATGTTTTTATAGAAGGAGCTTCGAACATTGCGCAATATCTCAGGGTTTCGCCACTATTAATTGGTCTGAGCATTGCAGCGATCGGTACGAGTGCGCCGGAAGCAGCAGTAAGCATAAAAGCGTCACTTGCAGGAGTGAACGGCATCGCTTTCGGGAATGTGGTCGGCAGCAATATTGCAAACATCTGCCTTGCAATAGGCATCGCAGCATTGATCAAACCTCTTCATTTTGAAAGCAGTACTATCAGAAAAGAAAATCCCTTTATGATCTTCATCACAGTTCTTATGATGCTGTTTGTGATAAATTTTGCATCTCAGAAAACCGATTTCGTAGTTGTATCCCGTATAGAAGGAATCATTTTCCTGTTGCTTTTTATCGGCTTTATTTTTTATTTATACCGTATGGCACAGCAAGATCGTAAAGAGAATCATGATAAAGTAGAATCGCATTCCCCGCTTTTAAAAAATTTATTTCTAACGATTTTGGGTGGAGCAGCGATTGCTTATGGTGGTCATCTCGCTGTTGAGAATGCGGCAAAAATTGCAACGATGTGGGGAGTGAGCGATAAGGTCATCGGCATGTCAGTCGTTGCGCTGGGAACCTCGATCCCTGAAATCGTAACTTCAATCGTCGCAGTGATCAAGGGCAAGGTCTCGATCGCAATCGGTAATATTGTGGGCAGTAATATTTTCAATATTTTATTCGTTCTCGGTATCGCTTCAACGATAAAGCCCATTATTCTTGGTTCGGATGTAGTTTATGATGTAGCAGTTTGCCTCGCAGTTTCACTGTTATTTTTTGCTTCTTCACGATTTCTTAAAAGTGTGGGTCGTATTCAGGGTTTGATTCTTATTTCCATCTACGGTGTATATATGTTTTTCCTTTTTAAATAGCTCATATGAAACCGAGTAACTTGACGAAAAAATTGCCATTACTTTTTTTCTGAGCGGAGGCAAATTGATAAAAGTAATTCAAGAAAAATGCATAGGTTGCAGTAAATGTATACCTGTATGTCCTTATCAGGCAATAACGCTTGTGGAAAAGAAGGCGGTGATTGATCTGAATGCCTGCACTCTGTGCGGTGCGTGTGTCCCGGAATGCCCTGTCGATGCGATCTTGATCGAGAAAAGCCAGGAGCGGGCAGCAAATTTTGCTGATTATTCAGGAGTCATGGTTTTTGCAGAACAGAAATATGGCACGATCATGCCGATCTCTTTTGAGATTCTCAGTAAAGCACGGGAGCTTGCGGATGTCCTTGGTAAAGAAGTCACTGCTGCATTGCTCGGACATGGCTTTCATGATCAGGCAGAGGAGCTTATCCATTATGGTGCCGATAAAGTGATAGTGATCGATGATGCATTCCTTGAAAATTTTCTTGATGAACCTTATACGCAAGCCCTTGCACATATTGTGAACAAATACAAGCCGGAAATACTTCTCAGCGGTGCAACTGCGATTGGACGGTCTTTTGTACCGAGACTTGCAGTCGAGCTTCAAACCGGTTTGACTGCGGATTGTACTGATCTGGATATTGATCCTGACAATAAAGAGCTTATCCAGACACGTCCTGCATTTGGTGGCAATATCATGGCAAAGATACGAACCACGAATCATCGACCTCAAATGGCAACTGTTCGGCATAAAGTTTTTGATCCCCTACCAAAGGATGAAACCCGAAAGGGACAGGTCATACAGGAAAAAGTCACTTTCGATGCAACAAAATTCTTGTCTAAATTTCTTGAATATATAAATGATGAAACTCAAAGTGTGAAAATTACTGATGCTGATATTATTGTAACAGGTGGTCGCGGGGTCAAATGTGCGGAAAATTTTTCTTTGATAAAAGAGCTTGCCTCTGCGCTGGGTGCTGCAGTTGGAGCTTCCAGAGCTGCTGTTGATGCCGGCTGGGTGGAATATTCTCATCAGGTCGGGCAGACCGGTAAGACGGTGAAACCGAAGATCTATATTGCTTGTGGAGTATCAGGAGCCATTCAGCATCTGGTTGGTATGCAGTCATCAGATATTATTATTGCTATCAATAAAGATAAGGATGCCCCGATCTTCAAGGTTGCGGATGTCGGCATTGTAGGCGATCTCTTTGAAGTAATCCCGCAGCTCGTTAAGAAGCTTTCCCGATAATATTTTTATGTAATATAAAGTTGGTTACAATGGAATTTACAAATGTTTTAGTTGTGAAGAATGCCAGGGAGCATGGAGTAAATAATCTCTATGTGACAAACGGCAAGTATTCTGTTAAATCTTTTGATAAGATACAAGCAGATTGTGCCGGGCTTGTTGCCTATCCCTCGCTCATCAATATTCATGATCATCTTGTGGGAAACTGGGTACCCAAAGGTGCACCAAACAGACCTTATTCTAATACAAATATATGGGTTGAAGAACTTAATGATTCCGAACCGGTGAAAGAGCGCGATAAATATCTGAAAAAACCTGTGGGCCATCTTCTTGAAGAAGCCGGACTGGATCTTGCAATGCTTGGTGTATATAAGAATATCTTTTCCGGAGTGACCATAATCCAGGATCATGTACCACGTCAGAAAGAGGAGTATTATCAATCCTTTCCAATAAAAGTCATTTCTGATTTTCAGCAGGGACATTCCATAACTGGTAAAAACTGGTGGGGTGGAGATGAACTTTCTGAAGAGATGAAAAAAACAAAAGGAAAGATGCCATTTATCATTCATCTGGCAGAGGGCAGTGATGATCTTGCGCGAAGTGAGTTTAGCGGACTGGTGGATCAGGGATTGCTAAAAAGCAATTCAATTCTTGTTCATTGTACAGCGCTTACGCCTGAGCAGTTTAAACAGCTTAAAGCAGCAGGTGCGAGCATTGCATGGTGCCCGAATTCCAACATCTATCTGCTTGGGATCACACTGGATATCGATACAGTTCTGAAATTGGGTATCAATATTTGTCTTGGAACGGATTCAACATTATCAGGGAGCACAAACTTATTGAAGGAGATCATCTACACAAAGCAGACATTCCCGGAGATCTCTAATGAAACTCTTTTCAAAATGGTGACTGAAAATCCTGCAAGAGCACTTATGCTGGATACTTATAAAGGTATGATCGAGCCGGATGTTGATGCGAATTTGCTCCTGACCAGAATGAATAAAAAAGATCCTTATGAAAATTTTGTGACCTTGAATACCTGCGACATCGAACTACTCATGTATGTAGGCAAACCGATTTTCGGAAAGATCGAATATTTGAAATATTTCTCCTGGAATGCAAAAGATTATCATCTCTTTGAGTGCAACGATTGCAAGATGTTCGTGACAGGACATCCCGAAGAGATACTTAAAAAGATAGAAAAAAAATTAGGATATAAAAAGCACTTTGATTATCTGCCATTTTGATGGAACTATCTGAAATTTTTTATAGTTTACAAGGGGAGTCCTCATACGCGGGGCTCCCTTGTATTTTTGTTCGCCTTGCCGGCTGTAACTTACGCTGCACTTACTGTGATACTAAGTATGCGTATGAGCCGGAATTTACGCTATCAGTTGAAGGCATCATAAAAGAAGTTGAGAAATATTATCCTGTGAAGCTTGTTGAAATCACAGGTGGTGAACCGCTTCTTCAAAAAGAATCTGTTGAGCTTATGAAGCTCTTAGTCAAGAAAGAGTATACAGTCCTGCTAGAAACCAATAACTCAATATCCCTGAAAGATGTGCCGGATCAAGTCATTAAGATCATTGATTTTAAAACTCCTTCGAGCGGAGTGTGTAATTCGATTTTATGGGATAATATTAAGTATTTTAATGATCATGACGAACTTAAATTTGTTATTGCAAACAGGCAGGATTTTGATTGGGCGTTAGGAATTATTCAAAAGTATGATTTGCAAAAGTATCAAATTCTGTTCTCTCCGGTACATAAAAAATTAGATAAGAAAATTTTAGCTAAATGGATATTAGAAACAGGACTTCCAATAAGGTTGAATATACAGTTAAATAAAGTAATTTGGGGGGATATTCGAGGAGCGTAAGTCGTGGAGCGTGAGCGTAGAGCGAGAGAAAAATGCTTGAAGTAGGAGGTATTAATTGCTTAAAGACGAATTAAACAGAAAACGGCTTGTTATAGACCATTCTGATCTTGAATTATACAAAATGGCTTTTGGGCAGCAATGGACATTTTTCATTTATCGAAGAAATGGCCAGTCGAAGAAAGATATTCGCTAACTGATCAGATTAGACGCTCATCTCGATCTGTATGCGGTAATGTTGGTGAGGCATGGAGAAAAAGAAGATAACCTGCACATTTTGTGAGTAAGCTAAGTGATTCTGATGCCGGGGCTGCAGAAACTATCGTCTGGTTGGAATTCGTATTTGAATGCGGTTATCTCGAAAAAACAGTTTATGAAGGATTATTAGATAAATACGACCATATCTGCAGAATGCTAACTAATATGATGAAGAGCGCGAACAAGTGGTGTAAAAATTTCTGAGATTTGTTCGGATTTTACACAAGAAATAAAACTTGTAGCTCGCTCTACGCTCCACGTTTAACGCTCTACGACAGTCTATCTTTGGTAGTTTGGTGCTTCCTTTACTATTGAGACATCATGTGGATGGCTTTCTTTAAGGGATGCTGAGGTAATTTTTGTAAAGACTGTTTTGGATCTCATTTCCTCAATTGTAGCAGCTCCACAATACCCCATTCCTGCCTTCAAACCTCCGAGCAATTGGAAAACATAATCCGGTAGGGGACCCTTGTATTCTACCCGCCCTTCAATACCTTCGGCGACAAGCTTGATACTCTCGGTCGGATTAGATGTTTGCACATCATCCTGAAAATATCTATCTTTGCTTCCGGCTTTCATTGCACCGATAGAGCCCATGCCGCGGTAGGTTTTGTAGCGTCTTCCTTCGAAAATAACATCTTCGCCAGGGCTTTCATCAGTACCGGCAAAAAGTGAGCCGACCATCACCACATTTGCACCGGCAGCAATTGCTTTGGCAATATCGCCAGAGTATTTTATACCTCCGTCAGCAATGAGTGGCACTTCGTTCTGTGCAGCTTTTGCACATTCCAGTATTGCGGTGAGTTGAGGTACTCCAACGCCGGCAATGACACGTGTTGTACATATAGATCCTGGACCAATTCCGACTTTCACGGCATCGACTCCGGTTTTTATAAGATCTGTCGTTGCTTCAGCAGTGGCGACATTTCCTGCAATGATATTTTGATTGGGATATTTCCTGCGCAAAGTTTTCATTGCATCAAGAGCTTTCGTGCTATGTCCATGAGCAGTATCGATTACGATCACATCTACATCTGCCTTGACGAGTTCTTGAGCACGTTCAAGATAATCACCCCCTACGCCGATCGCAGCACCTGCAAGAAGTCTTCCTTCATCATCCTTGGCAGCATTGGGATATTTAATGCTCTTCATGATGTCTTTCACCGTTATCAAACCTTTAAGAGAATAGGAGTCATCCACAAGAAGCAGTTTTTCTATGCGATGTTTGTGTAAAAGGGCTGTTGAATCTTCCAAAGAGATTCCATCCAGTGCAGTGATCAAATTCTTTGACGTCATCAGATCACAAACTTTTTTAGACATATCATTCTCGAACATCATGTCCCTGTTTGTGATTATGCCAACGAGTTTGTTGCCTTTTGTAATTGGAATTCCCGAGATATTTTGTTCCTGCATGACGTCACGAGCATCCTGTAAACGGGCATCGGGAGTTAGAGTAATGGGATTATGTATAATAACACTTTCCGAACGTTTCACTTTCTGAACCAGAGATGCCTGCTGTTCGATGGTCAGGTTTTTATGAATAATTCCAAGACCGCCTTCTTTTGCCATAGCGATTGCCATTTTGGCTTCGGTTACAGTATCCATAGCAGCACTGATAATGGGTATGTTTAGTGAAATATGCCGTGTGAGTTTTGTTTTCAAATCCACATTTCGCGGGAGTACTTTTGATCTTCCGGGAATGAGAAGAACATCGTCAAAAGTTAAGCTTTCAAATAATATTTTTTCTTTCATAGTACCTAACCTGGATAAACCTGAACCAAACAGGAAATATTAATAATAAAACAATAATTACTAAACTCAAATTCCTTATGTCAAATAAAATGACAAAGCCCAAATGGAAAATCATGCAAAAATAAAATCTCCGAAGGCCAAGCGTTTTATATTTAGTATTTGATATTAGAAATTTTATTAGAAATTTGATATTTGTAATTAGTCATTTAATCGCTTCTACGAAGAATTTTCATACATAATGCTGGATATTACAAAAATTTTATGGATAATATCTCAATAATCAAAATCACTACCCTTTATAAATTCTCGTAAAATCGAGTTTCTTGGAATGTTTATTTCCGGAATGGTTACGAAGAAAGAGAGGAGATTTATCAATCTTTGAGCTTCAGAATATTGCTCACTTTCCTGACTGATCTTCATTAGTTCAGGAATAGCAATTCTTTTTAAAACACCCAGTTCATACACAAGTGCGGAGTTGAACATGACATCAGCTTCCTCTTGAAATGAAAATACAAATTTTCTTTCACCTGCCCGAATGGAATCCCAGCGTTTGATGGTTTGCTCAGCATCATACCCACGGAAAAAAGTGTCGCGAACGATTCTGCGAATTATACGCGTGTCCGAAGTTGAAATACGATTAAGATTATCTAAATTTAGTTGCGTGAGCGCGCTCACATAAATTTTATACTTATTCTTCCTCTTTATTGATGGAGTAAGTATGTCATTCAGTCCGTGGATTCCTTCTAAAATAATTATTTGATCTTTGCTTATTTGGAATTTTGTGCCGTGCTGTTCACGTCTCCCGTCTCTGAAGTTATACTTAGGGATTTCGACTTCCTTACCAGTGAGTAGATGTTCAATATGGTGATTAATAAGTTCTTTATCAAGCGCGTTGATTGATTCGAAATCATACTCACCTTGCTCATCCTTTGGAGTTTTTTCTCTATCAAGGAAATAGTTATCAAGAGTGGTCACAAAGGAAGAGAGCCCAATCACCTTCAATTGAATTGCAAGCCGTTTCACAAACGTGGTTTTACCAGAAGCTGAAGGTCCTGAAATCAGAACAACGATTCCTGAATTTCTCTTATTATGGATCTCTTCCGCTATTTCTGCGATCTTCTTCTCGTGTAGTGCTTCTGAAACCTGAATGATCTCATTAATCTCGAAATTTTCAACTTTCTTATTTAAAGTAGAAACATATGAGAGATCGAGGATATTGCCCCAGCGTTCGTATTCTGTGAAAATTTTTAACAGGTTGGGCAAAGGCCGAAAAGTTCCGATCTTATCTGGATAATCCACAGAAGGAAATCTGAGAATAAGACCCGGAGGTACATATCTCAAATCGAAAAGTTTAAGATACCCGGTCGATGGAACGAGAGGTCCATTAAAGAAATCGTAAAGATCTGCATATTTGTAGATAAGTATATTTTTCTGTGGATAATAATCTAGCAGCTGTAGCTTGATCTCGTCTTTTTCAAAATATTGATATGCCTGTCTTTTAGAAAGATGCAACGGTTCAAAAACTTCATCCTCAGCTATCAGGTGCTCCATCCTCTTTTTAATCTTTTCTACATCATCCAGGGTGAGCAAAAATCTTGAAAAAGTCTCAATATAACACCCATCACCAAGGGAATGCTTTACCTGAATTTTTGGTTCTTCAAATAGTTCATTTACTGCACGCATAAAAACAAAGATGAGCGAATTCTGATATATACGTAAGCCTTCTCTCGTACCGATATGAACAAATTCCACAGTGCAATCGGAATCAATGTTATGATCGAGTGGATAAATGACGTTATTTATTTTCACTGCAACAACAACATATTCGAATTCGAGATGCTCCTTTTTCATAAGGAGTAAGGCAGGAATCTCTTTATTGCAACTACAAATCTTAGACAGATTTCCATTTTTTATAATTTTAATTTCCATAAATAAATCCTAGAGCCCAATGATCGACACCCTGAATCCTTGTCAAATTTTTCGAGAGCCGATTTCAAACGTGACCAATATTGTACGTATGGAGTGAAATTCTTGACACTGTAAGAACCCGAAAAAAAAGAGAGATACATCCTTATCTGTTAGGATGATTTTTTTAGGAGGATACATGTCAGTATCAGTAGCTCCAGACGGAACGGTATTTTCATTTCCAACTCCAGAAGAAGATAAGAATGAATTTGAAATATTGAAGAAACTTTCAAAAGAAGAAAGAAAAAAGGGCAGAAAGATTGTCGTGGTACAGGGGATGGGGTTCGTAGGTTCTGTGATGGCAGCGGTGGTTGCGGATGCCGAAGATGAAAACGGAGAACCTCTGTATTTTGTGCATGGTAACGACCTTGTTTCACGCAGATCATATTGGAAGATTCCTGTCATTAATAGTGGCAAACCGCCTGTGAATGCTGACGATCCTGAAATTACGAAAATTTTTCCCCGTTGTGTGAATGAGAAAAAAACGTTGCGTGCGACATGGCATCCCGGGGTATTTACTTTTGCAGATATTGTTGTCGTGGATATCCAACTGGATGCCCAAAAACCGGTACTGGGGCAAGCTGAGGAAGGATACTGTGATCTGAATGCTTTTAAACAAGGGATGAGAACAATTGGAAAAAGCATCAAACCCGAATGCCTTATACTTATTGAAACAACTGTTCCTCCGGGCACTTCTGAAAAAATCGTTAAACCGGTTATAGAAGAAGAATTTACAAAAAGGGGAATAGACATAGATAAATATCCGCCCATGATAGCACATTCCTATGAGCGTGTGATGCCCGGCTCAAAATATGTCAGTTCCATACGAGATTATTGGAGAACTTTTTCCGGCATCAACGAGAAAGCTGCTGATCTTACTGAGGAGTTCCTCACAAGTATACTGAACACCGAGAATTTTCCAATTTGCAGATTGGGTCATACCAATGCGTCGGAGATGGCAAAAGTGCTTGAAAATACATATCGTGCTGCAAATATAGCCCTGATGTTCGAATGGGCAAAATTCGCAGAACATATTGGAGTAAATCTTTTTGATGTGATAAGATCAATAAAGGTCCGCCAGGGCACTCATGATAATATGCTCCGACCAAGTTTGGGTGTGGGCGGTTATTGTCTGACAAAAGATCCTGTGCTTGCCAACTGGGCAGCTGAAGCACTCTTCGGTTTGGAGGATAAGCTCCCGATGGCTGTAAGTGCCGTAAACATAAATGATCTTATGCCCATGCATACGCTCGAGATAATTGAGGATGCATGCCCTTCTCTACAGGATAAACGTATTGCAATACTTGGGGTTTCATACTTGCAGAATGTGGCTGATACACGGCACTCTCCAACCAAACTTCTATGGGAGAATCTTATGGATAAAGATGCAATCATTTCCGTACATGATCCTCTCGTCGAGGTGTGGCCCGAGCTTGGAGATATGAGGATTGAAAAGGATTTGAGTAATACGCTTTATGATGCAGAGATCGTCGTGTTTGCAGTTGGACATAAAACTTATAAGGCACTTGCGCCCGAAGACGTTGTCCAAATGTGCGGAAGGAAACCACTGATTGTTGACTGCTCCAACTTCTTAACTGATGATACTATTAAGAAATATCTTGAGCTGGGGTGCAACGTGATCGGCGTTGGAAAAGGTCATATTAAACAGTTAAAAGAGAAAATCAAAAAATAATTTTTGGATAAAAAAATGTTAGATTCTCATCGAATAAAAGAACATCCTATCCTTGAAATAAAAGAGAAAAAATCTGTTCCCTTTTATTGGAACGATCAAAAACTCTATGCCCAAGAAGATGAAATGATATCTTCGGCACTGTTTGCGCACGGGATACATATATTTGGTCATCACGTGAAAGATAGTAGTCCACAAGGCATTTTTTGTGCAAACGGTCAATGTGCTCAGTGCACTGTAATCGCAAACGGAATTCCTGTAAAATCCTGTATGACACCAGTAGCGGTAAATATGATTGTGCGCAGTTGTGAAGGACTTCCCGAGTTGCCAGGGATCGATGAAAGCCCGACCTTCAATCGAATTGAGGAATATGAAACAGATGTTCTCATAATTGGAGGAGGACCATCAGGATTATCTGCTGCAATTGAGCTTTCCAAATATGAAGTGCCACTCATTTTAGTTGATGACAAATCGGAATTAGGCGGAAAACTTGTACTTCAGACCCATAAATTTTTTGGCTCGATCAAGGACTGCTACGCCAGCACAAGAGGAATCGATATTGCTACAATATTATCTGATAAGCTTTTAAAATATGATACTGCCACAGTGTGGTCAAACAGCACTGCACTGTATGTGTTCAGCGATAAAAAAGTTGGAATTCTCAAAGGTGATACATACATAATAATCAAACCAAAAATTTTGTTGAATGCCACAGGTGCGAGAGAAAAAATGCTGGTTTTTCCCGGTAATACTCTTCCCGGCGTGTATGGTGCAGGAGCATTTCAGACACTTGTGAACCGCGATTTGATTATCCCTTCAGAGAGAATTTTCATTATTGGTGGTGGTAATGTTGGCTTGATCGCCGGTTATCACGCATTACAGGCAGGAATTTACGTAGTGGGTCTCGCAGAAGCGCTCAGTGAATGCGGTGGCTACAAAGTGCATAAAGATAAACTCCAGCGTTTAGGCGTGCCTATTTACACTTCACATACAATTCTTTCTGCGAACGGAAAAGACCAGGTTGAATCTATAACTATTGTTGAGGTTGACGAGAATTTTAAACCAATTTCCGGAACTGAGGAAACAATTCCCTGTGATACGATCCTCATCGCAGTGGGACTTAATCCCATCGATGAGTTCCATAAAGAAGCAGAAGAAGCAGGTATGAAAGTTTTTTCGACAGGAGATGCTGAGGAGATAGCAGAAGCTTCATCTGCGATGTTTAACGGGAAAATAACGGGTATCAAAGTTGCCAAAGCTTTGAATAAATCCTCAAAGAAAATTCCTGAAGAGTGGAGCAAAAAAGCACTAGTTTTGAAGAGTCCACCTAAGAGGACTTTGCCATACAAATTGCCCGAAGCAAATGAAGGTGTTTTCCCTGTATTTCATTGTGTTCAAGAGATTCCATGCAATCCCTGCACATCTGTCTGTCCGCTTGATCTGATTAAAATTAGTGGTGAGAGTTTGCTTGGGCTTCCTTCTTTCGAGGGTGAATGTACAGGTTGCATGAAATGCCTGACAGTCTGTCCGGCACTTGCTATTACATTGGTAGATTACAGAAAAGATTCACATTTCCCGACAGTTTCAATTCCATATGAAATTGGAAATCATCCTGTTGAATCCGGGCAGCTGATTCATGTGGTTGGCATTGAAGGTGAACTTCTCGGCGAACTTTCCGTGATTAATGTCCGCAACACAAAGTCGAAAACCCAGATCATACAGGTCAAGGCTCCATCTCATATCGCAAAAAAAATCGCTGGTTTGCGAATCCAGTCACTTACAGTTTCGAACTCACTGGACAGTCCGCTATTGGATACAATTGATGATAAAGTAATTGTATGCCGATGTGAGCGAGTAACTGCTGGCGAGATTCGTAAATGGATACGAAGAGGTGTCACAGATATGAACCAGCTCAAGCAACTGACAAGAGCTGGTATGGGTGCTTGTGGGGGAAAGACCTGCGAGTCTCTTATTTTGAGAATGTATAAAGAAGAAGGATATTCACTACAGGATATCACCTTCAACACGCGTCGTCCGTTATATGTAGAAGTACCGCTCGAAATCCTTTCTTTGATGAAAGAGAAGTAGGATACAATGAAAAAGAATTTTGATGTCATCATTATTGGCGCGGGTTCTGTAGGAGTGCCCATTGCCTTAAATCTCGCTCAAGAGAAATTCTCAGTACTGGTCATAGAAGGGCTTGCTTCACCGGGACAGGGACAGAATAAGAAAGCAATTGGTGGTATTCGTGCCACACATTCCGATAAAGCAAAGATCCATATTTCTTTGGAATCAATAGATGTGTTTTCTTCATGGAAAGATATGTACGGAGAAGATATCGAATGGCAATCTAACGGATACTCCTTCCCCGCATATACTGATGATCACGAAAAAATGCTAAAAGATCTGTTGAAAATCCAAAAAAGTTATGGATTGAACATCGATTGGATTTCGAATGAAGAATTTCTTAGAATTGCACCAGGAGTTAATCCTGATGGTTTAAGAGGTTCAACCTTCTCTCCTGATGACGGTAGTGCATCTCCTTATCTTGCATTAAATTATTTTTATTTTAGGAGTATGGAATACGGTGCATCTTATGTGTTTAAAGAAGAAGTAACTGATATTCTACACGAGAGAAACGGATATACTGTTAAAACACATGCAAATAAATCCTATTCTGCAAGATTTATAATCAACGCAGCAGGGAATAATGCAAGGCAAATAGGAAATCTAGTCGGTTTGGATATACCTGTAGTTCCTGATAGTCATGAGGGAGGAATTACCGATGCAGTTCAGCATTTTTTTGATCCGATGATCGTTGATCTCAGACCTGCAAAGAACTCAAAGAACTATTATTTTTATCAGCGACCTGAAGGACAAGTCATTTTCTGTATTACTCCCGAACCTCCAATTGTCGGCACGGACCGTAGGGCGACATCTGTTTTTCTCCCTCAAGTGACACAAAGAATGCTTGAACTATTTCCACGTTTGATGAATTTGAAAGTACGTAGAACCTGGCGTGGACAATATCCTACAACTCCAGATGGCTTTCCAATACTTGGAGAGACCAAACTAGATGGGTTTTATCTTGCTGTTGGTATGTGTGGACAGGGATTTATGCTGGGTCCAGGAATTGGTAAATTATTTGCTCGGTTGTTCTCTAATTCCCTTTCGAATGACGACAAAGATAATCTGAAATCTTTGAATCTATACAGAAACTTTGGTGCTGAAGAAAAGTTCAAATAGCTCAATTTCTATAGCAAAATTTGTGCCTAAAATCCTTCGGGCAAATGAGGGTTTTTCTCCTAACTTACTGTTATATAAGAAGTTCTAATTTCGTTAGAGGAAAAATTATTATGCACCTTATTGAAATTTAATAAAAATTCGTAATCTACATAATAGATGACGGTTAGCAATATTATGTTGATGAAATAGCCAGTTATCCACAAGTTGTGCACAGTAAAATCAGCGAATAACAGCAAGTTTAATTGTCGCTATTGTGTCTCCAGCTTTGAGTAGACAAAAATAGATGCCTGAAGAGACATTCTCGGGAGTATAATTCACCTCAATCGTACCATTATTTGTACTATCAATTGTTATTTCATCAATCAACTCACCAGCAAGGTTGTAAATTGATATATTCGCATTTGAATAATTCTCAATTGTGATAAGAAATTTCCCGTTAGTATCAGTATTTATATTGAAAGGATTAGGGTAATATCTGAATATATTGCCATTAGAAATAAAGTGAGATACAGTAAAGGAGGAGTTCCCGAACTCGTCTGTCGCAAATAGTTTGAATTCATAATCACCTGTGTTAAACGAAGAAGAATAACTTGTCGCATGAGTAATAGATGAATCCTGTATTTCAATGAAACTTGTGTCCATGCCTATTTTGTAATATAATTTATAGGATAGGTCAGTTGTAGCGACAACTTCCCATGAGAAATTTGCCATTTCACTCACTGATGATATAGCAAAATCTTCAATATTGGGCTTATCTGAAAAATTACCTATATAGTAGCTGAGGTATCGATCCCATTCCGTAAGAGTGTTGAAGTCTAAATTGTAATAAAGTTCCCAATTGAAGTAATAGAGATTGGGAGGAAAGTATACACTCATACGTCCAAGATCCGGATAGAGAACATCCTGGTAAAGAGCACTAAATGCAATAGTCATTGAATCTACCAAAGAAGCAATTTCTCCAGCTGCTGTTTGCACATCTTTATTGAGAAAAGCGACTTCGTTGAAGAATTCACAAAGATCTAAATTGTTTCCGCTGATATGAAAACAGTTGCTGTAAGCATCATGATAGAGATCGTTATAAATAGCATCAGAGTAGGTTCTTGTAAATTCTTTGAGTTTGTTTAGATAAGATGAATAATAGCTCATTTCAATAGCTGAAAAAGATATTGTAGATCCATACTGACAGTTTGTAGTATAGGAATTAATGTACCGGTTCACGAGTTCTTCGGAAAGTTCAACTGCAGAACAGGTTGGGTCGTCCACCATATAGTTAAAGAGCCCATATTGAGAACATGCAGTCCCGGATTCAGCACCGTAAAATATGCCATCAATAGGTACTGTAAATTCAGAACCTGCGACAATATCACAATACTCGTAAATTTCTGTAATTATTTCTGTCATCTGCATGAGGCACGCATCAAATACGAGAATATCTAATGGATAATCTATTGAAAAAATTGCTTGTTTCAGTTCACCTTCAGCAATACTCATCCTGTCACCAAAATAAGTATCAGAGCAAACCCATTTCACCAGATCATCATCTTTGGTCCAACCATTTCCATGATCCCATATGATGAGCATTCGTTTTTTTGAAGGAGCATAGTCAAATCCCCAGTTGGCAAAATCAGTAAGAGTTTGAGGGGAAGCTGAATTTATTTCGCCGAGATCATCCAACAGAATCGAACCTATCGAGTCAGGATTATTATCATGACGTATTAAATATCTTCTACTTGTGGTGAAATAAGGGGGATAATTCAGATCATCTAATGGATCTACTTGTATAATAAAAGTCACAGAATCGTTATTTTCAACAGTTTCCATTTCATTGATGTCAACAAATGATTGCTGGCTCAAACTGTTATTCGCTGCAAGATAAACGAGAACTGTCCATTCGTTTTCCGCGATGAGGGGAACTGTTAATATTCCAAGGAAAAGGCAAAATAATACAATAAATATCTTATTTTTCATTAAACATTGATCTTGCTTTCTCGAGATCCTCTGGTGTATCAATCTCCCACCATCGATTATCACCTGTTTCTAATGCATAAAATGAATGTCCTTCGTCGATATCTTCCTTAATGATCTGTTCATAATATACATTAACATCATCACGCTTAATGTGATTTTCCATCTTAGGAATAAGATATTTATGTGAATAATGTCCGCTAAATTTGTAAAAATTTACTGTTTTGTATTTTTTATAAAAAGAAAATCCTTCCCCTTGATGCCTTTTTAAATACATCTCTTTGACCAAGCCATCGCTGGTAAGCTCTACAACAGTGCCATCCATACCTTTTTTGAATTGATCCACGACGATCAGGTTGTGATGAGGGTAATGTACTAATTCACATATTAAGGATTCATCGCAAAAAATATCAGCTTCAAATAAAAAGAATCCGTTTTCCATATAGTCTTTTGCCAGCCATAGTGAATATATATTGTTTGTCGAATCATAAATCTCATTTTCAACGAAGATAATATTGGTGTCATTATGATAAGCTTGAAGATGTTTTTCCAGCTTTTGCGACATATAACCTGTAACTACTACGATATTTTTTATCTTCTGATTGTTCAATTCATAGATAAGGTTATCGATAATGGTGATGTTATTCACATGAGTCATCGGTTTCGGTTTTTCAAGAGTTTGTTCTTTTAATCTCGATCCGCGACCTGCTGCAAGTATTATCGCTGTTTTGATAGAAGTCATTTATGATCACCTTTTTGTAGTAATTTTTCAACAGTTTCTTTTACTCTTCGGGCTGATAAAGAATCAGTGTAGGAAAATACATATTCCTTGTCTTTTTTTATCTTATTCTTTCTTTTAGGTGAGTGATCAAGTGCTTTTTCGACAGCACTTTCCAGCCCTGAACCGGATGTCACATGAATGAAAGAATCCTTTAACCATTCCGAAGATTTATCTTCAAGGATTGATTGTCCATCATGATGCTTTAAGATGTCATCAGGAAAATCAACAATAATACCGCAGCGCTCCAAAGCAAGAAATTCATTAATTACGCTTGAACCGTCACTTATCATCGTATCCGCAATGAAAATGTAAGGAAGGATATTGTGATGTTCTTTAGGCACTAATATGAAATTTGGATATTTTGTTTTGAGTTTTTCAAAAAATCTATGTTGAGAATGGGATGCATATTTCCCACTCCAACTGTAGGGATGTAATTTAACAATAAGATTATATTTATTTGAAAGGGCAATAACCTCTTTACCAATAGTAAAAATTGATGTTGGCTTGTATGACGGAGCGTAGAGTATGATTTTTTTCTTCGGATCAAGATGGTATTCTTTAATAAGCGTTTCTTTCTTATAAGTACCGTCAAATAACATATCAAGTTTTGGTAAACCCACATCATGAAGGAATTCTATTTTATCTAAACCATATTTTTTAAATTTGTCAATGCGATATTTACCTTCGATGAAACAATGATAATGTGTGTCGGGTTGTTTCAGAAAATGCCTATATCTGAGAGTTTTGATGCCGGGTCCGTGATCAACATTACAGAGTATTGCCGTTCCATATTTTTCGGGCTTACTTAAAGGAGAGCCACAGAAAACAACATCAAAGCAATTGGTATCATTCGTTATGTGATATCCCAGTTTAGAAAATTTTTTTTCAATCCTTTTTTTCTGTGAGATAAGAAAGAAGTAGAAAAACCTTTTTTGGTTCTTACCTATCCTGAACAATAATTCGTAATTCTTATCATTAGCAAATTGTTCATATATCGGCTTTAAACTGTGCCAATAATATTCTTGAGTTATATCAAAAAGAATTTTATACATGCTTCCTTCATATGCTCGATTTAATCAATTGAAAAGAAAGAATCATTTATTTGATGTCAATAAAGATTCGCTTCTCACGAAGGATATTATCAATAATAAGATGCCTGATAGTTTGAGAATGGTGCTGAAGTACATCTTTTAAAGATATCCTGGATAAAGGTTTACTCATGATTAATTAACAAGAAATCGTTAGATTTCTTTAAATAATTAATGATTTTGAAGAACACCATTTCTGGCTCAATCAATTTCATGCAATTATGATGCCCCAGCGGACATTTCATCTGTCCATGACTTCCGCAAGGACGACAAGAGAGTTCCACTTCAAAAATATGATCATTTTTTCTGAAAGGGTAATATCCAAAATCTTTGATTGTTGGACCAAAAATCGCAAAAACATCTGTTTTCATTGCATTTGCCAGATGAAGTGCACCGCAATCATTGCATATTAAAAGATCGCAATTTTTCAGAATTGTTGCTGATTCCAGAACTGATGTTTTTCCTGCAACATTAATTGTATCGCTCATTGGTTTGATTCTCTCGCAAAGCTCTTTTTCTTCGGGACTGCCAACCAGCACGATAGAAAAACCAGCTTCAACGAGCTTTTGTGCCAGCTTTTTATAATATGATTGCAACCATCTTTTTGTATGCCATATCGAACCTGGAGCAAGAGCTATCTTTTTTTTGTAAGGATCAAGTTCCGAAAGTAGGTGCTCAGTACTCTCGATTTCATATATATCGGGAAATAATTCAGTCTGAACATCAAACTTTTCAACTGAAAAAGGTTTTAACAAATCAAGATTTTTTTCTATTCGGTGAACTCTTTTCCTAAAGGGAATTCTGTGTGTCAACAAACTTGATGATAACCATCTGCCAAATCCGATCCTTGTTTTAATATGAGAAAAGAAGGTAAGGAAAGACGTGGTCATCGAACTGTGCGGAAGCAATGCTATATCATAGTGCCTTTTTCTCAGCAGAAATAATGTTTTTAAAAAATTTAGAATTTTATTTTTTCTTTTATCAAAAATCAGTATTTCGTTAATATATAAATTATGCTGTAAAACTCCATATGTTTGGGGGATAACAAGTACGTCCAGCACGCTTTCAGGAAAAAGTTTTTTTGCTGCTTTGATGAGAGGTGTAATTAATATGACATCTCCGAGAAAGGCAGTTTGGATGATTAGTATTTTCATTGTTAAATTATACGATGATTAATTTGTTCTATATCCCTAATTATCTGCTCCACCTTTTGTATGTAGGTATGATTTTTTAGAACGTATTCCTTTCCCTGCTCAGCGATTTGCTTTCTTTCATCTTCATGATTAAGATAGTACTCGATCAAGCTGATAGCTTCTTCTGGAGATTTAAAATAAACAAGATGTTTTCTATCTTGATACATGTGATTTACACCAGGTGTATATTGAGAAAGAAGAAATCCACCAAACCCAAGTGTGAGAGGTGTCCTGTTAGAAAAATAACCCTCAACATCAAGACAATAGTCAAAAGATTTTATATCAAGAACTATTTTTGATCTTGCGCAGACATTCGCATATTCCTCACTAAAAATTCGTGGATGACTTATAAAATTCTTGCTCGACCAACGTGCTCCAAAGACATGCAGTTCGAAGTGAGATCCAATAAGATTGAGCAATTCCTCTCTCATTCCAGGTCCAGTGATATTATTATTACCGACGAAACTCACCTCATATTTATAGCTCCCTGTCGTTGGAGTATAGTCTGTGATACATGCTTGTGTGAGATATTTTGCATTAGCCCCTTGATCCAGCAGCTGAGGTATCTGTCCTTTATTAGTGATATAAAACAGATCAACCCTCTTGGCTCTATCCAATAGCCTTCTCTCGATAGGTATCCTGAGGTCATAATACCACATTATTGTTGTGCATTTCTTCCTAACCCATTCCATATCTTTCAGTAAGATTTTATTTGCCTTAGAATAAAACACGATATCCGGCTTATAAATCACTACGATCATTTTAAAAAGAATATGAGATAATGCAAGAAGTAATGAATAGATCTTTGCCTCATGAAAAACAAATACAGAATGTCCTAAATACTGAAAGGCTTTCATTATATAATAATCCGTTCTAAAGACTCTCTTACCAGGTCCCACTAACAAAATTTTTGATTTCTTTTTCATGAATATCCTCGGTTATATATTCGTGATAAGTTTTTGATATACTGCCGCAATCTTCTTAATAATCCTTTGGCTTGAATAAGCTTTTACCAAAATTAACGAAGCTCTGGAAAATTTCTTTCTTATGTTAGAATTATTCTTCAGATATAATATCTTTTCAGCAAGAGCGTGGGGATCATCTACAGGTACTATGATACCAGTTTTCCCATCTTTAACAAGCTCGGGAAGTCCTCCGGTTTTTGATGCAATGACCGGTAAGCCCTCAGCATATGCTTCTAATATTGATCCACCGAATCCTTCTTCTTTTGAAACCAGAATAAATACATCAGAAGCTCGAAGGTAGGTTCTGACATTTGGTTTGAATCCTAAAAAAAAGACTCTCGTCGTTAAATATAGATCTGCAATCATTCTTTTTAATTCTGTTTTGTGTTTTCCTTTCCCCAAACAGACAAAGAAAACATCGGTATGTGTATTCTTTAAAATTTTGGCAGCTTTGATAATGGTTTCATATCCTTTCCCTGTTTCAAGTGCAGCGGCTGTTATGACTATGAATGAATTCTCAGGTAATTGTAATATTTTTCTTAATTGTAAATCAACATTTTTGTCGATTTGTAACCTTATACTGCTAGGAATGGTTTTCAGTCTGGGTAAACTTACTCCATCAGATTGTAGAGAATCCTTAATATAATCTGAAATGCATAAGATCTGGTTGATAAGTCTATTCCTGTACTTCACTACACTGAAGAGATTCTTCTTGATCGGAAACGCTACTCTCTTCGTAAAAATGAGCAGTATTTTCGGATGTAATAATTTTACTATAAGTCCAAGAGATAATGCATGTGCAGTATGTGAGTGAAGAATATTGATCTTCAATTTTTTTGCCACTCGTACTATTTTATAAGCTGCGAGAACGTCCAGTTCACCCTTCATAGTAATAGGAATGAAGTGCAACTTTTCTCTTCTACATCGTTTCTGTAACTCTGAATTTGGTTGGCATATAATTAATGAAAAGATATTTGATTGTTCTAACCCCTTCTGCAAAAGAAAAACCTGGTTCTGACCACCTCTCCAGG
>JAVCDK010000145.1 GCA_030765865.1 Candidatus Celaenobacter antarcticus | reverse complement strand
TTATCTTGACATTATTTATACCATTCTTCTGCATTTCTTCACCCTCCAGGTGATTATTGTTCTTTATTTTTTACCTTTATTGGTAAAGCCCTGGAGGGCTTTCAAGTTTCTTATGGAATTTAATAGGTAAAGTTGAATCTAAAATCTATTATATTAGTTATAGTAATCCGCAACACAAAAAAATTTCAATCTTTATTTGACAATCAGATTGGTCAACTTAAGTTTTGAACATAAGTTCATAATAAGGAAAAAGAAATGTCAAGACCAAGAAAGATCAGACGCGTAAGCAAACCACCAATTTGCAGCAGGTTCAAACCTGTGGGAATACCCGCACGCCTGCTGGATGTAGTCGATCTTTCTGTCGACGAATACGAAGCGCTCCGTCTTGCCGATTACGAAGGACTCGAGCACAAAGAGGCTGCAGAAAAAATGGGGATTTCACGCCCAACCTTCACCCGTCTTATTGACCAGGCACGAAAAAAGTTCGCATCAGGTATCATAGAAGGGAAAGAGATTTCTATTGAAGGCGGTAACTTCCAATTCTTGCAACATGTAGCGCGATGCAGAAACTGCGGCTCGACCTATAACTACACCCAACATGCTCCGGACAAATGTCCAGAATGCAATGAAGAAGACCTTGAAAATCTTAATCTGTATTATCAAAGAGGGCGGGGTCGCGGTCGTGGAAAATGGGGTCAAGGCAAATGAAAACATTTTTAATCAATACATATCGAAAGGAGGCATACTATGCCACGTGGAGACAGAACCGGTCCTAATGGAATGGGACCTATGACCGGACGAGCAGCTGGCTTTTGTTCCGGATACGACAGACCTGGCTATATGAATGCCGCAGGTGGAAGAGGTTACTATGGACGCGGATACGGCTATGGACAAGGATTTGGTTATGGTCGCGGCCTTGGACGCGGAAGAGGATTCGGCAGAGGTTTCGCACCCGCTAATCCTGTTTCTTATGCTCCTTATCCCACTTCTGCTAATGCAGAAAATGAGAGAGATTATCTTGAGAACGAACTGAATATGCTCAAAGAAGACATGAAGAACATTGAAGCTCGACTCAAAGAGGTCAAAGCTGCAGAGAAATAGTGATCTTATTCAAAATGTTCATACCTCAGAGGACTCAGAGTCCACAGAGAAAAAGTATGTATAGACCTCTGTGCTCTCTGTGTTCTCTGTGGTGAAATAAGATTTAATGAAAGATTTTTAGGAGTTTTTATGCCAAGAAGAGACGGTACAGGTCCAGAAGGACGCGGTCCGGGAACAGGACGAAGACGTGGAAGCTGCTTCGATGCATTCACAAAGAAAGATGGAAGTATCTCAGTATGGCGAACACTTGTCATCCCGATGGTGGGAGCTATCATAAATGATTTTCGTAAACCGGATAGCATTTCACGAAGAACAGTTAATTCAATAGTAAATCGAATTAAAACAAAGCGAATTACAGATGACAGAAAATCATCTAAGGAAATAGATGGTTCCTATTCAGTAGTCGATACTGAGAAAGGAGAATAACATGCCAAGAGGAAACGGTCAAGGCAGAGGTACGGGTGGAGGACAAGGACAGGGTCGCGGACAAAGCGGCAACTTTGCAGGTCCAGGCGGATATTGCGTATGCCCTTCATGCGGACATAAAGAAGTCCACACACAGGGTGTTCCCTGCATGAACAAAACCTGCCCTAAATGCGGTGCAAAAATGTCAAGAGAATAGAAATAAAAACAGCTTAGGAGAAGCAATGCGAATAGTAATTTCATCAGATAATGGGAATGTTGCTCAACACTTCGGACGATGTCCGGAGTTTACACTTGTAGATATCGAAAATGGAATTGTTGAAAAAAAAGAAATAGTCCAGAATCCCGGGCATGCTCCTGGAGTACTTCCAAAATATTTTAACCAGTTAGGATGTAAAATCATCATTGCCGGTGGCATGGGAAACAGAGCACAAGACCTCTTCAGGACCTACGACATGGACTGGATCATCGGTGTACAAGGTGAGATTGATAAGGTAATTAACGATTACATTAAAGGTACAATTAATGCCGGTGACAGCATGTGCGAACACGGCGAAGGAAAAGGTCCAGGAACTAAAAAGTGGGATTAACACTATTTTTAATAATTATGAAAATAACCATAATTTTCGATAATACCGCTTACGATCCTACTCTGCAACCTTCATGGGGATTCTCAGCCCTCATTGAAATCAACGAGAAAAAAATCCTCTTTGATACCGGAGACAATGGAAATATTCTTTTATCAAACATGAAAAAACTGCATATCGATCCTGCGGATATTGATGAGGTTTTTATCTCTCACAATCATTATGATCATATTGGCGGATTATCCTCATTTCTTTCTTATAAAAATGATGTAACAATTTACATACCTCCTTCAGTGCGTGGAATACACAATGTGAAAAAACTCATCAGAGTAGATGAACCTATTGAATTGTATGAGAATATATATTCCACAGGTGAACTTGCAAATATTGAGCATTCATTGATCGTGAAAACGGATAAAGGATTGGTCATTATAGTTGGCTGTTCACATCCGGGAATTGAACTGATACTGGAAACCGCAAGGCAATTTGGTGAGCCGTATGCAATTATTGGGGGATTTCATGGTTTTAAAAAGTATGATATACTGGAACCACTTACCCTTATTTGTCCTACACACTGCACCCAGCATATCAAAGAGATAAAAAAACTCTATCCAGAAAAATATATTGAAGGTGGGGCAGGGAAGATAATCGAGTTACAATAATAGATAAAATCTTTCAGAAAAGGAATACCTGTGAATAGAAAAAGATTAATCTCAAAACGTGTAAGTTCGATCAGCAAATCTGCCATTCACGAGATGACACGACTCTCAAAAGAGATCGAGGATGTGGCATTTCTCTCCTGGGCAAAACCGACATCAGGAACTCCCGATCATATCAATAAAGCATCAATTGAAGCGATTGAAAAAGGGCTGGTTGGAGGATATTCGCCAAGTGACGGACTGCTGGAACTGAGAAAAGAAATTGTAAAAAAGCTGGCTCGGGATAATAATATAATTGCAAATCCAAATCAGATATTAGTGACCGTCGGTGCAATCGAAGGCATTGCTTCTGCTGTGATGGCAACCGTTGATCCTGGTGATGAAGTTATTGTTCCGTCCCCTACTTATTCCACCCATGTTCGTCAGGTGTTGCTTGCATCAGGAAAACCTGTTTTTGTCCCGCTTCATGAAGAGGATGAGTTTGCACTTCATATTGATGATATCAAAAAAGCGATCACACCGAAAACCAAAGCGATATTATTCTGCACTCCGAACAATCCAACAGGAACAATATTTCCGGAAAAGACATTAAGAGAAATTGCCGAAATCGCTATTGAGAACAATCTTGTTATAATCACTGATGAAGCATATGAATATTTTGTGTATGACGGCAATAAACATTTTAGTATTGCTTCTATACCTGAGGTACAGAATAATGTAATTTCCTGTTATACTTTCACAAAAACCTACGCAATGACCGGCTGGCGGATCGGCTATTTACATACTCAAGAAGCAATGATCCCTCAAATAAAAAAAGCACATATTCCTTTTGCGATCTGTGCGCCGGTAATTTCTCAATATGCCGCTATCGAAGCGTTGAAAGGATCGCAAAATTGTGTTGCGAAATTCCACTCACATTATAAGAATGCGCGTGATCTTATGTGTGATCGACTCGACCGACTCGATAAGGTTTTTTCTTATGTAAAACCAACCGGTTCGTATCTAATGTTTCCGAAAATTCTTATTGATGAAGGTAAGGATTCAATGAAATTCTGTATCGACCTGTTACAAAAAGCGAAGGTTTCAACTACTCCGGGTATTGCTTTCGGTCCTACTGGAGAAAGCCATTTGAGATTGTCATTCTGCGTTGACGAAGATATGATCAATACCGCTTTTGACCGAATGGAAAAATACTTTCATAATCGAGGTAAAAAATGATTAAACATGTTGGACTCACTATTAAAGACCCCTCTGAGATCAAAAATTTCTATCAGGAAATACTTGGATTGAATTTAGAAAAGGAATTTACACTCACAAAGGAGCTTAATCAGCAACTTTTTGGTTTCTACGAAGAAGTGCCCGTGTCAAGATTGTCTAATGGAACTGATGTTTTTGAAATCTTTATCACCAAGCTCCCCTCCAGAAATAATTACTCTCATCTTTGTATCGAAGTCGATGACAGAGAAGCTATGATCGAGAAAGTAAAGAAGAAAAATTACCCTTATACAATAATTGAAAGAGAAACCGAGCCGCTCGTGTTCATTCAAGATAAATTTGGTAATAATTTCGAAATACTTGTGCACTAAGAATAGAAAAATAAGTCATATGAAAATTACAATTGCTAGCGGAAAAGGAGGTACCGGCAAGACTACACTTGCGACGAATCTTGCATATCTTCTTTCTCAGAAATCCCCTGTCATTCTCGCAGACCTCGATGTAGAAGAACCCAACTCTGGATTTTTCATCAAAGGGACAAAGATACAGAAACAAAAGGTTTTTAGAATGGTCCCGGATTGGGATAAAGAAAAGTGTGTGCTCTGTGGCAACTGCCAGCGTGTATGCAAATTCAATGCAGTCATTAAATTGGGAGAAGAGGTGCTGGTTTTCAATCAACTGTGCCATGGCTGCTATGCATGCTCGGAGTTATGCCCCCAGAATGCACTCCCTATGAAATCCTATGAAGTAGGAAAGATCACTGAATTTGAACAGCATAATCTCCATTTTGTCGAAGGAAAATTGAATGTTGGCGAGGAGCAGGCGGTGCCGGTGATCAAAGAGACAATTAATTTTGTGATGAATAAATTTTCACCGGATATTCTTCGGATTTTTGATGCACCTCCGGGGACTTCTTGTCCTGTCATCGAAGCAACAAAGGATGCTGATTATATTATCCTTATCACTGAACCGACTCCCTTTGGACTGCATGATCTGAAGCTCGCTGTGGAAGTCATGAGAGAATTGAAAAAGGATTTTGGGGTGGTCATAAACCGTTATGGGATCGGAAACAATGATGTCATCGATTATTGCACGAATGAAAGGATTCCGCTCCTTGGTAAAATTCCCAATATGAAAAAAGCAGCTGAAGCTTATGCAAAAGGTGAATTGCTTTGCGAGTCAATACCAGAAATAAAGGTTGCAATGCAACGCATCATAAAAAACCTAAAAGTGTGCGAGGTGCTATCATGAAAGAAATAGTTGTCATTTCGGGAAAGGGCGGAACAGGCAAAACCTCTATCACTGCAGCGTTTGCAATGCTTGCAGGAAAAAATGTAGTCATTGCAGACTGTGATGTCGATGCCGCAGATATGCATCTTCTCCTTGAACCGTATTTTGCACATTCAGAAGATTTTTATTCCGGCTTCAAGGCAAAGATAGATCAATCACTTTGCATGAAATGCGGAAAATGCAAACAGGTGTGTAGATTTGATGCAGTCCAAAAGGATACAGATTATTTCAATATAATAAATCTCAATTGTGAGGGATGTGCTTACTGCGCTGAAATCTGTCCTGTCAATGCGATACAAATGGTTGAACAAAACGTCGGAAAGTGGTATATATCAAGAATAAAAAGTGAAGCACAAATGGTTCACGCCAGACTTGGTATTGGCGCTGACAATTCAGGCAAACTTGTTGCGAAAGTTAAAAAGGAAGCAAAGAATATTGCTCAGGAAACCAAGAAAGATTTTATTCTTGTAGATGGTTCTCCTGGCATTGGTTGTCCAGTCGTATCTTCCCTATCAGGAGCAGATTACGTGATTCTTGTAACTGAACCTACACTTTCCGGATTTCACGACATGAAGAGAGTGTTTGAGCTTGTGCAAAACTTCAAGATTCCATCAGGTTGCATCATTAATAAGTTTGATATAAATGCTGAAATCTCAGAGAAAATACACGATTTTTGTGAAAAAAATAATATGGATCATATTTCAGATATTCCTTATGATGAGAGCTTCACTGCTGCAATGACCCAGGGAAAAACAATTATTGAAAGCAATTCCGAAACCTTGAAAAATATTTTAAGCGATAGTTGGAAAAATATATTATTATTCACGGATAATCTCTGATAAAACAGATAAAAAAATGAATATAATTTTTATTAATAACTTAGATAAGCACAAAGTATAGAATTTATCAGTGTTTATTTGTGTAAATCCGTAAGCTAAAAAAAATGAAATGGAGATAGAATGAAAATCGCAATTACAACAAAAGGAACCGAATGGGACTCCCCTATCGATCCACGATTCGGAAGAACAGAATATTTTCTTATCTATGACGAAGATAAAGATGAACTCACTTACATTGATAATACTGACATCAATGAAGTCGCACACGGAGCTGGACCCCGAACTGCACAAAAACTTTTCGAGCAAAAACCCGATGTTTTGATAACAGGAAATGGCCCGGGTGGAAATGCTGCAATGGCTCTACAACAAGGAAACATTAAAATTATTACTGGCGCAGGAGCAATGACAGCCAAAGAAGCGTATGATGCCTACAAAAAAGGTGAGTTATAATTTTCATGAAACTCAAAGTCGCATTTGCTACTGATGACGGTAAAACATTTATGGGTCGCCATTTTGGTGATGCACGTTTTTATGATATTTATGAACTTGACGAGGATCGAGCTTCTTTTATCAAAAGAATAGAAAACACAGTTGATGAAGAAGAGGATGTACATGCAGATCCTAAAAAAGCAAAGGGGATCAGCACATTACTTCTCGATGAAAAAGTAGCTGTTGTTGTATCGAAAATTTTTGGACCAAATATTAAACGCATAAAAAAGAAATTTGTCTGCATCGTTGTCAGGGACGATGAAATCGATGTCGGATTAAAAAAAATATGTAATAATATTGAGAAAATATATATCGAATGGGAAAAAGGAAAAGAGAGAAAGCATATCCTATTGTAAGTCTTGAAAAGAGTCGATTTGGCAAAAACAAAAGTATTCGATGAAAATCTAAATGAATACGAAAAGTGGTTCATCATCAACAAATTCGTATATCAATCTGAATTAAAGGCAGTAGAAAAAGCTATTCCGAAAAATGAAAAGGGGTTTGAAATAGGGATTGGCAGCGGACTTTTTGCACAACCTTTTAGTATCACAGAAGGAATAGATCCCTCTAAAAGAATGAGGGAAAAAGCAAAAGAAAGAAACATAAAGGTCTTCGATGCAGTTGCGGAGAATCTCCCCTACCCCGATGAAAGCTGGGATTTTGCTTTGATGGTCACCACGATTTGCTTTGTTGATGATATTGTGAAATCATTTCAGGAAGCAATCCGTGTGCTTAATAAAAATGGTCATCTTATCATAGGTTTTGTTGATAAAGATAGCCCTGTTGGGAAAATATATTTAGAATTTCAAGATAAAAGTATTTTTTACAAAGAAGCAACATTTTTTGGAACTGAAGAAGTCTATGAATCGCTCCAACAAACGGGATTTAAAATTGAAGAAACCTATCAGACAGTGTTTGGAAAACTTGATGAAATAACTGAAGTTCAAAAAGTGTTAGATGGGTACGGAGATGGTAGTTTTATCGTTATTAAAGCAAAAAAATCGAGATCGGTTTATTAAAAAATTTGCGGAGCAAATATGAATTCAGAGAATTATAAAAACCTAATCAAAAATAACAGAAAGGGAAAAGATATTTTTTTCAAACAAAATTTTCAATCACCTATTCCACAGGAAGAAAGATCAAATTTTTTAAAACTAAACTATTATGAGCCTGATCTAAGATATAGATTTGAATTGGAATTAGAAGAATTTGCGCACAAAAAAAAGTGAAAATAGAAGATACCGGAGGAAATTTAAGGGAGTTTTTGAAATGGGGAAAGTTCACTTTTAATGTAAACGGTAAGACCTGTTTTTTAAATGCCTATAAGTCTGAAGAAGCCGAAACTCGACTTTTTATCCCCTTTAAAGATGCAACGAACGGGAAAGAAACCTATGGAGCTGGAAGATATTTAGACCTTTATGAAGAAAGAGACTATATTGAAGATAGATGGATATTGGATTTTAATATAGCAACTAATCCATGGTGTGCTTATAGTCATAATTACGTCTGTCCCTTAATTCCGTTTGAAAATATTTTAAATGTAGAGATAAAAACGGGAGAAAAGAAGTATAAGTAATAAGATACAGAATTTAAGGAGTTTTTTTAAATATTAAAATATTCCAAAAATTTTAAATTAAAGGAGATAATAAAATGGTAAAAATAGACAAAGAAAAATGCACTGGCTGTGGCGTTTGTGTTAATATTTGTCCTGAAGGTTTTTTAATTAAAAACTCAATAGCTGAAATTATTGATGAACATGCTTCATGTATTGACAAAGCTGCAAATGCTTGTCCGGCTGTAGCTATTATCACAACCAAAACAGATAAAAAGAGCACTCAACCAAGAACAAAGAAAGAAGTGTTTTCTGGATCGGCTGAAAGAACTGAAAATTCATTTAGTAATTATGGTAGAGGTGGTGGACAAGGAAGAAACCAGGGACTTGGTTTCGGCAGTGGAGGAGGACGAGGAAGAAATCAAGGTTTAGGTCTAGGACAGGGTGGTTATTGCGTTTGTCCGAATTGCGGATATAAAGAACCACACCAAAGAGGTATTCCATGCTATAAAACTCTCTGTCCGAAATGCAATTCTGTTATGAAAAGAGTTTAAACATTTTTTCATAAATTTCCGCATTTTTTAAAAAATGACAATCTTGCACTGGTGATGATTTTTTTAAAGAATTAGTGAAAAAAATTGAGAAGAAAGAGAAGCTTTTAAAAAAACTTTAAAGGAACTAAAATGCCAAACAAAAGAATAAAAATAAGTGAAAATATTTACACTGAAATGGAAGTTAGAGTTTCAGAAAGAAAGAGTGAAAATGTTATCAGAAACAGTATTCTTAACGTAGGACTTGATGAAATTGCGTTGAATCACAAATCTAAAACAGATATGCAGCACACATTTTCTTTGGAACTAAAAACTGGTAAGATCACATCCCAAAACAAGAGTGGAAGATGTTGGCTATTTGCAGGACTGAATACGATGAGATTCAAAATTATGAAAGATCTAAATCTGAAAAATTTTGAACTTTCCCAAACTTATCAGATGTTCTTTGATAAAATTGAAAAAGCAAATTACTTTATGGAAAATATTCTCGAAACTTTAGATGAAGATACAAATTCCAGAATTATTATGTGGCTTTTAAGTGCTCCTCTGAATGATGGTGGACAGTGGGATATGTTCACAAGTATTGTAGAAAAATACGGAGTCGTTCCAAAAGAAACAATGCCGGAAACTTTTGCCAGCAGCAATTCTGCAAGAATGAACCATATTCTCACTTTGAAACTCAGGGAAAATGCTTCTATTTTGCGAGAAAAATACCAAAATGGGAAAACATTAGCAAAATTGAAGAAGGATAAACAAGAAATGGTATTTGAATTTTATCGTTTGTTAACTATGTTCTTAGGAATCCCACCCAAAAATTTTACCTTTGAATATACCGACAAAGATAAGAAATTCCATCGCGATTCAAATATTACACCAAAAGAATTTTATGCTAACTATGTTGATATTAATCTAAAAGATTATATTAGTATTATTAATGCTCCTACCGAAGATAAACCATTTAATAAAACTTTCACAGTTCAATATCTTGGGAATGTAGAAGGTGGAAATATGGTAAAATATCTTAATGTTGAAATAAAAACTTTTAAAAAGTTAGCTTTAGCACAACTAAAGGATGGAGTTCCAGTTTGGTTCGGTAGCGATGTCAGGCAGAAGATGAAACGAGAAAACGGTATTTTGGCTGAAGACATCTATTCTTATGAAGAGGCTCTCCAATCAAAATTCAATCTTGATAAAGCTGGAAGACTTAATTATGGAGAGAGTTTAATGACTCACGCAATGGTATTTACCGGTGTAAATCTGATAGATGATGTTCCAAATAGATGGAAAGTGGAAAACAGCTGGGGCGAAAAAAACGGCAAGAAAGGTTATTTTGTGATGAGTGATAAATGGTTTGAAGAATACACTTATCAAATTGTAATTAATAAGAAATATCTATCCGAGAACTTAAAAGAAGCTTGGAAATTAGAACCAATAATTTTAAAACCGTGGGATCCAATGGGATCTTTAGCATAATAATAAAATAGGAGAAAAATGTGGATTTCAATAAAAAAGCAATCGAGATCATTGAAGGTGTAGAACATCCAGCAATAAATCATTCACTATATGATCTTGGTATTATTAAATCTTATAAAATTAATGAGAAGAATATACAAATTGTGATGGCATTACCGGCTCTTAATATTCCAATTCTAAGTATGCTTATTCAAAGTATAGAACAACCTTTGGTAGCAATGAATGCTCAGGTGAATATTGAAAAAGTTGTAATGACTCAGGAAAATATGCAAAAATTTTTGGCTATGGAGCAAAGTGCCTGGAAGGTAATGTAGTAAACATTTTAGCAATAAATTCCATAATAGATGAAAATGAACAATATCTTAACTGAAAAAATATCGAAAATAAATTTCAGGGCATTTATCTGGCACGGTATTTTTCTTTCGCTTGCTTCCAACTTTATGGATGTGCACACTATTATTCCCTCAATGCTGATAAAAGCCGGAGGAAACGCTGTTATGTTGGGCTTTCTCACTGCAATTATGGTGGGAGGATCCGGTTTAATGCAAATTATTTTCGCCGGATTTTTATCAAACAAGACGCATAAGAAAAAATATCTTCTGTTGGGAATTAACTTCAGGATTATTACTTTATTGTTATTAGCTTTCATTCTTTTCAGATCTGACTTCATCAGTAATCAAATGCTTATTTTTTATATTTTTATATTAATTTCAGTCTTTTCTTTCAGCGGTTCTTTTGCGAATATTTCTTATGTCGATATTATGGGAAAATCCATTATATATCAAAAACGCAAAAGATTTTTCTCAATTAAACAGGCAATCAGCAGTATTGGGATTTTTATTTCTGCCATTATTGTACGTGCTATCCTCAAGCATCTTTCCTATCCGAACAATTACGGTACATTGCTTTTACTTGCTGGAATATTGTTATTATTGGCTTCTTTCGGTTTCTGGAAAATCAAAGAAATCAGTGTTAAATTCATAAATAAGCAAAGTTTTTGGAAATTTTTTAAAATGATTCCACGGGAAATTTCACAAAATTCTAATCTAAAAAATTACCTATTTATCATTAACTGTCTGGGCCTTGCTTTCAGCTTCATCCCCTTTATGATCTTGTTTGCTAAAAGAAATTTCGAATTGAGTTATAGTTTTATTGGTAATATTCTTCTTTTAAAGATAATCGGGATGTTGATAACCAGTTTAATTCTTTATAAGCGATCAGAAAAATTTGAATATAAAAAGTTATTGTATTTCAGTTTTGTTTTGGGAACAATTATTCCACTTCTCAGCTTGTTCTTTGGTAATAACCAGCTAATCTATCAGTTGCTTTTTGTTCTTACAGGAATTTTTATCACTACTTTCAATATTTCCAGAAATGGTATTTTAGTGGAGATTTCCAGTAATGAAAATCGGGCAACATATACTGGAATTTCCGGCGCAGGAAATATCTTGCCCACCTTTTTCCCGCTTGTTGCTGGAATATTAATATCTCTTCTGGGATATTATATCACATTCAGTATAGTTTCATTAATCGTTGCTTCAAGTTTTGTCTTCATAAAAAAAATAAATTGCAGATGAGCTGGAAAAACATGAAAAAATTTTATCCTGATTCTAAAGTTGAAGTTCAAGGTTTTAGTGCAAAATTTTATGATCACCTAATGAATATTATGACATTTGGTGGCTATAATACTTTTATAAAAAAAGCAATTCATTCAATGAAGATAGATCAAAATGATAAGATTCTTGATTTCGGCGCAGGAACGGGAAGAAATGCCCTCTTGATGAATAAATATCTTTCTGAAAAAAGTGAAATCCTCGGACTGGAAATTTCCGACTATATGATTTCTCAATTCGAGAAAAAAATACGCCGTTTTGATAATGTAAAAGTTCTAAAAAAACGCATCGACGAACCATTGGATTATAAAGATGAATTCGATAAAGTTTTCATCTCTTTTGTGCTGCACGGATTTCCGCATCAGGTTCGTAAAATTGTTATTCAAAATGCTTTTAAGGCTTTGAAACCGGGCGGAACTTTTTTCATTCTGGATTACAACGAATTCGATTTGAACAATATGTCTCTGATTTTCAGAATTCCCTTCAAAATCGTCGAGTGTCCGTATGCTTTTGATTTCATAGAAAAAGATTGGAAACAAATTTTATCCGATGCCGAATTTCGTGATTATGAGGAATATCTCTTTTTCCACAAATATGTAAGATTACTCGGAGCGAAAAAATGAAAGTTGCCATACCTACAAATGACGGAAAAAATATTTTTTCACAAATGTTGGGTCGAGCAAAAGAATTTTATATTTATGAAATCGAAAAAAATAAAATCATACTTCTTGAAAAAAGGATTAATACTTTTGAAAAAACTTTGCAACCTTTGAAAACTCTTGATGTTTATGAGATAATAAGCGATTGTAATATAATTATTTCTAATAAAATTGGCAAAAAGGGAATTGAAAGGCTAGAAAAAAGGGGATTGAAGCTTATTTTTGAGAATGGAAAAATTTCTCATGCTATAAAAAAATTAATGGAGAAAATATGTTAAATTTAAAAAATGAATTTATCTTTGCACCTATAAAACTCGGTTACGCTAAAGAATGAAGGTTATGAATTGGCAATGAGTATTAATTGAAAATGTTAATTAAACTAAGTGAGGAAAACAATGAAATTACTTATGATCTATTCCGAAAAATTTGCCTATAAAACCAACATCAAGAATTTGGAATCTGCGAAGAAATATGAAGAGGAAAAACAGATTGAAAATACGCTTGTTGGATTTATTCAGGTGGAGCAAAAAGACGAAGAAGATATTTCCAAAGTGGAAACTAAAATGATCAAAAACCTGAAATGGGCTGCGAAGAAAAATGATACAAACAATATTGTCTTACACTCTTTTGCTCATTTATCTATGAGCAAGGCAGATGAAGGAATAACAAAAGAACTGTTTGATCGGGCTGAACAAAGATTGAAAAATTCCGGTTATGAAGTTTCACAAACTCCATTTGGTTATTTTCTTGATTTAGACGTTCAAGCTCCGGGAAAATCACTAGCAAGGGTCTTCAAAGAATTCTAAATGATTGAAAAGGCTGCTGAAATTATCAGAAATGCTAAACACATCACAGCATTCACCAGTGCGGGAATTTCTGTGGAAAGCGGGATTCCACCCTTTCGTGGGGAAAATGGTTTGTGGAGTATATTCAATCCCATATTTCTGGATATTAATTATTTCCATCACAATCCTCTTAAATCTTGGAAACTGATCAAAGAGATATTTTATGATTTCTTTGGGAAAGCAAAACCAAATGCTGCCCATTTTGCTCTATCAGAAATGGAAAAATCAGGTTATATAAATTCTGTTATTACACAAAATATTGATAACCTTCATCAGGAAGCAGGAAGTAAAGAAGTATATGAATTTCACGGAACATCTCGAGATTTGATATGTACAAACTGTAATAAAATTTATTCCGCAACGAACATAGATCTATCTCAATTGCCACCTAAATGTGAAAAATGTGGAACTGTTCTAAAACCCGATTTTGTTTTTTTTGGTGAGCCTATTCCCGAACCGGCAAGAACAAATTCTTTTGCGGAAATTGAAATAGCTGATGTTTTTGTTCTCATAGGAACAACTGGTGAAATTATGCCCGCTTCTATAATTCCAATTGAGGCAAAAAGAAATAATGTGAAAATAGTTGAAATAAATATCCAGCCATCAAATTATACAAACAAAATAACTGATATTTTTTTGGAAGGCAAAGCAACGAAAATAATGCAAAAATTACTCGAACTTTTAAAAGAAAAATAGTCATATATTAATATGTTTACAAGAGAAGAACTTGAAAACTGTACTCGCTGCCCGCTACATAAAACCCGCACTCATGCGCTGCACGGAGAGGGAAATGAGAATGCAGATATTATGTTGATCGCACAAGCTCCGGGCGAATTAGAGGATAAAGAGAATAAAATGTTCATTGGACCTTCCGGTATGATGCTATATAAACTTATAGAAGAAGCCAAAATCTATAAAGATATGTTATACATGACAAATCTCATTAAGTGTACTCTCCCACATAATAGACGACCAAAGCAAAGCGAGATATTAGCGTGCTCATCATATTTAGACATGGAAATTAAAAAAGTTGAGCCAAAAATATT
Organism: Candidatus Celaenobacter antarcticus; assembly: GCA_030765865.1. Classification (GTDB taxonomy): domain Bacteria; phylum Cloacimonadota; class Cloacimonadia; order JGIOTU-2; family JGIOTU-2; genus Celaenobacter; species Celaenobacter antarcticus. Next base: position 15,402 of record JAVCDK010000145.1, on the reverse strand, counting down.
AGCACCTCTTGGTTATTACTCAACTAAATACATCTTCCAAAAATTTGGATTCCCTTCATTTTCCAGAAAAGATTTTCCAGAATTAATCGGGAAAATATTTACGTCTGACAAGTACCGAATATTCCCATTATCTCACCCTGCATCATTATTGTATCATCATGAATTTTATAAAAATTCTGTCGTTAATTTTAGTAACCTTAGAAAAATAATAGGAAAAAAATGATTATAATCAAAAATAACAAAGAAATAGAAAAAATGAGAGAGGTAGGAAAATTAGCTGCACAATTATTGGATTATATCGAACCATTTGTAAAAGAAGGAGTGACGACACTTTACTTAAACGACCTTTGTGAAGAATTTACTCAAAAACACGGAGCTATTTCGGCACCTTTAAATTATAATGGATTCCCAAAAAGTATCTGTACTTCGATCAACAATGTTGTATGTCATGGAATTCCTTCCAAAAAAGATATTTTGAGAAGTGGTGATATTGTAAATATTGATGTAACTTTAATATTAGATGGTTTTCACGGTGACACATCCCGTACTTTTATGATCGGCAACGTTGATGATAATGTAAAAAACTTATTAAAACGAACTAAAAAAGCAATGTACAAAGGGATTAAAGCTGTAAAACCCGGAAAATACTTATATGAAGTTGGTAAAGCAATTGAAAAATATATTACCAAATTTGGTTATTCCATCGTTCGTGAATACGGTGGCCATGGTATTGGACGAAAATTCCATGAAGAACCACAGGTTTTTCATCATTTTACAGTAAACAATAAAATAAATTTACGTGAAGGAATGATCTTCACTATTGAACCGATGATAAATATGGGAAGCTCTTATCTGGTTAAAACTTCAAAAAAAGATGGTTGGACAGTTACAACTGCTGATGGAAGTTTAAGTGCACAATTTGAGCATACGATTTTAGTCACATCTGATAGTGCTGAAATATTGACAAAAATGTAATTTATATAAAAATGGAGTACTAATGAAATATTTATTTGGCCCTGTGCCATCACGAAGGTTAGGAATTTCACTTGGTGTGGACGTAGTTCCATACAAGGTTTGTAGCTTGAATTGTATTTATTGCGAAGTTGGCAAAACCACAAATCTAACGATTGAAAGAAAGGAATATATTCCGATTGATGAAGTGATTGATGAACTTAATAAGTACCTCAATCAACAACCTGAACTTGATTTTATCACCTTTTCTGGTCAGGGAGAACCAACCCTTAACAGTGGTTTGGGTAAAGTAATCGATTTCATCAAGGATAATTACTCGCAATACAAAGTTGCTGTAATCACCAACGGAACTCTTTTCTGGGACAAAGAAGTAAGAAATGAGGTGAAGAAAGCTGATGTATTATTGCCCTCTCTTGATGCTGTGTCGCGAATTACATTTTTAAAAATAAACCGTCCTAATAAAAATTTGGTTATTGATAAAATCATTGAAGGACTTATCCAATTAAGAAAAGAATTTACAGGTAAAATATATCTGGAAATTTTCTTTGTTCCGCAATTAAATGACACAAAAAAAGAGCTGATCTTACTCAAAGAAACAGTTCAAAAGATCAAGCCTGAACTTGTCCAATTAAATACACTTGACCGACCGGGCACAGAAAATTGGGTAAAATCGGTTTCAAAAATAAAATTAGAAGAAATTGCTGATTTCTTCAAACCTATTCCCGTTGAAGTTATTGCCGAAGCAAAAACACGTAAGCATATTCAAAGTTTCAATCAAAATATTGCGGATCAAATTCTCGAAACTATCAGAAGAAGACCTTGCACAGATAACGAACTTGCGAAGATTTTGAATCTTCATTTAAATGAATTAAATAAATATATAAGTGAATTAATTGATAATAATAGAATAGAATTTGACAAGCGCGAGAGGGGAATATTTTTTAGAATTAAAACTTAATACAAATTCATAGCTGTTTTAATAAACAGCAATATATCACAAAAAATTAACAATGAAGAAAGGAATTTGATATGAAAAAGTATGATGTTATAATTATTGGTGGCGGTCCTTCCGGAATTGTCACTGGGGTTACTGCGAAAAAAAAACATCCTGAAAAATCATTTCTGATGATAAAAAAAGAAGAAAAAGGACTCGTTCCATGCGGAATCCCCTATATCTTCCACGATTTGGAAAGTATCGACCAAAATCAGATGAGTCCAAAGCCCTTTGTCGATGCGGGTGGAGAAGTTCTCGTTGATACAGTGGTGAAGGTGAGCTCAGAAGATAAATTTCTCGTCACAGAATCCGGCAAAGAACTTGCGTATGAAAAACTTGTCTTTGCAACGGGTTCAAGCCCACTTGTTCCTAAATTTATCGAAGGATATGATCTTGATGGCGTTGAGTACATTAAGAAAAGTTACAACTACATAAACGCCCTGAAAGCAAAGGCAGATAAAGCAAAAAATATTGTCGTCATCGGTGCAGGTTTCATTGGTGTGGAACTTTCCGAGCAGTTAGCAAAATATCCGGATAAAAACGTTTCCCTTATCGAAGCAGAACCTCATTGCTTATATAGGGCATTCTCCGTTGATTTCGCAGAGAAAGCTGATGAAATCGTAAAAGATGCCGGCGTTCATCTCTACACGGGGCAAAAAGCAGAAAAAATAATTGGAGAAAATGGAAAAGTAAAAGGTGTTCTTCTTTCAAATGATATGACTATTGAAGCTGATCTGGTTATTTGTTCTATCGGTTATGTGCCGAATTGCAATCTTGCAAAAGAAGCAGGTATAGAACTAGACGACCGTGGCACAATACGAGTGGACAACTATTTGCGTACTTCTGTGAAAGATGTTTATGCAGTTGGAGACTGTTCTCAGACCATTGGTTTTATCACGGGACGAACCGACAATATTATGCTCGCCTCAACTGCGACAGCAGAAGCACGCGTACTGGGCAACAATCTTTTCTGCATCAAACTTCTAAGACATTTTGCCGGAACACTATCTGTTTTTTCTACAGAAATCAATAGTACAGTTTTTGCATCAGCTGGTGCGATAGAACAGACTGCACTGGATGCGAATGTACAATTCGTGATCGGAAAAGCACAGGATGTAGACAGACACCCCGGAAAATTGCCAGGTGCGAGTAAACTCATCGTGAAACTTATTGTATCTCCGGAAAATGGTGAAATAATCGGCGGAGAGATACTCGGAGGAAAATCGGTTGGTGAGATGATCAACACTGTCAGTCTTGCAATTCAAAAAGCGGTGACGGTCTACGAACTCATCTCATTCCAGGTAGGCACACACCCCCTCCTCACAACAGCACCAACAAAATATCTGCTTATTAAAGCTGCAGAAAACGCAATTGAAAATATTAAAAATAACAAAGAAAACTGCTAACAAATAGTATTAATCTGGGAATGGTGTAAAAAGCCATTCCCTTTTAAGAGTGTTCTTCTCCTCTTTCAGCAAGGTCAATACAAATGAAAAACCTTCAAACTTATAAACATTTTTTGACAAATAAAATCTTTTTCAAATTCCTGTTTATAAAATCATGAATGGTAATGATAAAATATCCGAAATAATTCAATGCAAATGGTATCCTGTATGTCCCATGAAATACTATTATGAAGCTGGCAAACTTGATGAAAAATGGGTCACCAACTTTTGCAAAAGTGACTGGACAAAATGTGTGCGGTATGAAATGGAAGAATCCGGGCAATATCATCCAGACAACATGCTCCCCGATGGATCAATTGATCATAATCTATTATAATCGAGTTGTCAGGGACCACTCCCTGACAGAACATGAAAGGACCCAATGAAAACCTATTTTGAATGCTTCCCATGTTATATACAACAAGCACTCCGTGCAGCAAGATTGTTCACCGATGACCCAAAAGTAATAAAATCCGTCATAGATGCAGTCGGGTCGCTCTTTCCGGAAATTTCTTTGGATAAAACCTCCGCTGAAATCGGAGAATTCATTTATGGGAAAATCCGTGAAGTTTCCGGTGTAGAAGATCCTTATGAAGACATGAAAAACAAGAATACCGATGAAGCACTACAGCTCGTTCCATTCTGCCAAAACATCATTGCAGACAGTGCTGATCCTCTTTTTATAGCCATCAAAATGGCAATTGCTGGAAATGTCATCGACTTTGCTATCAATCATACTGTTGATATTCCTGCAGAAATTGAAGCAATTCTTCATAAAGAACTCACGATCAATGATTACGATCTATTAAAAAAAAGGTTAGATACATCAGAAACAATCCTCTATATTGGTGATAATGCTGGTGAATCAGTATTTGACCGATTGCTCATCGAACAGTTGGCTGGCAAAAAAGTGTATTTTGGTGTGCGTGGAAGACCCGTTATAAATGATGTTGTTGAAAAGGATGCGAAGCGCGCCGGTATAGACAAAGTCGCAGAACTTGTCTCTTCTGGTTCAGCAGTGCCGGGAACCATCATATCAAAATGCAGTGAAGAATTCAATGAGCTTTTCCGTAATGCAGACATTGTTATCAGCAAGGGGCAGGGTAACTATGAAGGATTATCTGATGAAGAGCGGGAAATATTCTTCCTCCTCCGCGTCAAATGCGAAGTGATCGCTGGGCATATTGGAGTACCTGTTGGCTCGCTGGTTTTGATGAGATCAGGAAATTAAACCAACCGGCTCTGTTCCACTACGCCGTTGTAGGCAAAAAGAATCAGCTAAATTCCTATGAAAACCGGGATTTTCTAATGAGGATATTTTATAGGAAAATTTGACAGCAAAAATATAATTCCCAAATATCCATTCGTTGATTATCAGGATTTACTGCTGAAGTTCCATTTTTTAATCGATTTTAAAACAAGAGGAAGTTAACCCAAAAAAAAAAAGGCATTCAAATGAAAAAAACTTGTAAAATTTTTACTCTCGCAACACTACTCATTACTGTATTTGCAATCAATGCTTATGCAGTCACAATAAACATTCCTGCGGATTATGCAACAATACAAGCAGGAATCGATGCTGCAACAAATGGAGATGTCGTTCTCGTACAACCCGGAACCTATGTTGAGAACATCAATTACAACGGTAAATTGATCACAGTTGCTTCGCTATTTCACACAACACCTGACCCCTCCTATATTTCTCAAACCATCATTGATGGCAACAATTCTGGTTGTGTAGTAACTTTCGAAAATGGAGAAGATTCGACCGCAATTATAACTGGCTTCACTATTACCAATGGATACAGTCAATATGGTGGTGGCATTCACTGTGACCATACATCCCCAAGCATACAATACCTTTCCGTTACAGGAAATGGCTCTAATTATCTGGGTGGTGGAATTTACTGTAATTATTCCTCACCGAATATACATCATGTAACGATAACAGATAATAGTGCTTCAGGAAGTGGAGGCGGACTACTCTGTAGTGCATCCTCCCCATATGTTAAAAATGTAGAAATATCAGGTAATTTTGGCGGCAATTACGGTGGCGGTGTTTACTGTCTGTGGCTATCCGATCCAACCCTGGAAAATGTAACGATAACCGATAATGATGTAACATGGTATGGTAGTGCAATATATTGTGTTTCTACTTCTTCTCCTCTTGTGCTTAATTCCATAATCTCAGATAATCTGGGGACATATGCAGTGTATGTTTCGGCAGGAAGTCCTGTATTAACGTATTCCGATTTCTGGAACAACGCTGGTGGTAATTTTTTCCAATGCAGCGCAGGAACCGGCTGTATTGACGCAGATCCCCTATTTGTCGATCCACTGACCGGAGATTATCTTTTAAGCTGGGCTAACTTCCCCACACCCGATGCAACAAAATCACCCTGTATTGATACCGGAGATCCTGCTTCACCTTTGGACCCGGACGGAACACGTGCAGATATGGGAGCTTATTATTTTAACCAAGATATTACTGGTGTCGATCCTCAAGAAATTTCAGATTTTATGCTTACAAATTTCCCCAATCCAGTAAGCGCACACATCAATGATCTATCAGTGAGTTTTTCAATTCAGAAACCCAGCAGAGTACATATTCAACTGTTCAACATCAAAGGACAAATTGTTGAAACACTTGTGAATGAAGATAAAAATGTTGGAGAATACGCCATAGATTACAAAGTTAATGAATTATCTTCAGGAATATATTTTACAAAGATGAGTGTTGATGGAGTTGGTAAAGAAGTTAAGAAAGTAATATTGTTGAGATAAAGTATGGAAAAATTAACTCGCAGCAAAACCTATGAAAGGTGGGTAAAATGAAAAAGATTATAATTATTATTGGCTTAATACTATTAGGCACACAAGCACTATGGTCAACTATTACGGTAGATGGCTTCTGCTATCTTGATGGAGAAACAAACCATTCTGGAACAAAGATTCTATTTGAAGCAGTTACCCCTTCGGCTATTACAGACAGCACTTATACCAATGCGGATGGCTCATTCCTGATTGGACTCTCAGGAGGTATTTACACTATTACATATTCTCATGATAGCAGATTATCTTATACAATACCGGGAGGTGTTGAAATTTTTATTAATACTACATTAGATCCCGTTACTCTTTACATAGGTTTAAGTGGTGCATTAAGCGGAACTTTGGTTGGTGGTTATAGCTACCATGTAGCTGGAGATATTTCCGTTAATAGTGGAGATACACTCATAATTGAACCCAGTGTTACTGTTGAATTTATGGATTGCTATTCATTTAGCATCTCTGGAAAACTAATTGCGGCAGGAACAGAAACAGACACTATCCGTTTTACTTCCGGGCAATCTATTGCTAATCCCAATGACTGGAACTATATCATATTTGAAAGTGATTCCGATTCTAATAGCGTAATCTCTTACACAAAAATAGAATATGCTAAATATGGAATCTACTGTTATTCTTCATCCCCGACCATCAGCAATAACACGATAAATAGTAATAATAATGATGGAATCTTATGCTATTCTTCATCATCCCCGAGCATCAGTAATAACACGATCAGTAATAATTATAGTAATGGAATCCGCTGCGGCAATTCTTCATCCCCGACCATCAGCAATAACACGATAAATAGTAATAATAATGATGGAATCTTATGCTATTCTTCATCATCCCCGACCATCAGCAATAACACGATAAGTAATAATTATAGTAATGGAATCCACTGCTCTTCTTCATCCCCGACCATCAGCAATAACACGATAAATAGTAATAATTATAGTTATGGAATCTTCTGCTATTCTTCATCCCCGACCATCAGTAATAACACGATCAGTAACAGTCATACTGGAATCTACTGCTATTCTTCATCATCCCCGAGCATCAGCAATAACACGATAAGTAATAATTATAGTAATGGAATCCACTGCGGCAATTCTTCATCCCCGACCATCAGCAATAACACGATTTGTAAAAATAATGATGATGGAATCTACTGCTCTTATTCATCCCCGACCATCAGCAATAACACGATTTGTAAAAATAATGATGATGGAATAAGTATTACTTCATCAATTTCTCATCCAAATATTTTAAACAATATTATTTATGATAATAATGATTATGGTGTTACATTTGGTGGTTTACCTTCTGCTTTTGAATATAATATATTCTGGTTAAATTTAAATGTTTGTTCTGGTAGTGCCATACCACCATATTTCGGTCAAATTATTACAGTAAATGCAAATGGAGATTCGTGTGATACTTATTGTAATCTTTTTATGGACCCATTATTTGTAGACCCTCTCAATGGAGACTATCATTTAAGCTGGGTAAGCTATCCTATTCCTGACTCAACAAAGTCACCCTGTATAGATGCAGGAGACCCAAGCTCGCCTCCCGATCCTGATGGAACGATAGCGGACATGGGTGCATTCTACTTTAACCAAAATATTTCAATAGATGAACCAGTACAACCATCAGAATTCAATCTTACCAACTATCCAAATCCAATTAGTTCAAACATCAACAATCTCACAGTAAGTTTTAATATTCATAAACCTGGCAGAGTTACAATACAAATATTTAATATAAAAGGGCAACTCGTTTCAACGCTTATAAATGAAGATAAAAATGTTGGAGAGTACACAATTGCTTACCAAGTTAATGAATTATCATCAGGAATATATTTTACAAAGATGAATGTTGATGGAGTTGGTAAAGAAGTTAAGAAAGTAATATTATTGAGATAAAGAATGGAAAAAACAAAATTAACTCGCTACAAAACCTATGAAATGGAGGAACAATGAAAAAAATACTACTCATTATACTGACAACATCAATTCTGTTTGTAATCTCATGCAATAACACTACAGAATCAGACAACACGCCGCCCTCGATAGTCATTACTCATCCAGTGAACAACTCAGAATTCGTAGAGGGAACAGAGATTACGATAACCGTTGATGCCACTGATAACAAGGAAGTTGATAAGGTAGAATTCTATATTGATGGCTCAAAAGTATCAACTGATAATACAGAACCCTACGAATATGAGTGGGATACTGGTACAGCCAAAAATACGACGCATACCATCTATGCCAAAGCTTACGATACGAGTGATAATAGTTCAACTTCAGATGTCATTACAGTTACGATTACCGAAGGAACAGGAACGGTAACAGACATAGATGGCAATGTGTACCATACTATAATAATAGATAACCAGGAATGGATGATGGAGAACCTGAAGGTGACCCATTACAGGAATGGAGATTCAATACTAACTGGATATAGTAATACTGAGTGGACTGGTCTTTCAAGTGGTGCATATTGTGTGTATGATAATGATCCGTCTAATTGCGACACATACGGAAATCTCTACAACTGGTATGCGGTGGACGAGGACGACAGCCGTGGATTAGCACCAGAGGGTTGGCATGTGCCAACTGATGATGAATGGCAGATCTTAGTAAATTATCTTGGTGGAAGCAGTGTGGCAGGTGGAAAGATGAAGAGTACAGGAACTATCGAAGGAGGAGATGGTTTGTGGTATGAACCTAATACAGGGGCAACAAACGCGAGTGGCTTTACCGCCCTTCCTGGTGGTTACCGCTACTACGGTGGTTACTACTACGGTATGGGAGGCAATGGGTACTTTTGGTCTTCTACAGAGAACAGTAGTAACCTCGCCTGGTACCTGGCCTTGCACTATAGTTACACTACCATATGCCGGAGCTACTACGATAAGCACTACGGGATGTCAGTGCGTTGTGTGAGGGATTAGTTTTGTTGACTATTTGTATCCCGCATAGCGGGATTGGAAAAATTTTAAAATATGGCAATATACAGGAATCAGGAATTTACTTATATAAAATGAGTATAGATTGTGTTGGTAAAGAAGTTAAGAAAGTGATATTGTTGAGATAAATTAGATGATTCAAGCCTACCTCACCACACTCAACAAACGCTTCAAATCCGGTATCTCAAGCGAGCATACCTATCGAGGTGACTTAGAAAACCTTATCAGGGAACTCAGCCCTCAAGTTGATATTACCAACGAACCCTCACACGTTACAGACTGCGGAAACCCGGATTTTGTCATTACAAAAGGTAAAATTCCGATTGGCTACATCGAAGCTAAAGACATTGATAAAGACCTGAATGCTAAGCAGTATAAAGAACAATTCACCCGGTACAAAGAAGCACTCGATAACCTTATTATTACAAACTATACATGGTTTCAATTTTACCAAAATGGAAAACTCCAACACGAAATAAGAATTGCCGAGATAGATGGAAATAAAATAAATCCTTTACCTGAGAATTTTGCTGAATTTGAGAACCTTATTCAAAATTTCTGTACCTTTATAGGACAGACAATAAAGTCCTCAAAGAAGCTTGCTAAAATGATGGCTTCTAAAGCCCTGTTGCTTCAAAACATCCTTACCAAAGCAATTACATCAGATGAAGAAACACAGGAAAACACACAGCTTCAAGAACAGTACGAGTCCTTTAAGAAAATCCTGATACATGACCTCAAACCAAAGGATTTTGCCGACATCTACGCTCAAACACTTGCCTACGGAATGTTTGCAGCCCGGTTGCATGACCCAACACTGGATGATTTCAGCAGGCAGGAAGCAGCCGAACTCATCCCGAAGTCAAATCCCTTCCTCAGACGTTTGTTCCAGTACATAGCAGGATATGACATTGACGAAAGAATAAAATCCATTGTTGATAACCTCGCAGATGTGTTTAGAGCGACTGATGTGGATGCGTTGCTTCACAATTTTGGCAAAAGCACACAAACCCAAGACCCGATTATTCACTTTTACGAAACATTTCTTGCTGAATATGACCCGAAATTAAGGAAATCAAGAGGAGTATGGTACACACCGGAACCAGTAGTAAACTTTATTGTGAGAGCAGTGGATGACATCCTCAAGACCGAATTTAACCTTTCAAAGGGATTAGCAGATACATCCAAAATAAAAATCAAAGTAGAAACCGATATTATTGATAAGCGAAAAGGTGAATACAAAAAGGAAGAGAAAGAAGTCCATAAAGTACAAATACTCGACCCGGCTGCCGGAACCGGCACATTTTTGGCTGAAGTAGTAAGGAATATTTACAACCAGTATTTTCAGAATATGCAGGGAGCATGGAGCGAATATGTAGATGAGCATTTGATACCCCGGCTGAATGGTTTTGAGCTTTTGATGGCTTCCTATACGATGGCTCACCTCAAACTCGATATGCTTCTCAGTGAGACAGGATATAAACCTAAACAAGAGAAACGATTTCACATTTACTTAACCAATTCCCTAGAAGAATACCACCCGGATACAGGCACGCTCTTTGCAAGCTGGTTGAGTAACGAATCACACGAAGCAAACCACATAAAACGAGATACCCCGGTGATGGTTGTTTTGGGAAATCCACCGTATAGCGGAGAAAGTGCAAATAAAGGTGAGTGGATTTCAAACCTGATGGATGATTACAAAAAAGAACCCGGTGGCAAGGTAAAATTAAAAGAAAGAAATTCCAAATGGATAAATGATGATTACGTAAAATTTTTGCGATACGGACAATATTACATTAAAAAAAACGGTGAAGGAATATTGGCATTTGTTAACGCACATGGTTTTCTGGATAACCCAACATTTAGAGGGATGAGATGGAATTTACTGAAAACATATGATAAAATATATATTTTAGATTTACACGGAAATTCAAAGAAAAAAGAAATTTGTCCCGATGGTAGTAAAGATGAGAATGTTTTCGATATCCAACAGGGTGTTTCAATAAATATATTTATTAAAACTGGGAGAAAAAGAAATTCTGAACTTGGTTCAATCTTTCATTACGATTTGTATGGTTTAAGAGAGTTTAAATATGATTTTTTTTTGAAGCATAATATTAGTGATATTTCTTATTCAGAAATCCAAAATGTAGAACCAGATTATTTCTTTGTAGAAAAAGATTTTGATGCTCAAGTTCAATATCAACTTGGTTTTAAAATAAATGATTTGTTTCAATTAAACAGTGTCGGTATTGTAACTTCAAGAGACAATTTTGTAATTGGTGAAAGCATAGAACATCTGAAAAATAAAATCAACGATTTCATTATTCTAGATAAAGAGCATTTAAAAAATAAATATCATTTAAAAGAAAATTTACGATGGAAAATTGATGATGTTAAGGGAAAAATTGATGAATTAAATTCAAACTTAATTTATAAAATCAGCTATCGTCCTTTTGATAATAAATTTCTTTATTACGATAACGATTTCATTGAAAGAGGACGAAAAGGTGTTATGAAGCACTTTATTAACGTTGAAAATATTGGTTTAGTTGCTTCAAAACAATGTGTTAGTGACTGGAGATACGTCTTTTTAACTAAATTTATTGGTGAATTTAATTTAACTGGAACAGCTGGAAGGTTTGGTAGTGGTTATTATTTCCCTTTATACTTGTATTTGGATAAATCAGAACAAAATCTAATTGATGATAACAAAGATAGGACTCCAAATCTCAACCCGGAAATAGTACAAGAAATAGCTGGGAAACTACATCTAACTTTTACCTCGGAAAAGGACACTTCGACTTCGCTCAGTGTGACAAATTCGTTTGCCCCGGTGGACATTCTGGATTACATATATGCGGTGTTACATTCACCAACCTACAGAGAGAAGTACAAAGAATTTCTCAAGATAGACTTTCCACGAGTACCATACCCGAAAGACCCGGCTACCTTCTGGAAATTAGTTAAGTTGGGTGGAGAGTTAAGGCAAATACACCTTCTGGAATCTCCAAAAGTTGAGGAATACATAACCACATACCCGGTGGATGGCGACAACGTGATAACCCGGCGGATTACAAAAAAAGATTGGGAGATTACAAACCCGGCTAAGCAGCTTGGCAGAATTTGGATAAACGACACACAGTATTTCGATAAGATACCGCTGGTCGCTTGGGAGTTTTACATAGGCGGTTACCAGCCAGCTCACAAGTGGCTCAAGGACAGGAGAGGGAGAAAACTAAGTTTTGAGGATATACTTCACTACCAGAAAATTGTTGTTGCACTTGCTGAAACTGACAGACTGATGAAAGAGATAGATAAGATAGAAATAGAATAATTATAAAAAAAGGGTCTATAAATGTTGAAACATCCATAGACCCCTAAGATACTTATTTAGCAGACATTAAGAACTTTTGAATCTCAACAATAAACTTAACTAACTGAAATAATTTTGAGATGGTTATTAGAATTTCTTTAAAATTAGTTTTTGAGGTTTTCATTGTTCACTCCTTTTAACTATATATATCCCCCAAAAATCTCAAAACATAAAAAAATTAGTTCAATTAAAGAAAGTTGTGTGGTGACCTCGCAAGACGCTTAAATTGATTCCACAATGCTATAATTAGAAGTGACTGCGTGCAAATTCTCTTCCAGATCCTGATTTAAGATATTTTTCAAAGGCAATTGCTTTTTCTTTAGAAAGAAATGCGAAAAAATTCTGAATGGTCCAAGGTTTGAATTTTGCCGTGTGTGGACATCCTCCGGAATTATGTTTATGCAAACGATTTTGTATATTTTCTGTGAATCCGGTATAATGCTTTGTTAGATCTTTCTCACTTTGGAGGATATAGACATAGTAAAAAGTTTTCATAATGGCCTGCCAGGTCGTAGTCTTGGAGCAAAAATAAACAGTAGATTAAAGTTATGAGACCGCCTTCATTACATTCCGGCGTGTCAGTCTTCGTTTTTCGCTCCGCTCCAAGCGAAGACTGGTGGAGGTGGCGGGAGTCGAACCCGCGTCCAGAGATTTGGCTGTAAGAAATTCTACATATTTAGAACATCGTAATTTGGTCGTCTCAGAAAGAACAATGCACAAACCTTTCCGAAACCAAGCCTATTAAGCTTCAACGCTGTGTATAGACATCGCAGCATCTGAGCCATTAAAAACGGCATTTAACAGGTTGTCAATGGCACCATCCTATCAAATGAGTTGCATGATTATGCAGCTAGTGCTAGATTTTCATCTGCATTTACAATTTAGTATTACCAAGTTTAACGGGATAGGTAATCTGCCCGATATGCTATTCTTACCTCCGCAGTCCCTGTCGAAACCAGTCACCCCCTATGTATCTGTAAAAAAACTATAAGTCGTGTAAATAACTTAGTGTCAAGTCATCCTTTGTCAAATTTGTGTGTAAAGAAAAACGGCTTCATCTCGATTGATCGGGACAAAGCCGTTAATATAGTTTTCTTTCTTTGCTTAGAATCCTAAGTCAATTGCAAGTTTATGCGTGGCACCTTCATCAAGATAATCGGTAATATAGGCATAGTCGAATCGGAAATCTCCAAACATGACAGAAGCGCCCATTGTGAAATCTTCACCATCGAGACCGGCACGCACTGCAAAAAGATTTGCAAGCCATCCTTCAACGCCAAGATGCAGTTTGAAATCATTTTTCTGATCGCCTTCACGTCCAAGTGATTGAGATATTTCCGCAATTCCGATCACATCAAAAGAAGTAAGCTGAAGATCTGCAGAAGCACCAAGCCTCAGCATAGGAAGTATTTCATCCTCATGATCAGAATCAGTATCCCATTTCATCTTTCCACCGAAATTCATCAAGCTTGCGCCGGCACGTATCTGTTTTATCAGTCCGCTTGAAACAGGAGTAGCAACCAATGCACCGAGATCAAAGACAAAACCTGTTGCCTTGTTCTCATCAATAGACTGCGTGACATACTTGGCTCCTGCGCCGAAGCTCAACAAAGAAATAATCTTTCCGCCTGCAGAAATACCAAGAGCCATATCAGTGGCACTGAATGTGTCACCACTTGGTCCTTGACCTGGCAGGACTTCGGGAATATCACCCACTCCAAAGCTATTGAACGTAATCGCTATAGCTGCATTACGCTTACTACCCACAATGATCGATGCCTGGTAGTTTATTCTATCCAGACTCATGATATTGTACATTGCACCCATACGAGTGCCCTTTATCTGGCAAAGACCTGCAGGATTGTAGAAAGGAGCAGAGCCGTCATCGGCAATAGCAGCAAAAGCATTTCCCAAACCGGCTGGACGAGCACCAACTGGAATTCTCAGGAAAGCACCCCCCTGACCACCTGCAAGATCTTCTTCTGCAAATGCAAAGGAAGTGAACAATCCAAGTATTGCCACAAAAGAAAGTAATGTTTTGAGTATTTTATGTTTTTTCATTGTTATCTCCTTTCCTAGCGTAATATCGCTACTTTGATTATTTTTTTCTCACCAGCTTGATTTTCAACGATGATAAAATAAACACCATTTGCAACATAGTCGCCGTATTCATTTATACCATCCCATGTCGCTTCGACTTCATCATTTTCAACTTCTTTTACAAGTTCACCCGCTATGTCGTATATTCTCAGCTTGGTGATGGGATCATCAAAATTAGGATGTATTTTACCAGTATATGATTCAGGATTGTATGGATTTGGAGAGAAGTATGGTTCATCAGAAGGTGGTATGGTTGTTCCAAGCTTCACTATAACTTGGTTGTTATCTTCATCATACTCTTCTATATCATAATCAGCATCAGCTATAATATAAATATCATGAGCAAGTGTATCTGGCATAGTCCAATTCAGTAATACTGTTTCTTCATCTCCATTTCCCATTGGTCCAAGATTAAATGTTCCAATTGGGTTAACCATTATTGTTGGGTCACCATCATAGAAACGAACAACAAACTCATCAACATTAGCACCATCCTCAGTTTGGCATTCAACGGTTGCTTCAAAAGATACTACCTCACCTTCAGCAGGATGAAGATTTGATACTATTACATTGCTTTCCGTTAATTCAAGATCAACATTTGATGTCCATAATGGAACATATCTTGGGGCAGTTGAATCAGAACAAAGTTCCTGTGCATCCCAGACTCTTAATCCAATAAGACCTGAGTACAGATTATCAAACAACA